>CALKAJ010000146.1 GCA_937983305.1 uncultured Ignavibacteriota bacterium | reverse complement strand
GAGATGGTGATTCGTGACTGGAGTTCAGACGTGTGCTCTTCCGATCTCAAACAGACATTCCATATTTCAAACAAAAACCTTTTGAAATTAAAGATCAAGAAGGTAAAACATTTGAATTTATCTTAAATCATCATATTGCGAATTTTGAAGGTAAATTACATTCATATTATTGTGCCAACAATAGAACAGTATGTGATTTCTCTGAAAAGGATTTTAAAATTACACTACCTTATGGTTATTCAGGCTATTTATTGTTAGAGTCTAAATATCTTGATACTCGTGTTAACAATGAAAGAAACGATTTTTCAATATATCCAGTAAAGACAGATTTATTCTCAACTATTTCTTGGGAAACAATAAATGAATATTTAAAAAAGGAAATTACAGAGTTAGTTAAAGACGGTATACCTCAAACTGAATCAATTAATAAAGCCAAAATTACAGAGATTTATGAAGAGCGTCCATATCTTTTAAACTATATTGATGAATCCGATATTGATATAGCGGGCTTCATGGATAAAAAGAAGTTGATTGATAATGCGAAGAAAAAATTTGATAATGCAAAAGAAAAAATATTTGCAACAGCAGGTAAACCTGATTATACCGACGAAGAATTGCACGAAGCAATTGAATTAGCACAAAACGAACTGGTTTCTTATGTAACAGATAGAACCCATATAATTGCCCGTTTAAGAAAATTACTTGACAAAAAAGAAAGAGTTGAAAAGGTAATCCATGATTTATTTATGGAAAAACAATCACATGATAATTATTTTTCAGTTGGAAAGAACAACTTATGGTTGCTAGATGACAGGTATACTACTTACACATACGCTGCAAGTGATATAAGAATATCAGAAATCTTAGGTGAAATTGGGGAAAATTCAGAGGAAATTGATATTCCCAATGATAAACCTGATTTATCTCTATTTTTCTCACACAATCCGGATAATCCCGAAAGATTAAAATCAGTATTAATAGAAATTAAACCATTTGATTTCAAATCAAAACCTGATAGGAAAAAGCATGCCGGTATTCAGCAATTGCTTGATTATGTAAAAGCATTTAAGATAAAAGAGAAAATAGAAGAAATATCAGCTTTCTTAGTAACTGACATTGATGAAAAATTAGCAGACCGTTTAAAGGGCGATGATTATGTTCCATTATTTTCTTTGAAACATCCAATATATCATAGATTTTATCGTGAATCTAGCATATCAATTTATGTTATAAGTGCTGAAACTATTATTAAGGACGCAGAGGCGAGAAACAAAATATTTTTAGATATTATTAAAAAGCAAAACAGGCTTCACAAATATATCTTCAAAGAATGATTTATGTTAAAGAACTTAATTAATTTTTGAGAAATTTTAAAAGAAGCTCTTAGTCATATTGTTCAAATATGAAAGCATTTAAAGTTATATATCGACACGGGCATTTTATTGATGTAGAAACACAAAAACGACTGATACCTGTTCAAGGCGCAGAATACACAATCTCGGCAGTAAACAATGCTTTCAAAACCGATGATGACAAATTATTAATAAGCGATACACTTAATTCAACTGATAAAGCATCTTGGGTGGAGATGGAATATGGCAAAGGCAACTATGCTAAAATTATGTGTGCTGATGAAAAACTTTTCTTTAGGGTGGGTAATTCAAAGAAAGTTGAAGGAGATGAAAATCATCAATACATTTTTGTTTGCACTCTTTTAGAAGATTTGTACCTCTACTTACTTAAAAATAAAAGTAGAAATGAAGTAGAGCATTGGCGTTTGGCTGATTGCAAATGTATTTTAGATAAATGTTTACTTGGCGGCTTAACGCTTACTGAAAGAATAACCGCAAAGTCTTTAAATGCTCTATTTAATAATACTGTACAGTTCTATTTCAGTATGCAGCGGTCGGGTAGTACAAATGTATTTAATACTTTTTATTTATACAAAGAGGGGATGAAAATTTCTTTTTCAGGTGCTATTAATAATCATTATTATGGTTTATCAAAGAAGAGAAAAGAATTTGTCTCAGCAAGATGATTACTTCGTTTCATTAATAATAGTGAACAATTATATCATTTACTCGTTCTGCTTGAAATTTCCCCACTTAAAAGAGCAAATAGAACAAAGAATTATTCTTTTACATTTCTCCATACCAAATTTGTATTGAAACATTATATTTTCACTTAGTTGCACTACCTGACCTGCTTTATCTGATTCAGCACGCATTTTACAAAACCAAAGTTAAGGCTAATACTTTTTTTATATTAAATATACAAAATTCTTTACAGGGAAAAGGACAGGTTTAATCTTTTATTATCGGTACTATTCTTCTGCCGCTTGGTTCTATTTTTTTTGTTATAATTTCCTTTATGTCGTCTTTTAGTTTTTTGTAGTCTATATCCTCTTTGTACGTGTATTCGTAAAACGAATCACTTATTCTTGTGTCGTCTGTTTCATAATGTTTTTCCAGTAAATAGTCAAACTTTGCATTTTTACTATCTTGATGAAACATTAATACGTGAAATCTATAT
This sequence comes from uncultured Ignavibacteriota bacterium, assembly GCA_937983305.1. Taxonomy (GTDB): domain Bacteria; phylum Bacteroidota; class Ignavibacteria; order Tepidaquicellales; family Tepidaquicellaceae; genus DSSM01. Next base: position 16,184 of record CALKAJ010000146.1, on the reverse strand, counting down.
AGCTGCTCTTTGTCCGTTCCGTCAGTATTTGTGCTATAGACATAATATACGATTTTGGTAAAGCTGGTTGAGTATCTGTCTTTTGGTAATTCATGATACCATTCATAGCCCCAAATGTTTTTGCCTTCCAGTTTGAAGAAGTCATAATTGAAGTAGCCGTCAATTTTTAAATTATTTCACCTGAACAAAAATAATTAAAAGAAATTTTACTTTCAAACTTATTCAGAGTCGGATGAGAGAGTGATGCCATTTCATCTTTGCTGTAACTTCGGCTCGGTTAGATTTTTGTTCTTAAATACCTGTTTATATATTTAATTTTTTCCTTTTGCTGAAAATGAATAGTTGATGCTTAAAAATGATTGGTTATCTTGAAACTATTCAGATTTATACTTCAATTATTTAAGCTTTTTAATATTATGATTATTGACAAGTGATTTCATTTGCTGAATAGCAGTTTTGTTTAATTGCTTCAAACGTTCGGATTGGGATAAACCCTGATGAATCAAAACAGCATTAATGCTTTCTAAATTTGATAATACTACCATGGAAATCAATACAAAGCTGTTGAGACCAGCTTGTTTTCTAAACCCCTCGAATTCGAGGGGTTTAAAATTCGGATTATAAATAATTTCCCAAAAACCAAGTAATTCAATGGTATTTCTGTTACGCATCCAATTCTGTATAACACTGTCGGTATGTTCAGCGTCTTTATGACGAGCAATGTCGGTTAAAGAAATGTAATCATCATTATCGATTCTGAAAATTGTTATTTCAGTACCGTTTACATCAATTTTAGTGTTTTTTGCCATTTTCAAATTATTTGTTAGATATTACAAACCAGTTTATTAAATCAATATTTTCGGGTTTAAAGTTATCTTCAAGTTTCTTTTGTTCCGGTGATATTTTCGTCCATTACAGTACCAACAATGCTCATCAATGCAAAACAAAACAACTCTCTTTGCTCCTGCATTTTCAAGGTTTTCAATAAACGTGTCAAAGTAAAAATAATGTTAAGGGTAAGAATATGCAACATAAATTTTTAGTCTTTTCTTTTTCATCTCATAGATTTTACGTGCTTCCGTGTTATATCGTGGTTATTACATTTTTCCATTAAAACACCGAACCAATAACGTCACCTATTTCAGTACCGAAAATTGTCATTTATACATCTGATTTAAATATTAAAATATTAATAGTTAAGTGCCTAAAAGTGATATAAGTATTAATATTTTACAAGTTATTTATGAATTTATTGGGTTTGATAATTCGAAATTTATATTTGTAAACGCCAGATTGATTTCGCATCTTTGGCAAGTTCTTTTTGCCTTGCAGATAATCCGGCTTCGTTCCAGTCTTCGTACTGTTCAACTAATTTTTTCGTGTACTCACTATTACTTTCTTTATAAAATTGTTTCTTTTCTTCATATTTTAAATCTCCGGCATCTCTATTTAATTTCTTTTCAAGTAATGTTAGGTTTCCAATTCTGTAAACGGAACGATTTATTGCGTCGTTATCAAAATCACCCCAATTTTCATCCGCACTTTCGGGTAAAATATGCTCTATTGTGTATATATCCCCTTCAGTATTAATGTCATTTTTATATTTATATTTTTCCAGTTTTCCAAAAATATATTTTACTATCTTGTGGTTTCTTGTTACATTTTTAAAAGTTTTTGATGAAAATGCCGTCTCAAAATTATCGTCCGAGACATAAATGCTTTTGAATTCATTTAAATTGAAACTTCGGTTTTTATTAATGTTCACAGCAATTGTATTATAAACATCTTCCTGTTCGTTTGGATTTAATCCGCCAATTATATTATATCTAAAAGAAATTATGGAACAGGCTTTTGCAATTTTCTTAAATTCATCCTCGCTTAGATTATAATATGCGGAAATGAATAATGAGAGTGTTTGTTTAATTTGAAATAGTTTTAATTCACCTAATGCTATTGATACTTCTGTTTTAGACTTCCATAAATCATCTTCCGGATGCTGAAAAGCCATAAACACATCTGCTACATCATTCAGTTCTCTTATAAGTGAAAATGCTTGTGTTTTATCAGTGATGTTTTTCCTGATAGTTTTAAATAATTGGGTCTTCCTCACTGTTTTGTTTTTGCTGTTCCAGTAATATCTCAGGAAGTCCTCAATCTTTTGATTGCCAAGTTTACCAATTACTTTACTCCACAATAATTCTAATTCTTCAATTTCTGATTTGTGTGGATTTGATTCATCTACAACAGAAAATAAATAATTTTTAAGTAAGTCTGCCGCAGACAATTGAACACCTCTCGCATTCAGTGTTTCGAATACTCTGAAAGCATTAAAGTCATCCGTTACGCTAATTCTTGTAAAAAACAATTTATCCGCAATTTCGTCAATAAAAGCAGCCAATGATTCACCTGTATTAAATTCTTTATTGATTCTATCATAATACCATAGGAAACATTCTCTCATCTGTTTTTCCGATGCATTTATGTTTCTCAGGGGGAGTTCTTTTAATAGCACAAGTTCCCGGCGATAATAATCATCGCTATTTCTGTTGAGCTTGAGTTTATTGTTTGAGATTAATGTTACAGGGTCTATATAGCCGATGTAACTATTCCTCAAAGCATCAATTCTTTGTTTATTTTTATCAGAATCAATATCTTTTTCGCTTAAATCTTTTAAACATTTTAGAACAGCTAATATAATAATACTTAAGGTTGTAAGTCTTTGCTGCCCGTCAATTATCTGATAGTTTTTATTATCAGAACTTTGTAAAACAAGATAACCCATATAATGGTCTGATTCTTCTCTTTTTCTAAGAACATTAATATCGTGCCATAAATCATCCCATTGCTCAATTTCCCAGGTATAGTCTCTTTGGAATCTGGGAATTTCGTATGTCATACCGTTTCCCATTAACTGGCGGTATGTCAGGCTGGTTGTATCTTGTATGCCTTTCATAAAAAAAACATTTATTTAGTTTTAAAATCTATTTTGGTTACTTTCAATTTTCAATTTTTATTAAAAATAACAAACCTATTGATTTAAACATATACAAAAGTCTTTTTAATATTTTGGGAATATATTTGCCGACTGCAGTTGGGTTTTTATTTTAAGTCAAATCTGTCTGCGTTCATCATTTTTACCCATGCTTTTATAAAGTCTTTTACAAATTTTTCTTTGTTGTCTTCCTGTGTATAGAATTCGGAATAGGAACGTAATATTGAGTTTGAGCCAAAGACGAGGTCAACACGTGTTGCTGTCCATTTTATTTCACCGGTCTTTCTCTCAATAATGTTATATAAATTTTCGTCAATTGGTTTCCAGGTGTATTTCATATCTGTGAGGTTGATAAAGAAATCATTGCTTAGAGTTCCTTCATTTTCTGTGAATACGCCGTGTTTTGTTCCTGCGTGATTTGTTCCGAGTACACGCATTCCACCGATTAATACTGTCATTTCGGGTGCCGTTAGTCCCATCAGTTGTGTGCGGTCTAATAGCAGTTCTTCGGCTTTTACAGTGTAATCTTCTTTTAACCAGTTTCTGTATCCGTCGTGCAAGGGTTCAAGGTATTGGAATGATTCGATATCAGTCATCTCTTGCGTTGCATCGCCTCTGCCGGGGAAGAATGGTACTTTAGTTTTTACATTTGCTTTTTGTGCTGCTTTTTCGATTGCGGCACTTCCTCCTAATACTATAAGGTCGGCTATGCTTACTTTTTTATTTAATCCTGATTGGATTTCGTTCAGTTTTGATAATACCTTTGCAAGTTTCGCAGGTTCGTTTCCTTCCCAGTCTTTTTGCGGGGCTAAGCGGATTCTTGAGCCGTTTGCTCCTCCTCTGTAATCGGAACAACGGAAGGTTCTTGCACTATCCCAAGCTGTGGTAATTAATTCGGTGTGTGATAATCCGCAATTTAAGAGTTTGGTTTTTAGTTCTTCGATTTCCGTTTCGGTTAGTTTGTAGTCAACCTGAGGAATCGGGTCCTGCCAGATTAAGTCTTCTTTTGGAGCATCTGCACCTATATATCTGCTTTTGGGTCCTAAGTCACGATGAGTTAATTTGAACCAGGCTTTTGCAAATATTTCTTCAAAGTATTTCGGGTCTTTGTAAAATCGTTCGGAAATTTTTCTGTATTCAGGGTCCATTTTCATTGCCATATCTGCATCGGTCATTATAGGATTTCTACGGACTCCTTTCAGGTGTGCGTCAAATGGTTTATCTTCTTCTTTGCAATTTATTGGTTCCCACTGCCACGCTCCTGCAGGACTTTTTTTGAGTTCCCATTCATATTTTAGCAATAGGTGGAAGTATGTGTGATTCCATTTATCGGGTGTGGTAGTCCAGGCTCCTTCGAGTCCGCTTGTTACGGTATCTTCGGCATTTCCTTTGCCTGCGGGATTCATCCATCCGAGTCCTTGTTCTTGCAGTTCGGCTCCTTCGGGGGCTTCTCCTAATTTTGCCGCATCTCCGTTTCCGTGTGCTTTTCCTACTGTGTGTCCGCCTGCGGTTAATGCTACGGTTTCTTCATCATTCATTGCCATACGTTTAAAGGTAGTGCGTACATCCTGTGCAGTTCGTAAAGGGTCGGGTTTTCCGTCAACTCCTTCGGGGTTTACGTATATCAATCCCATTTGAACGGCGGCAAGCGGATTTGCTAATGATTCGCTGTTTTCAGTTTCCGAATATCTTGTTTTTCCTAACCATTCTTTTTCCGAACCCCAGTTAATTTCTTTTTCGGGATGCCAGATATCTTCGCGTCCGCCTGCAAAGCCGAATGTTTTAAAGCCCATTGATTCATAAGCCATATTTCCGGCTAAAATAAATAAGTCAGCCCAGGATATTTTGTTTCCGTATTTTCTTTTTATGGGAAAGAGCAGTCTTCGTGCTTTATCTAAATTTGCATTATCGGGCCAGCTGTTTAGCGGTGCAAATCGTTGATTTCCGTTATTTGCTCCGCCTCGTCCGTCAATTACTCCGTATGTTCCAGCCGCATGCCATGCCATTCGTATCATTAACCCGCCATAGTGTCCCCAGTCGGCAGGCCACCAGTCACGGCTTTCGGTCATTAATTTTTTTAAATCGGTTTTGAGCGCCTCAAGGTCAAGTTTTTTAAATTCTTCTTTGTAGTTAAAGCTTTCATCTGTCGGTTTGGTTTTTGTGTCGTGCTGATGGAGTATGTCAAGATTTAGTGCTTTGGGCCACCAATCCATTACTGAATTTTGGGCTTCCGTATTTGCCCCTTGATGAAACGGGCATTTTCCTTTTTTAGTATCCATTTGATTTGATTTTTTTAATTTTTGAATTCTCCTGTTATTTGTAGTGTTATTTCTTTGACTTTAAATCCTTTGATTTTTTTCCTGGAAAAATATTCTTGTATCATTCTGTCAAGTTCCCGGTCTTCGAAATCTTCTATTCTTTCCGAATCGGTGCAGTATAAGTGGTGATGATGTTGTGTTATTGCGTCATATCGCATTACATCTTTTTCGTTTTTTACTTTTTTAAGCAGTTGGTTTTCGACTAATGATTCCAGTACTTTATATACCGTTCCAACAGAAATATTGGGGTGATTCTTTTTTATATATTCTATTACTTTTTCGGCAGTCGGATGTTTTTTTAGTTTTATCACTGCCTCATATATTGCAACCCGCTGAGGAGTTACTTTCAGTCCTTTTTGTTTCAGCTGCTCTATTATATTATTTGTTGTCATCACATAAGAATTATTACTTAAAGATAATAATTCTTATTTAGAAATAAAAGTCTTTTGTGGTTTTTGGGGCTCGGGTCTCACGGCTCCCGATGCATTTTCCTGCCCATCTATTTTAAACTTTTAATAACAGTATCAAAATTTTAGTGTTGTTCGATAATTATTTTTGTTCGATATTATCGAACATAACTTATATTTCGAATATTATTGATATATTTATCAAAATATGTTGATTTTCATAATATTGTTCGTTATTTTTATCTGTTCGAATATATCGGACATTGAATAAATATAGAACAATGGAAGAATTAATAACAAAAGTCATAGAAAAACTAGAGGAAATTACCGGTTTGAATGTGACCCAAATCAAATATAATAAACCGCCTGAAGAAGACACTTATATTAAAATTAAATTCAATAATGAAATTTTCGAATACCGGGTTGAAACAAAAAAATATTTTAATTCTGTTCATCTTAACCAAATGGAAATATTGGGCAGTTTATCAGAGAATCAAATATTGTTTTCAGAATATCTTAGCTATTCCGTTAGAAGTAAACTAAGGGAAAAAAGTATTAATTATGCTGATGCTGCGGGAAATATCTTTGTGAAATCCGATTTATTATATCTATTTATAGATGGTAAGAAAAAAGATAATTTTAAAAAAAATATTTTTCCAAAAAATTTTAGCAGTGTGGGCTTAAAGTTAATCTATGCTTTTTTAACAGATAATAATCTGGTAAATAAAAAATATCGTGAGCTATCAGATTATACAGGCATAAGTCTTGATTCAATATTTAGAACCAAGAGAGAATTGAAAAAACAGGGCTATCTGATTGATGCAAATATTCAAAATAAAAATCTTATACACAAAAAAGAATTATTCGAAAAATGGGTTTCTCTTTTTGCTGAAATATTAAAGCCAAAAATTAGCAGAGGTAATTTTAAATCTTTAAACCCCGGTTTTCTTAATGATTGGAAAAACATTCCATTCAATGGAAAATCTTTATGGGGTAGTGAACCTGCAGCAAGTCTGCTGGATAATTATATCCGTCCTGAATTCTTTACAATTTATACCTCAGAAAGTAACGAAGAACTTCTGAAAAAATTTAGACTGGTTGAAGCAAATGACGGTAATATAAAAATTTTTGATTTTTTCTTAAAAGAAAATTTTTCTTCTTATGCCGGTGACAATATTTCTGTTGTTCATCCGATTTTAATTTATGCGGATTTAATCAATACGGTTAATCCGAGAAATGTTGAATCCGCTAAAATAATTTATGACAAATATATAAATGGAATTATTTCAGAAGCTTAATAAAAAAAATTATATAGAACTTTTCGAAGTTCTCGAAGTAGAATTGCAATTGCTCGGAATTGATTATTATGTGATTGGTGCTCTTGCAAGAGATATAATGATTACCGGTAAGCACAACATCCCTGTACCACGGGCAACAAGCGATATTGATATCGCCATTGTGATTCCGGAGTATTCCGTTTACGATACTCTGAAAAATAACCTGCTAAAAAGAGATTTTACTGAGGATAAGCTTAAAGGATACAGGCTCTTTTATAAAAATAATCTTATGCTCGACCTGCTTCCTTTTGGCGGCATTGAAAAAACTGATGGCACAGTTAATATTTACGGTAAAGAGTTTCATACTTTAAGCGTAATGGGTCTTAGCGAAATAAGAGAATTTACGGAAATTATCGAATATTCGGATAATAAATCATTCAAAGTAACTACTCTGCCGGCAATCTGTATTTTAAAATTAATTTCATGGTACGATAAGCCTGCAGAAAGAATAAAAGATATTGACGATTTTACTTTTATTATTTCCAAATATGCAATTATTAACGAATTTAAAATTTTTGATAATCATTTCGATTTATTAAGTAACGGATGGAATGATGATATTATTTCGCCTCGTGTTTTGGGGAGAGATATTGGTTCAATATTATTTTCAACAATAAATATAAAAGACCATATCATTAATATTTTAATTGAGCACACAAGAAATATTCACTCTTCCCCTTTGTCTGTTTTAATGTCTCAGTTTAATAAAAAATATTCAGACGATAACTTTAATATTTTAAAAGAATTACTTAAGGGCATTAACGAAAGTTTAACAAATGTCGGCAACTAAAGAACTTATTGAAATTTCAAACAGACTAAAGAAATTTCTTTATGGTTTCAATTTCCAGATTTTGTCGGAATAGGGTAAGTATTCGGGAAGAGCAGCCGAGCCATACCAGTTATATATTTCGAAGTCTAATAGCCCGTTTTTTATTGCGGGGTCGGTTTGCAATATCTCTATTGCTTCGTCCATTGATTTTAATTTGTCTAATATAAAGATTCCCCTGTATTTGTTTTCGTTCTTTCCCAACGGACCTGCTACGATTAGTTTGCCTTCTTCTACTAATCTGTGTATGTTATTCATATGTCCTATGAAACATTCGTTAATAAAGTCTTTGTCTGCCGTTATGTTTGTGCCGGATTTCAGAATTACGAAATAGTATCCTTTCATTCCATAAACATCTCCGCCTGATTTCTCGGCTAATGTTTTGTCGTAATTTGGATTAGCTATTAATGTGTCATTTCCCGGATTTGTTTGTCCAAAAACTACATTAACTGCCAATACCGCTGCGATTAATAAGAAATTTTTCATTTTTTTAATTAAATATAACATTTCACTACTATAAATTCATTATAAATCATTAGTGGAAATCCGTTAAATCAGTGTTCGAGGCTCTTACTTTTTAACCAAATAAATGATATATTTAATCCTTGTATTATATATTGCCAATATATAATTTATATCAAAATTATATAATATCAATGGATAAAACTAAACTTAGACGAGTTGTTTCAGACCAAGCTGAAAATTTTAATCAAAGTTCCGAGTATATACTCAGAGCATTCAATGAAAATATTTTAAAAACAAGAAAAATATCCGTTATTACAGGTGTAAGAAGATGCGGGAAATCAACTTTACTAAAAATATTTTCAAAAAGCTTTAAAAAATATGGTTTTTTAAATTTCGAAGATGAAAGATTACTTAATTTCTCATACAAAGATTTTGATTCACTTCTTGAAATCTATTATGAAATTTATGGAGTTGATTTAAAAACATTTTTCTTTGATGAAATTCAAAACGTTTATGGATGGGAAAAATTTGTAAGCCGTATGTATGGTGAAGGGAAAAAAGTTTTCATAACAGGAAGTAATTCTAAATTACTAAGTTCGGAATTATCCTCTTCAATTACCGGAAGACATATTTCAGAGATATTATATCCTTTTTCCTTCAGAGAATTCCTTGATTTTAAGAATTATGAAATTAAAAAATTTTATTCAACAAAAGACACATCCTTAATAATTAAATATTTTTCCGAATTTCTAAAGTATGGTGGATTCCCCGAAGTTGTTATGAGTAAAGATAAAGACGAATTAATACAATTATATCAGGATATACTAATTAAAGATATTATTGTCCGTCATAGACTAAAGGATACAAAAGCATTCCGTGAATTATCTCATTACTTATTATCGAACATATGTACAAATTACAGCTATAATAATCTTAGCGGGCTGCTTCATATAAAATCTCCGATGAGCGTAAAAAATTATATCGGATATTTAGAAGATGCATATTTATATATCAGTATCCCAAAATTTGATTATTCTATTAAAAAGCAAATTGCAAATGACAGGAAAGTTTATGTAATTGATACGGGTATTTATAATGCCGTTGCTTTCAGTTTCTCCGAAAACCGGGGTAAAGTTCTTGAAAACTTTGTTTTGACAGAATTATTAAGAAAAAAATCAGACATATTTTATTTTAAAGAGAAATACGAGTGTGATTTTTTATTGAAAACCGGAAACATAATAACTCAGGCGATTCAGGTTACTGATAATTTAAGCGATATTAACACAAAAGAAAGAGAAATCAGAGGATTACTTGAAGCCATGAATAAATTCAAAATAAAAGACGGTTTAATTTTAACTTATGACCTTTTTGATGAATTTAAATCTGACGGAAAAATTATAAAAGCTCTGCCAATCTGGCATTGGTTGTTGTTTGAAAACAGCCAATAAACTTGTTGAACTTGATAAACTTTACAAACTTGATGAACTTTACAAACTTGATGAACTTTACAAACTTGATGAACTTAGCAAACTTTACTTTCCGCTGAAATCTACATTATCAAAGAGGAAGCTTGGCGTTTTATTCGATGAAAATTGATATGAGTCATTTCCAACTTCAAGAAGACTTGCCCATAGCTCTTTGGCATTTCCGGATATATTCATTTCGTTTACGGGGAATTTTATCTCGCCGCCTTCTATGTAATATCCTGCAATTCCGTTTGAGAAATCACCGGATGTTGTATTGAAATTTCCTCCGATGAAGTCAGTTACATAAATTCCTTTATCAATCATCTTTATCAACTTCTCGAAAGATTTATCACCTTCGGCATACAAAAGATTTGAAGAACTTCCCGAATAAGGCGACATATTCAATTTCCTGCCGTAGTAGTTATCAATGTAATATGCATTTAGTACACCTTCTTTTACGATTTCTTTTCTTTGCGAGGCGATGCCTTCACCGTCGAAAAGTCTTGATGCGAGTCCTTTTTTAATAAACGGGTCGTCAATGATAGTAAGTTTTTCGGAAGCAATTTTTTTGCCCAACATTCCTTCAAGGTATGAGTTTTTTTGCTGAAGCGTTCTGCCGCCCAATGCTCTCGTTATTGTTCCCGTCGGACCCCATCCAACACGATTTTCAACAAGCATTTTATATATTCCGGAATCTATTTTTTTCTGCCCAATTTTTCCGAGTGTTCTTTTCAATGCTGATTCTGAGATTAACTCAGGACTCAAAAGGTCAGACATAAATCTGGCAGAACATCCTTCTCCTGAAGACGGTTTGCCTCCGTTAGGGTCATTTGCCGAAACAGATGCATAAGCAGAAAACATTGTTCTTTTTATGTCTCCGCTGAATCCGTTGCTGTGAACCTTGTATGCATTTGCCATTGAGTCGTTATAATAAGAGGTAACATTGATAATCTTATCCGATTTGCCTTTTATACTTTCAAATAATTTTAGTGCAAAAGAAAATTTATCTTTGAAATCAATTGATTCATAAGAGGAGTCGAATAAATCCAAATCCCGGTTTAATGCGTCTCTTCCGGGATATAAACTTTTATCCGGCAGCATTCTTGCATCGTCTTTCGCAAGAAAATTTGTCATCTTAACAGCTTCCTCAATGAATTTTTTCAGAGAGTCTTCTCTGAGGTCATTTGTGCTGTGAGATGAATATTTATTATTGCAATATAAATCGAGTGAGAGTGAATTTTGATTTGATTCCTGCAGCTTTTCTATTTTTTCGTTCAGCAATGTGAGGTTTAAACTTTTTACATTTGCAAGATAGGATGCCGCTTCGGTTGCACCTGATTTAAGTGCATATTCTACTGCCCATTCCGCAGTGTTTTTTAAACTTTTATTAAACATAATTTTTTTTCAATTCCTTTAGGTTAATAAAATTATTTTTTCATTCCGCCTACAGTGATTTTTGAAACTTTCACCGTAGGTAATCCCATTGAGACCGGGACAGTCTGGCCGCCTTTGCCGCAACTCCATCCGCCTTTTGCCATTGCAAAGTCATCGCCTACCATTGTTATATCTTTCAGCATTTGAGGTCCGTTTCCGATAATATTTACATCCTTTATCGGTTTTGTTAATTTTCCATCTTCAATTAAATATCCGTTTTTTACGTAAAATGTGAAATCGCCGGGTCCAATCAAGACCTGACCATTTGTGAAGCTTTCACAGTAAATTCCGTTTTTTACACTGGCGATTATCTCTTCTTTTTTATGAGGACCGTTTGTCATATATGTGTTTCGCATCCTTGGCAACGGAACATATCTGAATGACTGCCTTCTGCCGTTACCGGTAGGGTTTAAGCCGTAATGTTTGGCACTTATCTTGTCGTGCATATAACTTGTGAGAATCCCGTTTTCGACAAGATATGTTTTCTGTGAATCGTTACATTCATCATCAATATTTATTGAACCCTGCAGGTCCGGATATAGAGCGTCATCTATTATGTTTACAAAATCTTTGGCAACATATTTATTAATCATATCAGAATAAATTGATTCCTTTTTCCTGTTGAAATCTGCTTCCATTCCGTGACCTATCGCTTCGTGTAACAGGATTCCCGAATCTCCTGCGGCGAGTACAATTTCCATTTCTCCGCTCTGGGGCTTGACCGCATCGAAAAGAATCATTGTCTTTTTCACTGCCTCGTTTGCGATATAATCGAAATTGCTGTCAGAAAAAATTTCAAAACCTTTTCTTCCGGCTACATCTGCATAGTTCCATTCTTTAACGCCTCCGGATTCTGCCGTTGTTGTTGCAGAGATTCTGGATATCGGCTGGTAATCGCAAACTGCATTTCCTTCGGAATTTACCGCAAGTATGTAATTGGATTCATCGCTTGCGCTTATTACAACTTTTATAACTCTTTTGTCGAGAGAAAATATTTTATCGTTTAGATTTGTCATCCAAGGCATTTTATCCGTAATAGAAATCTTTTCCCATGGGATTTCTATCGGGTAAATATTTTTTGCTTTCTTTTCTTTAATATTAACAGGCAGTATCAGTTTGCTTGCATTGGCTATATTTGCAGCCGTTCGTGCAGCTCTGAGCATATTCTCTAATGTAATATCCTCGGCAAATGAATATCCCGTCTGGTCACCGCTTAGCACCCTGATTCCTACTCCGTAATCAACATTGGAATATGCACGATTTACCTGATTATCCTCAAGTATAACGTAGTTGCTTATGGAATGTTGAAAGAATAAGTCACAGTAGTCGCCGCCCCGCGACATAGCTTCTGCGATTACTTTTGAAAGCATTTCCTCCGAAACGTTGAATCTTTCGTAATACTCTCTGATTGAGCCGGGATTTGAAATTCCGGCTAATGCATCGTTGGAACTATACTTTAGAAATGATGGGATAAATGCAAGAGCAATTGCTCCTTTGGCTGTGTTACCAATAAACTTCCTTCGTGAAATTTTTGAGCCCATGGTTGTATATTTAGTTGATAGAGTTTATATCTTTAATTCGAAATAATTGCAAAAAAGTTACATAAAGAAGTACAATTTTAAAATGAATAAATTTGTATAGAAATCAATCTTTCGCAAGGTTAAAGTCCGAGTGAAATCAGATAACCGTCAACGTCTAATTCTTTTCCAGTTGCGTCTTTTATTATTTCGCGCCAGTCTTTTGAGACACCGTATTTATAAAAATTTTCGACTAAAAAATTTCCGACCTGATTATTCTGAGGATAGTTCTCTCCAAATTTTTCCTTTAGCGTTTGGTGTACCTGCCAGCGGATGAATTCCGCAATTACGTAATTCTGCATATAGCAGGGGTAATCTACAAAACTCGTGTTAAGCAGATTGTAAGGTCTGCTTCTGTTTTCGTCCGTAAAATAAATCTTTTTAAATAATGCGTTAGTTATTTCTGCCGGATTTTTATCTTCGTTTTTATAAACCTCGATTTCTGAAAGCATCCATTGCAAGTTTACCCTCATTCTCAATGCCGCAGCATATTTATCCTGTTTGAAAGTTTCGGCAATTTTTTCGTCTGAATAACCGGCGTATTTCTTTAACCAGGCGGGAGTTCTTGTGAATTCTGCCATAGTTTCTGCCATTCCTTCATAAAACATCGCAGGTGAATTTCCGAGGCACCATTCGTATCCTTCAAGTAAGCCGGTATTTGTGCTTGTGTATATTCCCTGTAATCCATGACCGAGTTCGTGCATAAATACCGAAATAGGCATATCCGGTACCATTACAACTCTGAAATCTCCGGGAATCTTTACCCCGATACAGTTGCCTCCGAAATCAGCCGGCTTTACCACAAACCTGATTGGCAGCTTATCGTAATCAAATCCAATATCAGAGAGTGATTTTTTCATTATTATATGGTTGCTGTCGTCTTCGAAAAAAATACTCTCCGGCTGTTTGTAATATTTCATAATTTCCTTGAGCGTCACCGAGCCTGTTTCGCTTTTCACTTTTTCCTGTAGCTCTTTGTAAACAGGTGCACTGTGCCTGTCAATTGCTTCGGCAAATTCTTGAAACCATTTCTGCCCGATTCCAAAATAATCAAGTATATAATATGCATAGTTTTCATATCCGAGTTCTCTCGCTTTTTTATTTCGAATCCTGATTAACTCTATTACCTGCTTTTCAAGCTGTTTGTTTTTTATAGTGTCCTTGTCATCCCTGTTTCTTAGCTCTTCAAGAAGATTTGTTGCCACATCTTTTACGTCAGGGTCTAATTCGATTTTTGTTCCATAAATGACGCTGCGCCAAACAATAACTTTTCTTTTTGCTGTTTCGTTACTTATCTTCGATATGTTGCCGTACCAATAATCAATATTTTCCGTAAATTCTTTATCTGTCAGGAAAGATGCCATTTTAGATTTAGGAGTATAAATATTTGACGCATCCTCGCCCGAATATAAATCCCACGTCTCTTTCCCGAATTCTATACAGATGTTTTCATATACTGTATCCTTTGAATTGAGGTAATTAATAAGTTCATTCTCCCCTGTTATTGTTTGCGGCTGCAGAGTTCCCGTTACCGCAAGAAAGAACATAAAAATAATTAACTGTGCCTTACGGCTGATGGTAAAATTTTTTATCATAATAGTTTTTATTTTAAGTAGTATTAGTAATTATTATAAATCTTACTTTAATTCCTGCCTCAGTTTTGCCGCATACCTTCTGCTTATTGCAACCGGTTTAGTTATTCCTTTAAGCGTTACCTGATATGAGTCTTCAAACCATTTATCTACATTGTTTACGTAATTGATATTAATAATGCTGGTTCTGTGAATTCTGTAAAACGAGTTGCCCGGAAGCCGCTCTTCCCATTCTTTCATTGTTTTGGATGTTAACCCTTTCAAGCCGTCTGATGTATTGACTTCAGAATAATCTCCTGCAGAAAATATACACACAATTTTATTTACTTTTAAAAATTTCATCGCACTTCCTACCTGTATAAATATTGTGTCTTCGTATTCTAAATTTTTTACCGGAGTAATGTTTCTGCGAATCGTATCTTCAAGTTTCTCAAGTGCTTTTTCAAGTCTTACGGGGTTCACCGGTTTCAATAAATAATCAAGAGCATTGACATCAAATGCACGTAAAGCAAATTCATCATAGGCGGTTACAAAGATTATTTTTGCACTTGTTTCAATTTTTTCAATCAACTCAAAACCGGATTCTCCCGGCATTTGAATATCAAGAAAAATTACGTCAAAAGAATTTTCTTTAATCATTTCTATTGCAGTCTTTGAGTCGCCTGCTTCTCCTGCGATTTCGATGTTGTCAAATCTCCTGAGAAGGTTAATCAACTCTTTTCTGGCAAGTCTTTCATCGTCCACTATTAAAGCTTTGAGTTTCATCTTACTTACTTTTTAATTTTAATTTTGACGAATACTTTTCCTTCCTTTTCCTGAATTTCAAACTCGTGCCTTCCTTCAAACTCGTTTTTCAATCTCTGTTTCACATTCTCTATTCCTGTACCGGTGCCTTTATCAATCTCATCCGGTTTTTCAGAATCTGTCAGCCAAACTCCGGTATTGGAAACAATCACAGTTAGTTCGTTTTCCGATATTGAGGCTCTTAGCTCAATTTCAACCGGCAGTCTGCTTGTTTTCATTCCGTATTTTACAGCATTTTCTATAAGAGGATATATCAAAAAGCTTAGCACAGGGAAATCTTCTGCTTCTTTATCTACGTAAAAATTTACAACAAGTTTTTCTTCATAACGGATTTTTTGTATATCGAAGTAATGACGGATAGCTTCCAGCTCTTCTCTTAACGGTACCCTTAATGCATTCCTGCTGAGCAGTGAATACCTGAGAAATTCTGATAACCGGGTAATTATTTCTTTCGCTTTTTCTTTATCTTCTTCTACTAATGCCCTGATAGTGTTTAAAGCATTAAATAAAAAATGTGGATTTAACTGATATCTTAACATTTGTAATTGAGCCTTGTGAGCTAAAAGGTCGGCTTTGTTTGCTCTTTCTTTTTCCTGATTCCACTGATACCAGATTTTTATTATAAAATACAATCCGCTCCACGCTGCGAAAATTGGAATTCTTGAAACTGTTGCGCCTTCGCCCCTTAAAAATGTTAAATTGTTTAATATATCGTTACGGATTAAATAATATGTTAAAATTGTATCAGACCAATACCATAAATGTGCAAAAACTGTTGATAATATTATTATTGTAAACCCTAAATATAATAACGACTTTGATTTTATGTTAATTCTCTTGTAGATGTACCTGAGGATAATGGAAAGTAAAAACCCGATTAAATATGTCAGACCGATGCCGAAAAATGTCCTGAGATCTAGATCGGAAGAGCACACGTCTGAACTCCAGTCACGAATCACCATCTCG
>CALKAJ010000145.1 GCA_937983305.1 uncultured Ignavibacteriota bacterium | reverse complement strand
AGGGAAATACATTTGGCGGAAATATTTTTTATGACTCCGCAGCACCTTTCACCTTTGGCGTAACAACTCGCACGGTTGTAAATATGGGAATAACATATTACTTCCGCGGCTGGACAGGCTCGGGCAATGGTGCATATACAAGTCCTGACAGTACAGGTAATGACAGTGCAGTAACGGTTTCGATTTCAAACCCGATTGTGGAAACAGTTCGCTGGTCAACAACGGTTGGCATAAACAGTCTCGGCTCGGAAATTCCGGAAGTATTTAAGCTGTATTCAAACTATCCGAATCCTTTTAACCCGGAAACCGTTATCAGATTTGATGTTCCAAAGGCGGCATACATTGAGCTTAAAGTGTATGACCTGCTTGGCAGAGAAGTTGCGGTATTGGTAAACAAAGAACTCAAAGCCGGCAAGTATGAATATAAATTCGATGGCAGCGGCTTAAAGAGCGGAATATATTTCTACAGATTTAATTCTGCGGAATATACAGAAGTGAAACGAATGGTGCTTGTAAAATAACAGCATTTTTCGTAATAATTTTTTTAACTCCTCATTAAGCTCTTGCTTAGTGAGGAGTTTTTTTATGAGAGGTTTTTCAGGGTAATAAAAATTCATTGATTGCATAAAAATAATTTCTTAGTTTAAGCTAAACAAAAGTTCTTTGTAATAAAAAAATTTAAACCTTCGGGAAATTTGTTCGGTGTTGATGTAAATTTTTTTTGAATGGTGGAATATTAAAGCGAGCAGATAAATAAGGGTTCTATCGGGAACGGATAATAAAATTTCAAAGGCAAAATTCTCATTTAATATGATTATCAATACTAATTTTAGCATATGAAAACCAAAATTGTAATTTTAGTAACGCTTTTTGTTATTCTTAATTCTTCTTTCTTAATTCTTAATTCCTCTGCACAGTGGGAGCAATGCGACGGCATATATGGCGGATATGTTTATTCCCTTGCCATAAGCGGAAATAATCCCGAGGGCTCGGGACAAGTTATATTTGCAGGGACAATGAATTTCGATGTCTATCGTTCCACAAGTAAAAGAACGAACCGGACTCAGCAATTACCTACCGGTGTTCTTTTAAACTCAATATATTTACTTGATAAAAATAAAGGATGGATAGTTGGCAATAATGAAATAATCAATAAAACCGTTACGGGCGGTGCTGAAGATATGGACTACGCAGCTTATTTTCCTATGCATACAGGTGACTTCTTTGTTTACTATTACTGGAACTGGCCATATCCGAACAACGGCGACAGGTTCAAAGCAAGGATTACGAAAGACACAGTAATGAATGCACATAAATATTTTTATTTGCAGAATTTTCCTGATATAGGAACAGGCTGGGTAAGGTTTGATTCCACGAGGGCGAATCTGCTTTATTATTTCCCGAATGCGAACTGTTCTGGATATGCAAACGATAAAATTATCGACAGTCTTAGTTCAAGATTAAACAATCAGGTTAGCAGTTGCGTTTATCACTGGTCTTACGCAAGGTGTGAGGACACAACTAATATGACGTTGTTTGGTTCTTATAACGTAAAAACAAAAACCTTCAGGCACGACGGACTTATGCTTGCACACACCAGGTATGCTAAAAACTTTGGAATAATGAGTTTTGATGTTGGAGAACCGCCTCCGTCAACATACTTTGTCTATTTAAAGGGATGTTACATAAACGGTGTCACATACGGCGATACATTGTTAACAAATATTACGAAAATATCTTCTGAGGTTCCATTGTCGTATTCATTGTATCAGAACTATCCTAACCCGTTCAATCCAAGTACAAAAATTAAGTTTCAGATTCCGCTCTGTCATTCCGGCGCAGGCCGGAATCCAGTTAAGCTAACAGTTTTCGACATCCTCGGCAAAGAAGTCGCAACCCTTGTAAATGAATCACTTCAGCCCGGCACTTATGAAACAACGTTCGATGGCAGCAACCTTACATCAGGAGTCTATTTTTATCAAATGATATCAGGCAGTTACAAAGAAACAAAGAAGTTATTATTATTAAAATAAATCTTAAATATTAAAAACTATGAAAAAGGTTTTCATATTTTCGGTTTTGTTTATGCTCACGTTTTTGAGCAGTTTCTCTTTTGCCCAATACCAGCATACACCTGTAAAACTTACTTTTGGGAATGACAGGAATCCTTCATTCCAAATCAGAAATGATAACGGATATGAATATGCAAATTTTCCGTTTGAGTTCTTAGTTTACGAAAGAGTTAATGGAAATGCTTTAAATATTTGTGTCTCAAAGATAAACACAACGGGTGCGCTTGATAGCGGCTTTTACTTAACCAACAACTCTTACCTGAATATCAATCCTGCTATAGGTTTCTATAAAACCAATTCTTATCCCGGCGAAATATTGAATTCCTTTGTCGTTTGGGAGACTAATAAAAATGGCAACAAAGATTTGTATGCGAGAATTTACAAACAAAATCAGGGCTGGCTTAATGAGTTTACTGTAGATAGTTAAGGCGGTGAACAGACAAATACGCAGATTGCTTTGATTAATCAACATTCTTATGCTGTTGTTTATAAATCAGGCAATGACATAAAACTAAAGATTATTAGTTCAGATAATCATAGTGTTTTAAAAGATACTAATTTAACTTTGGGAATAAATGAGATTTGTAAAAATCCATTTGTAAATATTTCTACTACTACACCTAAAAAGATTTTCATAAGTTTTGAAAGAGAATTCTCTTCAGTACAAAATTCTATATATTGTTTAAAAGCAGATACAATCGCAAGCTCTCTGAATTTGTTTATTGATACAGTAAGATATTCAGGTTTGAATTATAATGCCGGGTTCGCGCAAATGGGTTCAAATCCAAATCCTTATATGTGTATCTTTGAAAATTATTCTAACGGTAAACGAAATGTTTTCGGAACTGAAATAAAATGGAACGGACAAAGCAGTGTGCATCATAATATTTTGACTTCAGCAGTTATTGATATGTGGAGTTACAAAGGCAGTGAATTTATAATTGGAGATAACACACTAAACGGATGTTATGGATTTCTAACGAAAACAGGTAATTCGGTTTATGCAAAGACAAAGATGAAATATTCGTGGGACTCAGTGAATGTTCTCGTTTCAAACGATACAAATTACTACTCAAAGATTGCATTAAGTACAGCGAATCTAGTTCCAAACTCAGCCTGCTTCCGTATGTGGTATGTATTCGAAAAGAATTTAAGTCCGTCTGACAAAGGAATTTACGGAATTAGTTTTACAACATGTGCTATGAACATTAGAAAGATAAGCGGAGTAGCAAAAGATTTTTCGTTGTCACAAAACTATCCTAACCCGTTTAATCCCGTTACGAAGATTGAGTTTCAGATTCCGCTCTGTCATTCCGGCATAGGCCGGAATCCGGTTAAGCTAATTGTCTTCGACATCCTCGGCAAAGAAGTCGCAACCCTTGTAAATGAATCGCTTCAGCCAGGCACATACGAAATCACTTTCGACGGCTCAGCATTATCCAGCGGCGCGTATTTCTATCAACTGATTACGAATGGTTTTACTGAAACAAAAAGAATGTTGATGATAAAGTGATATAAATCACTTTATCAGAAATCCCGATAGTTTGCCGCGGCAAACGTATCGGGAGTGTTATTAAAATAATTAAATTATAGGACTATGAAACAAATTAAAGTTACACTCGTTGCAATAATTTTCCTTGGCAGTACGTTAGCCTATTCACAGAGTAACTGGAAATGGGTGAATCCATCTCCACAGGGAAATAACATGTATAGTTTGCAGTTTAAGGGAGGAAACGAACTTATAGCTACCGGAGATTGCGGCACTATCATTAGAACAACAAATTATGGTAATAACTGGAGTGTTTCGAACAAAGTATCCGGGATTACCGAAAGTTTTAAATATTATTATCAGTATGATAACAATATTGTCTTTATCGGTTCTGATGTTGGAAAAATATACAAAAGTACTAATGGAGGAATAAATTTCAGTTTGTGCGGAACTCCGGGTTATTCCACAATAATCTCAATTCAAATGTTTGATATTAATAACGGATTCGCAATGGATGGGCAAAAATTGTACAAGACGACAAACGGAGGAGTTAACTGGGTTGTTCTGCTTTCATACACAAACACTTTAAACTCAATGCATTTCTTCAATGAAAATTACGGACTTCTTACGAGCAATCCTATGGAAGGAGTCACTACACTGAAAAGGACTTCAAATGGAGGAATAAGCTGGAACGATACAATATTTCCTACAGGTGGAATTTTGAGAATTGAGAAAGCAATTAACAGCACTTCTGCGATAGCTTACAATAACGGTAAGATTATTAAGACTACAAATATGGGAAATAGCTGGACAACTATGAATCCAACAAATCCTGTTTATAATTCCGGTATGTTTGTACTTGATGAAAACAACTTATACGCAGCTTACAATAATGGTTTTTATACTTCAACTAATGGCGGTGCAAACTGGACGCAAAAAACTTTTGTTGAATACTTCCCAAGTTCAATGGCAAACAAAATAATTTTTTCAAGTCCCAATTCAGGATACGTTATGGGCTGGAATAACAAGATTTTTTATACTACTAATGCAGGTGATAACTGGATAAAGATAACAAGCGCAACCGGTGAGGGAACAGCAGCAACGTGGCTTAAAGACTATGCATTCACGGATAATAATACAGGTTTTATTTGCGGATGGAACAATACAATATTAAAGACTACGGATGCAGGAGATTCATGGATACAAAAAACCTCACCGTTTGGAGGTCATATAAGTGGTATTTGCTTTGTAAATGCAAATACAGGATATACGACCGGCGGGAATTCAGGAATCGGAAACGTAGCAAAAACGACTAACGGCGGAGAGAATTGGTTTATTACTTATACTATAAACAGTTATTCTTCAGCCAACAAAATTAAATTCTTTGATGCCTCGACAGGCATAGTTACTGCACTTTATGATCAAGTTTACAGAACAACCGACGGAGGTTATAATTGGACTCAATTATCACCAAACACAATCTACAGTGTTTACGACATATGTGTGTTAAACTCCAATACAGGATTTATGTCTGGCAGTATGTCAAATTCTGAAAAGCGAATATATAAGACCACAGATGCTGGTGCTACCTGGAATCAGGTATTTGGCGGGAATGGAAATTATGTGGGTTTTTACAGCATGAAGTTTATTAATTCTAGTACAGGATACTGTTCGGGATATGGATTGTTAAAAACTACAAACGGAGGGAATAACTGGTTTCAGGTAAACGCACCGACAACATCTTTTTGTACAATGATTGAAATAGTGAACAACAGTATAATGTATTTATCAAGTTATGGAGTAGTATATAAATCGACAGATGCGGGATATAGCTGGGGACCACTGGATATTCCTACTAACGAGCGTATAGAATTTGCAAAATTCTTTGATGCAAATACTGGAATAATTGCAGGTTATAATAATATTATTCTAAGGACAACAAATGGAGGTGGAAATTTTGTAAGCAACATAAATAATAATGAAATTATTCCTTCAAAGTATTCTTTGGGACAAAATTATCCAAACCCGTTCAACCCAACAACAAATATAAAATTTCAAATTGCAAAATCCGGGAATGTAAAATTAATAGTCTTCGACATCCTCGGCAAAGAAGTCGCAACCCTTGTAAATGAATCGCTTCAGCCAGGCACATACGAAATCACTTTCGACGGCTCAGCATTATCCAGCGGCGCTTATTTCTATCAACTGACGACAGAAGGTTTCACCGAAACAAAGAAAATGCTATTAATAAGATAAAATTAAAAAATCCCCCGCAGTGAAAGCCACTGGGGGGTTTTGAAAACATAAAAGATAGAAAAACATGTTGAACGCAGAGAAATTCCAATTCTTTTTATCAGTAAAAAAGTTAATAGTTGTTTTATTCTTGGTAATGCTATTAAGTACAACATCCCATTCGCAATCAGGATGGATTGAACAACCGATAGGTTATCCTGTGTATTCAAACATAAATAGTATATACTTTTTTGATTCACAAACAGGGTTTATAGTTGGAGGCAACGGAGTATTTGCCCGAACTACAAATGGAGGCACAAACTGGATTAAGATACCAACAAATATTAATAATCATTATTCTTCGATAAGTTTTATTAATGATAATACAGGTTGGGTTTCAGGTGGATTTTATAACAGTATATTTACTTATGAATTGATTAAAAAAACAACTAACAAAGGGATAACATGGGATTCATTATATTTTGAAGCAACTGATCGATTAAAGGACATACAATTTATTGACAATAATACAGGATATGTGGCTGGTAAATATTTAAAGAAAACTACAAACGGAGGTTTAAACTGGTTTGTAATTGATGATTATTTCAGTGCATTTCAAAACTCTAATTTGCATTTTATTAATGGGATGACAGGCTGGGCTAACAAGATATATTTTGAACCACCAACAAATTTATATATATCCAAATTAATTAAGACAACAAATGGAGGACAAAATTGGATAACACAAATAAGCGATTCGAGTTATTTTAACAATACAATTAGGGATATAAAATTTCTAAATGAAAACACAGGATATTTAAGTTTTGTTCATTTTGGTATTAAAAAGACTACAAACGGGGGACAAAATTGGGAAAGTAAATATGATCCGATACATTGTTATAAAATATTTTTTCTAAATGATAGCGTTGGATGGGTTGGTTCCGAATCTGGAATTCTTAAAACAACTAATAGCGGAAAAAATTGGGCAATTGTATCGGTTGCACAAAACTGCTCATTCGATGCTGCGTATTTCGTAAACGAAATTACAGGTTGGGCAATGGGAACCTCATCAAATTATTTTCCTAAGCTTTTTAAAACAACTAACGGTGGTGTGGGTATAATTAATATCAACTCTGAAATCCCTTCTTCATATTCATTATTGCAAAACTATCCAAACCCGTTTAATCCAACAACAAATATTAAATTTCAAATTGCAAAATCCGGGAATGTAAAATTAATAGTCTTCGACATCCTCGGCAAAGAAGTCGCAACCCTTATAAATGAATCACTCCAGCCCGGCACATACGAAACAACTTTCGATGCAAGCAACATTGCGAGCGGAATATATTTTTATAAGTTAATTACAGATGGTTTTTCAGAAACGAAAAGGATGATTGCTATAAAATGATGAGGAAAATATTTTTAATATTAGTGTTTTTTAGTCTGGAGGGAAATTTTGTGATACCGCAAGAGAAGAATCCTTCTGAAATTACAAAGGGTATTCAACTTATAATTTCTACTGACAAGAGTGATTATCTTGAAGGAGAAAATGTATGGCTGGAAACGATATTTATAATTGATAAGAAGAAGGTTAAACTTGACTATTGGTTGTATAGTGGCAATGTAAATGTAACAAACTCTAATAAGCAGGGGGTACGATATCATGGACCACAATATAGTTGTGGTTTTCCTTCGTATGATTATCCGGATACTATGTGTTCATTTGAGGTATTAGATTTTGGAGATTATGAACTTCAAAAACCACGAGAAATTTATCAGGTCGGTCATTATTTCCCTGCGGATGAATATGAGATAACTGCATATAGAAATGTTATGATTAAAGGCAAACAGTATAAAGTGGAGGCAAAGCCTGTTAAGTTTGTTGTTCATAAACCTGAGGGCAAAGATCTTTTAGCAAGAAAAGAATATTTAGAAATGATTCCAATTATGTGGAAAGATTCAATTTATTGGAAAGATACAATTGCTTATAATGATTTAATAGCATATAAAGAAGGCTTGGAAAAGAGACCAATGTTGGAGCAAGATACAAATGCGTATAATTATTATATAAGACTAAAAGAACACTTAGAAATGGTTTCAAAATTATGGAACGATACAACTGACTATAAATTGTTATTACAAGAGAAAATCGACAGTTTCTTTGTAAAGTACGAAAACTCGGTATATATTGATAAAGTTTTATACAGTATTGGTGCCCCTAGAAAATCAATCAGTGCAATTGAGTTTTACTACAATCTGATTTTAAAGCATCCTGAATTTGCCGGTAATCATCATAGATTGTGGTACATTATGAGTTATTACAGTGATAAAAAAGATATTGGAGGCTACCTGAATATGATTGATGATTTGGAGTCAAGATTCAAAGATAATGAGATTTTTATGAAGGTGCTCTTTTATCACAAAAGAGATTATCAGAGAGAATTGAAATCCGGGAGGATATTTTAATTAAAATTTTGTAAGGAATGTGTATAAAAAAAACATCACATTTTTACGGGAGTTCCCGAAAGAACTCCCAATGTGATTTTTTCTACCCTAACTGAAGTTCCCTAAGGAACTTCGATTATGGCAGCTAAGATATTTTACTAATTCTTTTATTAGCTATTTGAAATGTCAACTTTTTCTCTATCTTTTTTTCTCATGAAAAAATCTGCTATATGCAACACCAACGATACAAAAGTAATTGAAGCCATTATGAGAATTAAAGAATTGCTTCTTAAAAAGCCAACGACAAAGAAAAGAACTGATATCAATCCCGTGAATCCTACTGCTATATGAGCGAACAAAGCGTTCTCCTTTTTCACAGGAATACTGAAGAGCACCATTAAAAATCCGCTTCCGGTTGCTATCAGCGATGTTGGGCTTCCGCCCGGCATTACGTAACCATAGGTTCCGATTGCCATTAATACTATTCCGTTTAAAATCAAAATCAAATACGATTTCATTATATCTCCTTTTCGTTTATTAGAACAGAGGGAAAAATTAAAAAGTTTCAAAAAGGAACAGAAAAAATTATATTTAGTATAAATCATAATTAAACCCTAAGAAAATGAAAAACTTTAAAAATCTTTTGTTGTTAATTCCGGTAATAATTTTCTTATTCGCCGGCTGTGAAAAATTCAAGGAGGAAAGCTTTGAAGTTTCCCCAAAGCGTGATATTTCAACAAATGTTGAATATGATAAAAGTTTTGATGATGTTAAAAGCAAATCACCATCAGAGCCCTCATCATATACGAAGCAAAAAGACGCAGGCTCTCAGCAAACATCGGGTACTGATTTAAAAATACTGGACAGACTTGTAGTTAAAACAGGAAAAATGACGATTGAATCAGATAAGTATGACGAAGCGGAGAAAAAAATCACTGAAATTACTAATTCGCTTGGCGGATTAATAGTAACTTCAACATCTTCCGCAAATGCTACCGGTAAAAAGCAAGGTGTAATAACAATTAAAGTACCTTCAAAAGATTTCGATAAGCTTGTAACGGAAGTTTCAGCAGTTGGAAAAGTATCTTCGCAAAATATAAACTCAAGCGATGTAACCGAAGAATACATTGACCTTGAAGCAAGACAAAAAACACAGAAAGAGCTGGAAGAGCGTCTCTATAAATTATTACAGGAAAAAACCACAAGACTTTCAGATGTACTCGAAGTAGAACAAAAACTTTCTGACGTAAGGCAAAAAATTGAAAGCACCGAAGGCAGAATGAAATTCTTAAAAAGTCAGGCGGACTACTCAACCTTAACAATTAGTATTTTCGAGCCATCGCTTCTTGAAACATCATCAGGCGGCGGATTCTTTTACGAGCTTGGTCAGGCAATTAAATCCGGTATGAAAGGATTTACAAAGGTGCTTGCTTCCGTGATAACTATCTTAATTGCAATAATTCCGTTATTAGTACTTGTCTATATTATCTACAGAATTATAAAAAGAGTAATCCGGAAGAGAAAAGCTGCTAAGCAGTAAAATCAGGTTGATTTCTTAACTATTTTATTATTTTAGTATTGAGTATATTACACTTTATTTAAGAAAAATAGTTAAGAAATCACGCTTTTGTCATTAATAGTAAAAATATTCTCGTTCAGCTTTATTTACGGAAATGTTCCCTTTGATAATTCCGGCAACGGAGGCGGTTTCGTATTCGATTGCAGGTTTATCAACAATCCCGGCAGATTTCCCGACTTAATGAATTACACCGGCAAAGATGAGCCAGTCCAAAAATTTTTACAGACTCAGCCCGAAATGACCGAATTCCTTAATAATGTATATTCAATAATTGATAAGGCAGTTGAAAATTATACCTCACGGAATTTTGAAAACTTAATGGTTTCTTTCGGATGCACAGGCGGTAGGCATCGCTCTGTTTATTCGGCTGAAAACCTGTACTCTCATCTTAAAAATAAATATCCCCAATTAATCCTTAATTTAAAACATCTCGAAATTTAAATCTTCAATAATGCTTAAATATTTATCCGCTTTATTATTTGTGGTGTGTGTATTGGTATCTGAAATTCAAGCCCAGCCTTCACCCGGAAATGTTCTTTTCGATACTGCCGTAACAAAGGTTCAGGGCTCAAAATCTTTTTATTTGAAAAATTCTTCCAATAAAATAATTACGATTTCTAATTTCAGATCAACTAATCCTGCTTTTTATTACGGAAGTTTCTCGCCTTTTAATATAAATCCTTACGACAGCATTCAGGTTACTGTTTACTTTAAAACAATTCAAAATATAACTTACCGCGATTTTTTAATTTTTGAATCAACGGGTTTAAATTATCCGATTGTGAAATATGTTACAGCTTTTGCAAAACATCCTGAAACGGAATATGCCAATACCCACAACTTATACGACGAACAATTGAAAACGGTTTTAAGAACATTAACTACAAGCGGATATATCTCGCTCGGATATGATACAGGCAGGGATAAAATGTTTGAAACAGTTGACGATTACGGCGGCGATACTATTGAATGTGTCTATACCGGAATAAAAATTAAGGCGGCCACAAGAACAGTAGCTCAAAATCTCGGATTTAATACCGAGCATACATATCCTCAAAGTTTCTTCAACGAAAATGAGCCAATGAAAAGTGATATATATCATTTATATCCAACTGAAGCAAACTCAAACAACGTCCGTTCAAATTATGCATTCGGATTTGTAGTTTCAAATATTACCTGGCAGCAAGGCGGTTCAAAAAGAGGAAATGATTATCAAAATACAATTGTATTTGAACCGAGAAATGTTCATAAGGGTAATGTCGCACGCTCATTATTTTATTTCTGTGTTAAATACGGTAATCTCGGAACTTATATGTCTCAAAAGCAGGATTCGGCTTTGAGACTTTTCAATATAATTGACACAGTTGACGCAAGAGAAAGATTACGAAATACAAGAATTAAATCGTTCCAGAATGTAAGAAATCCTTTTATTGACCATCCCGAATTTATTGATAGAATTAAATCAACTTTCACTGTAGCCAACAGAACTCCGGTTCCGGAAATCAGTGCGGCTCCTTATAATGTGGTTTATGATACGCTTGCAGTAAATGATACTGCCTCATACTATATCGGAATTATGAATTACGGTAAAGCCAATCTTACAATCAGCTCCGCAGTTTCCAATGCACCGCAATTTATTGTAGAATCCGTTCCTGCTTCAGTTCCTTCCGGTGAATTAAGATATCTTAAAGTAAAATTTAAACCAACAGCATTAAATACAACTTATAATGCAAATCTGACGGTTGGCAACAACGACAGCAACATTGTAATTTCTTTGAAAGGTTTTTCAAATTCAACAATTGGAATCTCGAAAATTTCCGGTGAAGTACCAAATGAATTCAAACTGGAACAGAATTTCCCTAATCCGTTTAACTCAATGACAGAAATACAGTTTCAAGTTCCAAGCTCAAAGTTAGTCAAGTTAGCAGTATATGATATTTTTGGCAGAGAAGTAAAAATACTTGTGAATGAAATATTACAAGCCGGAATATACAAAACGGTATTTGATGCCGGCAATCTTGCAAGCGGAGTTTATTACCTCAGGTTTCTTGTAAATGACGGAATGGACTTCTCGGATTTGAAAAAGCTTGTTTTAGTTAAATAAGAACATTTTAATTTTGCATGGTCATTTTGTTGAAAATAATTTTATTTGTGTAATATTATAATTATTTTAGGCTTATATGTTTAAACCTTTTCTGAAAAATTTTGCAGGTATATTTATTGTTCTGTTTGTATCGGTTCTTACTTTCTATATTCTTTTTATAAATTTATCCGATAAGAGCGATTATATTGAATCCGGAACAATCCGTTCCGCCGAATTATATGATTCCGTAATTATTTACAGGGATGATTTTGGTGTCTCTCACATTGAAGCTAACAACGAAGACGACCTTTATTTTGCACTTGGATATACACACGCCCAGGACAGGCTATGGCAAATGGATTTATCACGCAGGGCAGCGGAAGGCAGACTCTCGGAGATTTTTGGGGCTGATGTTCTTGAGTTTGATAAATTATTCCGCACAATTGGAATTAACAGAGCATCTTATAAAATTTATAATTCACTACCCGAAAAAACCAAGCTTGTACTTGATAATTATTCAAACGGTGTAAACGAATTTATCAAGACTCATATTAAAGAACTTCCGCTTGAATTTGATGTACTTGATTATAAACCGGATGCGTGGAAGCCCGAGCACTCGATTATGATTGTGAGAATGATGGGCTGGGAATTGAATATTGCCTGGTACACCGAATATACTTTTGGGTTAATTGTAAATAAATTCGGACTTGAGAAAGCAAAGGAATTTTTTCCAAATTACCCGGAAGACGCTCCTGAAATTATGAGCCCGGGAAAAATAAAAATTATTGAAAAGCCCGATACATCCGAACTTGAAGAAAATACAGAAGAAAATTTATCGGCATTGCCCGAGCTTGCAAGAGGATTTTTTGAAACAGGATGGAATTATAAAAAATATTTCAATATTGACGGAAGTCATATCGGAAGTAATGCGTGGGTAATCTCAGGGAAAAAATCAGAAAGTAAAAAACCCATTCTCGCCAATGACCCGCATATTCCGCTCTTAACACCATCGAGGTGGTATGAAGTTAACTTATATGATAAAAAAACCGATTCGAGATTTTTTGGCTTCTCAGTTCCGGGCGCTCCCGGAATAATGATAGGCAGTAATGGAATTATAAGTTGGGGCATTACTAACCTGATGAACGACGAGGCGGATTTCTATATACTTCAAAAAGATTCTGCCGGAATCAACAAATATCTTGTTAACGAAAATTCTTATCCGCTTGACAGTATAGCAGAGATTATTAAAGTCAAAGGAACAAACGATGAAATCGTGTTTAATATTTATTCGACAAAGTATGGACCTGTGATTTCAAATCTCGAGAAAAGCGGATTTGCCTCGCCACAAAATTTCAAAACAGGCGATAAATATCTTGTAACATTCAGATGGACTGGATATGAATACAGCGATGAAATTGGTGCTGTATATGATATCAGCAGGGCATCGGATTGGAATGAGTTTAAAAACGGTTTAAGGTCATTCGGCTTACCTGCACTTAATTTTGTGTATGCAGATACATCGAATAATATTGGCTATCATGCGGCAGGGAAAATTCCAATCAGGAAATTTATATCGGGAGAAAATCCGGGATATGAATATTCAGCAATTTATCCTTCCGCAGGGGAGATTGAATGGGCGGGATTTGTACCATTTGATGAACTTCCATCGCTGTATAATCCGGAAGAAGGATATATTGTAACGGCTAATAACAAACCGAAAGAAGATTATAAATATTATATTTCAAATCTTTATGAGCCGCATTACAGGGCATTGAGAATTGACGAACTTCTAAAACCGAGAAATAACTATTCGGCAAATGAATTTAAACTTATGCAAAACGATGTAAAAAGTTTGCAGGCAAAGGATTTTTGTGCTGAATTATTTGAGGCGTATAAAGATACCGTAACGGTTTCAATCGGTGAGAGAAGTTATCTGACAATGTTAATGAAGTGGAACTATGAGTTTAAAAGCACAAGTCCCGAAGCAATGATATTTGCACAATTTGAACTTGAACTATATAAAAATTTATATAAACAAAAACTCGGAGAAGATTTATTTTATAAATATCTTACATTAAATAATATACCTGTCAGAAATACCGCAAAACTACTGAGAAGAGATTTTCCTGAAAAGAAAACCGTTTTAAGGAAAAGTTTTAAAGATGCAATTGAGTTTTTAAGAAATAAGTTTAATAATGCGGATGTTTCAACCTGGCGTTGGGGCGACCTGCATAAGGTGAAAATGAAGCATCCTCTCGGAGCGGTTCCGGCATTATCCGCAATACTGGATATAGGACCTTATGAAAGCAACGGGTGCGGTACAACCATAAATAATATTCAATACGGCTTCGTAAACGCAATAACGAAATCTGATTTTGAATCTCATCTTGGACCATCTTTGAGGTTTATTATTGATATGTCAAATACAAATATTTATAACTCAATCTTACCGCCGGGACAATCAGGTCAGAATACTTATGACAATTACAGAAATCAAGCGAGGCTTTGGCTAAACGGAGAATATAAAATAGTGAAAAATGATTTTAAGGTGTTAAAATACGAAAATATAAAAAAGCTGTTATTATTACCCAAAGTAAATTAGTGGACGAAAGATTTGCAAAATACAAACCTAAAAAATTTCTCGGGCAAAATTTCCTTACAGATGTAAACATTGCAAAGAAAATTGTTTCTGCCTTCGAACTAAATAAGGATGATACTATACTTGAAATCGGTCCCGGATACGGCTCTTTAAGTAAACATATTGCAGGAAACAGCGGAAAATATTATGCGGTGGAAATTGATACTAAATGCATTCTAAGTCTGAAAGCAACACTTGGAAATCAAATTGAGATATTTGAAAAAGATTTTCTTGAATTTGATTTTGAAAAAGATTTATCATCATCAAAGAAAATTAAAATTGCCGGAAATATTCCTTATCACATTACAACTGCAATTTTATTTAAATTATTTGAGAATGGAGAGAAACTCGATTTTGCAGTTTTGATGATGCAGAAGGAAGTTGCACAAAGACTTGTAGCCAAACCAAACACAAAAGAATATGGAATTTTATCGGTTCAGACAAATTATTATACGAAGCCGGAAATGTTATTTACCGTTTCGCCCGGTGCTTTTTTCCCAAAGCCAAGAGTAAATTCTGCCGTTGTTAAATTTAAGTTTGAAAAAAGGGAACCGGTTGAAAACGAAAATCTGTTAAAACTTGTGGTAAGGGAAAGTTTTGGTAAACGCAGAAAAACATTGAGAAATTCTTTGAAAAAATTATTTGAAAACTATAATATCGAGCCGGAAAAAATCAACTTTGATTTTAGCAGAAGACCGGAATCATTGACCTTGCAGGAGTTTATTTTCCTTTGCAACGAAATTGCGAAACAGGGGGTTGATGTTGTTTAAGAATATTGCAAAAATTCTTTATAATTCCGGAACGTTTGCACAGCTTGATAAATTTCTCGATGGTACAGGCAAAGTAGATGTTTCAGGGCTTTTCGGTTCATCAAGGGCTTTCTTTCTGAATTACATTGCCGGAAAATCAAAAGGGAAAATCGTTTATTTTTCATCTGACCTTGAAACACTCCGGAAAGTGAAAGAGGATTTCGAGGTAATAAGTGATTATGAATACACGGGAATATTTTCGGATGAAAAAACTCTTGATTCGGATAGTTTAAGTAAAGCTCTATCGCTTTTAAGCTCTGAAGATAAATTTGCGGTCTTTATTGATTCAACAAAAATTCACGAGAAAACAATTTCAAAGGAAAAATTTTCCGACAGTATAGTTGAATTGAAAAAGGGCGAAGAATATTTATTCGAAGAATTAATTCAAAAGCTCGAAGAATATAACTATACTAAAAAGGATTTCGTTGATGAAACAGGAGATTTCTCTGTAAGAGGCGGGATAGTTGATTTATTTCCTGAAAGATATGACTCGCCGCTTCGGATTGAATTTTTCGGGGAGACGGTTGAATCTATCAGAGAGTTTGATATTACAACTCAGCGTTCATTGCGAATGCTTGATGTTGTCAGGATTAGTATGAATATTTCAGAAAGTGAAGAAGGCAAATCTAATATTACGGATACAGTTCTTGATTATATTCCGGAAGGAAGTATTTTGATATTTGAAGATATTGAACTGCAGGAAAATTATATATCCAAAGAATTATTAAATAATTTATCTGCAGGGTTTAAATGCATTAACATTCTCACATTCGATAATTCCGAAAACGAAGTTATTAATTTCAGGACAAAACCCCAGCCCGATTTTCATTCCAATATAAAACTGCTTGAAGAAAATATTTCCGATTTTGCTAATAAGGACTATCATCTGTTTATTGCCTGTTCCGATGAATATCAGGCGAAGCGAATGCGTAATCTTATTGAAGATTATGACAAGGAAAATTTATTTGGAAAAATTAAAGTATTAAGCGATTCCCCTCATTCAGGATTTATAAGTCACGAAGCAAAACTTCTTTTCTATACCGAGCACGAAATATTCGGAAGGTATTTCCGTCAAATAAAAAAAAGAAAGAAGAAATTCAGGGGAATTACATTCGAAGAGCTGAAAGAACTGAGATATGGCGATCTTGTAGTTCACAGGGACTTTGGAATAGGTGTTTATTCCGGACTGAAAACTATTAAAACGGGAAACGGTGCTCAGGAAGTAGTTAAAATTACTTATGCAGAAAATGACATTATTTATCTGAGTTTAAACTATGTAAATTTAATCAGCAAGTATTCCGCAAATGAAGGTTTTACCCCAAAGCTCACAAGACTTGGCGGAAGTGAATGGGAAAATTTAAAAGCAAAAACGAAAAAGAAGGTTCAGGATATTGCGAGGGATTTGATACTTCTTTATGCAAAAAGGAAAGTATCGGAAGGATTTGCATTTTCGGCAGATTCACACTGGCAAAGAGAACTTGAAGCAGGATTTATATACGAAGATACTCCCGACCAGGCAAGAGCAACTGAAGAAGTAAAGCAGGATATGGAATCTCCCAATCCAATGGACAGACTTGTATGCGGAGACGTTGGATTCGGAAAAACCGAAGTTGCCGTACGTGCCGCATTCAAATGTGTTTTAGATAACAGGCAGGTTGCCATTCTTGTACCAACTACCATACTTGCAATTCAGCACTATAATACTTTCAGAGACAGACTTTCCCCTTTTGCAGTTGAGACACAGTGTATAACAAGGATGCATAAAAAGAAGGAGCAGACTGAAATACTTAAAAAAACAGAAGAAGGAAAAATTAATATTCTTATTGGTACTCACAGGATTTTGTCGAAGGATATTAAATTTAAAAATCTTGGATTGCTGGTAATAGACGAAGAGCAGAAGTTTGGAGTAAAAGCAAAAGAAAAACTAAGAGCATTAAGTCCGGGAGTTGATACATTGACTCTGACTGCAACTCCAATTCCGAGGACAATGAATTTTTCGCTTTTGGGAGCAAGAGATTTGTCGGTTATTAACTCACCTCCCAAGAACAGAAAGCCGATAATTACGGAAATAATCAAACTTGACTGGAGATTAATCGGAGATATTATAAGAAAAGAACTTGCAAGAAACGGTCAGGTATATTTTGTAAACGACAAGATAGCCCCTCTATATAAATTTGCGGACAGGATTAAGGAACTTGTACCAAATGCAAAGGTTGGAATTGCACACGGGCAAATGGAAGGGAATGAACTTGAAGATATTATTGTTGATTTTATAGAAAAGAAATTGAACGTTCTTGTTTGTACAAAAATTATTGAATCAGGACTGGATATACCAAACGTAAATACAATTATTATTAATAATGCAAATGCTTACGGACTCTCGGAACTTTATCAGCTCAGAGGAAGAGTAGGGAGAAGTTCTTCGCAGGCTTATGCATATTTTGTTTCACCTCCAACAAGTACCCTTACATCAAACGCAATCAGACGCTTACAGGCAATAGAAGAATATACTGATTTAGGTTCGGGGTTCAATCTTGCAATGCGCGATATGGAAATAAGAGGAGTAGGGAATATGCTTGGCAGGGAGCAAAGCGGATTTGTTCAACAGGTTGGTTTCGAATTGTTTATGGAAATTATTGAAGAAGCAGTAGCGGAAATAAAAGATAAGGAATTCGGAGAGTTGTTTAAAGATGATACAACCCAGCAGAAGATATCGGAATCAATGAAGAAGAAAAAAGAAATTTCGGGAATAATATTTGAGAACGATTTAAACGCCTTACTCCCACCGGATTACATTTCGAATGAAACAGAACGTTTTAATATTTATAAAAGATTGTATAACAGTTTATCCGAATCGGAATTACAGGAAATCAAAAGCGAGTTATCGGACAGATTCGGAAAAATTCCCCCGGAAACTGAAAATCTAATTAATGTTGTGAAATTAAAATTATTGACAGGAGATTTAGGTCTCGAAAAAATAGTTTTAAATGAATTACAATTATCGTTATATTTTCCAAAAGATAAGGAGCATAGAATATTCAAGAGCGGATTTTTTGAAAATCTTATAGAAACAATTAGTAAATCAAAGGCAGGAAGTTATAATATATCGAACTCAAGGATACAGCTTATCATAGAAGTTAAACTTAAAATTGAAGCAGATTGTGAAGGCGTAAAGTATGATGAAGAAAGACTTAAAAAATCAGAAGAACTGATTTCGGAATTAATTTTTGCAAAACATCAAATTTAAAAAATAAATATGGCGAAAAGGAATAGATCGGAAGAGCACACGTCTGAACTCCAGTCACGAATCACCATCT
>CALKAJ010000144.1 GCA_937983305.1 uncultured Ignavibacteriota bacterium | reverse complement strand
GGAGATGTTTAACCAACTTATCCCCGACGCTATCATACTGGATTTAATGATGCCCGGAATTGACGGGTTTCAGGTTCTTCAATCCATTCGGGATGCAGAGATAACTTCGCATATACCTGTTCTGATACTCACGGCAAAATATGTTACAAAAGAAGACTTACAGCTATTAAAAAAGAACCAAATTTATCAGCTTCTCCAAAAGGGAGATATTAAACGCAGTGAACTGGTAAAACTTGTTGGAGAAATGATTGGCGGCAAGAAGGCAGAAAAGGGAATACCGGCTATAAAGCAACAAACCAAAGAAGGAAAACCTATAATACTTGTGGTTGAAGACAACCCCGACAATATGATAACCGTAAAGGCTCTCCTTGAAGAAAGCTATACTGTGGTAGAGGCTGTGAATGGAGTTGAAGGTATTGCAAAAGCTAAAAAGCACTTACCTGATTTAATTCTTATGGATATTTCGTTACCTGAGATAGACGGTATTCAGTCATTTAAGGCAATCAGAAATGAAATGCAAACTCAGCATATTCCGGTAATTGCCCTGACTGCAAGCGCCCTGAAAGAAGACCGTGAATTGGTTCTGGCTTATGGTTTTAATGCATTTATTGCGAAACCTATAGATGAAACTATCTTCAATAATACCATTAAAAAAACATTAAATGGATAATAAAAAGATTAAAATCTTTGCAATCGACGACAATCGGGATAATCTCGTTACGCTGAAAGCACTTTTAATCGAGGTATTCCCGGAATCGGTTGTCTATATGGAAACCAATGGCAAATTGGGAATTGAGAAAGCAAGAAAAATTGAACCCGATGTGATTTTACTCGATATAGTAATGCCGGAGATTGATGGATATGAAGTGTGCAGGAGAATCAAGTCAGATAAACAACTCTCGGAAATTCCGGTAGTATTTCTAACCGCATTAAACAAAGACAGGCAAAGCCGTATTTCAGCCCTTGAAGCCGGAGGAGAAGCTTTCTTAGCCAAACCCATTGACCCAATCGAACTAAAAGCTCAGATAAATGCAATGCTGAAAATAAAAGAGGCAGATAGATTTAAGCGGAACGAAAAAATCCGGCTCGAAATGCTGGTGCAAAAACGAACAGAAGAACTAAAGAAGTCAAATATAGCTTCACTCAATTTATTAGAGGATTTAAAAGCCGAAAACGAAATAAGGAAACAGCGTGAAAGTGATTTAAAAGCCAGTGAAGAAAAATTCAGAAATTTGTTTTATAATCATACTGCAGTTAAACTTATTGTTGACCCGGAAAACGGAAATATTGTAGAAGGAAATAAATCTGCCGCAGACTTTTACGGCTGGAGCGTTGAAACACTACAGAAAATGAACATCAGCCAGATTAACCCTTTGCCGCCGGAAGATATAAAAATAGCAGTAAACGAAGTTTTAAAACAAAATGCAAAACATTTTGAGTTCAGACATCGCAAATCAGATGGCAGCCTTGCAGATGTGGAAGTTTTCAGCAGTGTCATAAAAATTGGAGATAAAAAATTCATACATTCAATTGTTCATGATATTTCGGAAAGGAAAAAAGCTGAAGAAAAAGTAAAACTTCTTAGCCGTGCTGTTGAGGCAAGCTCTGTTTCTATTACTATAACGAATTCGGAAGGGAAAATAATTTACACAAATCCGTTTTTCACAAAAGTTACAGGATATTTATTTGAGGAAGTTCAAGGAAAGAATTCGCGAATTCTCAAATCTGGTTTTCATTCAAAAGAGTTTTATAATAACCTATGGAATACTATTCACTCAGGTAAGGACTGGACAGGTGAGTTCCAAAACAAAAAGAAAAATGGCGAGCTATACTGGGTAAATGCTGTTATCTCTCCAATTATTAACAGCGATGGCGCAGTAACAAATTTTATAGCTGTTAAAGAGGATATAACGGAAAGAAAAAGAATTGTGGAAGAGTTAGGTGTAGCCAAAGAAAAAGCAGAAGAAAGCGACCGCCTTAAATCCGCATTCCTTGCCAATATGAGTCACGAAATCAGAACGCCTATGAATGGGATTTTGGGTTTTGCAGAATTGCTGAAAACACCGGGGCTGACAGGCTCCGAGCAGGAAAAATATATTGGAATCATTGAGAAAAGCGGTATTCGTATGTTAAATATTATCAACGACATTATTGATATTTCCAAAATCGAAGCCGGGCTGGTAGAACTAAACATAAAAGAATCGAAAATAAACGATCAGATAGAATATATTTACTCTTTTTTCAAACCTGAAACTGAAGCCAAAAATATAAAGCTCTCATTTAAAACTTCATTACCACCGGAGAAAGCAATAATTAAAACCGACCGCGAAAAGGTATATGCTATACTAACAAATCTGGTTAAAAACGCAATTAAATATACAGAAGAAGGCGGCTCAATTGAGTTTGGCTATTATCCCGTAATGGAAAGTAAGCCGAACGAACTGAAGTTTTACGTAAAAGATACAGGCATTGGCATACCGGAAAACCGTATAGAAGCAATATTTGAGAGATTTATTCAGGCAGATATTGCCGATAAAATGGCATATCAGGGTGCAGGCTTGGGATTAACAATTTCAAGAGCTTATGTCGAAATGCTTGGCGGGAAAATTAGCGTTGAAAGCGAAGAGGGTAAGGGCTCAACATTTTATTTCACATTGCCATACAGCACTGAGACACCAACAGAAACAATTAAACGCCCTATTGAAAAAACAGATAAAAAAAATGAGGAAAGAAAACTAAAAATATTGATTGTGGAAGATGACGAAGTATCCGAAATGTTGATTGAGCGATATATAAAAACATTCAGCAAAGAAATTTTAAAAGCAAGAACAGGGTTTGAAGCAATCAAAATGTGCAAAGCGAATCCTGACATTGATATTATATTGATGGATATTCGTATGCCCGGTATGGGGGGAATTGAAGCCACAAAGCAAATAAAGGAATTTAACAAAAAGGTCATCATCATTGCACAAACAGCATACGCACTATTTGGCGACAGAGAACAAGCACTGGAAGCGGGATGCGACGACTATATATCGAAACCCATAAACAGAGTTAAATTGCAGGCAATGATACAAAAGTATTCCGTGAAATAAATCCGCAAAAAAAACCGGAAGCCGGAAAAGAAAAGCCGTTATTAAAGAAAATTAATTAAAGTGACTTATGAGTACCGTCGCAAAAGCATCCCGTCTTGGAATGTTTGCAGGCGCACCATGCAACTTTTTTCTCTTCGGAAATTTCAACGGCAACCGGTTTAATATCGCAGGATTTATGCGAGCCGTCGCAGTAGGGCTGATTAGCGGATAAACCGCAGGCACACCAGTGATAAGTACCCGGTTTCATTTCAAGCACTATTGGTGATTTTTGAGCAATTTTGGGGTCAGACATAATTTTAAATTAATTTACATCAATAAAGCAAAAACAAATTTATTTAAAAATGCAAAAATTAAATAACGAGGAAAATCCGTTTCCCGTGCTGAGAAAGCCTCAAGATACAATTTATCTGAATTGTAAATAACAGGTTATTTTAATATTTTTCCGATGGAAAATTGAAACAAACAAGTAGTTTTGGACTAAAACTTAAAAAATCTTTTAAGACGCAAAGATGTTCTATGAATTGAAAATTGTGGCATTTGTGGCGGAGCTATAGAAAAAAATAAATAAAAAAAATAATGAGCATAATACCATTCGAAAAAATTGATTGGGATTCAATCGAAAAGGTTGAATACAAAGGAGAAACCGGAACAGCATATTGGCAGACAATCCAATTTGACGTACTAAGAATAAGGTTAGTAGAATATTCAAACGGATATTTAGCAGACCATTGGTGTCAGAAAGGACACATAGTACATTGCCTGGAAGGGGAATTTATCAGCGAACTAAAAACAGGTGAGAAAATAAAACTTTCCAAAGGTGAAACATACGTTGTCTCAGACGAACTAAGTTCTCATCGCTCGTTTTCGGCAAATGGCGTAAAACTACTTATCATTGACGGAGATTTTTTGAAAAATAAATCCTGACAGCAATCACAGTTATACACACAATTTTAGCCGCAAATGCCAAAGATAGAAAAAATTAACGAAGATAAGAAACGGTTTCTTGACTTATTGCTTCTGGCAGATGAGCAGGAAAATATGATTGACAGATATTTGCCTGATGGAGACTTGTTTGCCTTATATGACGATGACTTGAAAAGTGTTTGCGTTGTAGTGCCGATAAATAGCGAAACCTGCGAGTTAAAAAACATAGCGACATACGAGAAATATCAGGGCAAAGGATACGGCAGAGCATTGATAAATTTCATTTGTGAATACTACAAAAACGACTACAAATCTATGCTTGTCGGGACAGGCGAAACGCCGGCAATCCTCTCGTTTTATGAAAACTGCGGATTTGAAATATCACATCGCATAAAGAATTTCTTTACTGACAATTACGACCACCCAATGTTCGATGGCAATATACAACTCGTAGATATGATTTACCTCAAAAAAGATTTACGGAAATAGAAGGAAATTTTTACAAATGGAAACGAGAAACAACAAAAAATCATGACAAAACAAATAATAGTATTTTGCATAATTCTGACATTTAATTCTTGTGTTCCGACACCACCGACAGAACAACAAAAAAAGGATAAAATGGAGAGTGCTTATTTCGATGAAAATATTATCAGGAACATAGAGAAGTATGAGAGTTTAAAAATATTTCTGGAAAAAAATATTGACGCGATAATAAAATTCAGATATAATAAAAACACTGAAACCTTAGTTGGCGGTCAGGGAAAACCGGACTCAAATTACCTTGTTGACGAAAATTGTTATACTTTTTTTCAGGGAAATAATCGTTACGACATAACGAACGTGCCGGATAATTTAAAAAAGGAACTTGACAGTTTATTTCATACTTTCAGTGAAAAAGATATTAAATCTTTTGAAGTTTGCAAGGACAGAAAGATTAGTATTAAAGTTAGAAGTGAAGGCGGAGAAAACGGTTTATACATTTCTCACAACCTTCTGTGGAATACAAACGTTGAAAGGGATTATACTTATGATAGCAATAAAGACACATTGATAAACAGAAATTGCATTTACAGAATTGGGCTGACAGTACATCCCGGACATTAAGACGGCACAAAGCGGCAGCTAACGCTAATACAAGATTGCCGTGCAGAAAAGCTCTTTTATGAAAAACTCAAAGTGAAATCAATCGCACGAAACTATTCAAATTAAAAACTTTTAATATATTAAACATTATAATTTAAAATCAATAAACCTTGGAAAAAATGATTGATAAATCAAAAGAATTAAACACTGCAATTATCCTTATCAACGATAAGCTGAATTTCAAAGGAATAATTGAAAATAACATTCCTATCTCAATAGATTATACGCCGCCACTTGGTGATAATTCAGGTTACACTTCGCTTGAGTTGTTACTTCTAAGTTTATCTTCTTGTTTGGGAAGTTCTATACTTACATTTTTACGAAGAATGGAAAAGACAATAACCGGTTGCGAAATTCATTCAAAGGGAATAAGAAACGAAACTCACCCTACCGGATTCAAAACGATTGTTATGGAAATTATTTTAAAATCAACCGACACAACGAAAGATGACTTAAATAAAGTAGTTAAACTTTCAGAAGAGACATATTGTCCTGTATGGGCGATGATAAAGGGCAATGTTGAGATTGACATTAAGTATAACATTATAAATAATAAAAACTAAAATATCAGGAATCTATATGAAACAAAATCGAACTACTCAATCAATTCTAATTGCACTTTTGGGATTTCTTTCCCTTGGTGCGTTTTATGGCGGTATAGCTTTTGTTATTAGTCCCGATGGTTCTTTATTAAATATGCCTGTTGAATTAATAAATAATTCTCTATTCAAAAATTACTTAATTCCGGGAATAATATTGCTTGTAACATTTGGAATATTTCCTATATATGTCATTTACGGATTAATCAAAAAGCCGGAAAGCATAATATTTAATAAGTTGAATTTACTTTACGATTATCATTTTGCATGGACCTTTGCAGTTTACATCGGGTTTGGACAAATTATCTGGATAAATATTCAAACGTTGATATTAAACTCGGTTGGAATTATTCACACCATTTATTCAAGTTTAGGCATTTTAATAATTTGCATTGCATTATTGCCGCAGACGCGAAATATTTATAAAAAATAATAACAATATTATGGACAATGAAAAACTAAAATATCCTATAGGTAAGTTCAACAAAACGGCAAACATAACGAACGAACACCTCGGACTTTATTCATGGCATTGTAATCATCACCTTGCTCACATAACCGAAGCGAAAAAGCGAAACAATTGGAAATGAAAAAAGAAATTAGAAAAATTGAAGTAAACAGAATAATTGAGCAATTAGAACAACTGCACAACAATAAAAATTGGGCGGGGATGAACCTAAACGAAATTCTGAATGGAATTACTGACGAAACTGCAAACCTGAAATTGCCTAATTTCAATCACACTATTCATCAGATTGCAAGGCATCTGGTTACCGATTTTGTGGTTATAAAACGACTTCAGGGGATTGACTATAAATTAAAAGACGAAGAAATCTGGATGCCCGAGATAAACTTCAAATGGATTGAAACTGTGAATGCAATTAAAGAAAATAAAAATGAACTAATAAGGGAATTGCAAAATCTATCTGATGAAAATCTTGATAAGCCAATATTGAAAGACCAATCCGGCGTTTACGAAAATCTGCACGGATACATACAGCATGCTTATTATCACATCGGACAGATTGCATTAATGAAGAAATATATTGAGAATCTGAGTTGATAACTTTTAAAAACTCCGGTTGGAAAAATGCCGTTATGTTTTTAAAAATCACTCAAAGGGACTTGAATAAAAAAAATAACATCATTACATTTAACACAAAATTTACATTCAACAAATTTATTGATAGGTGAAACAGATTTGAGGAACATGCAAGAAATACTTAATAAACAATTTTATTTTTCTCCTTCGCAATCTCTGCTTGGGAAGGCAATAATACTTTTCAATCTCATCTATTTTTATTTCTGTTTAAATAATAAAATAAAATTAGTAAATCTCTACAAACGAATTCACAAAATATT
This sequence comes from uncultured Ignavibacteriota bacterium, assembly GCA_937983305.1. Lineage (GTDB taxonomy): Bacteria > Bacteroidota > Ignavibacteria > Tepidaquicellales > Tepidaquicellaceae > DSSM01. Next base: position 3,310 of record CALKAJ010000144.1, on the reverse strand, counting down.
AAATCGCCATTTGATAACTTGTAAATATTTTTTATTATTTGCTTATTTAGCAGGAAAAAATGTTAGGATAGGTGGAATGCCTTATCAGGTAAGACAAATACCTGACGACAAAAGACGAAATAAATTTGTGAAGTATAGTTTTTGGACACCAATCGGAGATGAAGGATTTTATAACCAATAAAAGAAAGTTAACAACAAACAATGACAAATAAACACTATATGAAAACAATAAAAATATTATCCATTATTTCATTACTCCTGTTCGTTTCTTGCGGACAGAAGACAAATAGCGATAAAATAAACGGAGAAACAGCTACAAAGACTGATGAAGAAAAGAAAGAGGAAATTGAACAATTGGAGCGACTTCAAACTCTTAACATCATTTCTAAACAATTTGGTGCAAGTGCCACTTTTGACACTGTTCGGTATAAAATGACTTATCAGTACCAAAATTTAATAAGGCAGAATGACCGAGTAGTTATCGAACGTTTTAAAATTACAAACATTGAAAAATTAGATTCTATTTATATTGTATCAATTGAAAAAAGATATTCAAGAAAAATGTTCATCGAATTCATTTGTACGCAAAATCAAATTGAAAAACTTTGCCCTGAAATATTAAACGGTGAAACAATTAATACTCGTGTTAATGATAAATATTTGATATTAAAAATAAATACTATCAAAAAAATAAAATTAAAAATTGATTCTTATGGTGAAGACAACGGTGAAGATGAACCGACAACTTATGTTGAGTTAGACGCCTCAGACGCATTTATTTGCAAGGGAGAATTTATTGACATTTATTTAAAACCAAAAAAATGAAAAAAATAGACCTATTTAAATTATCAATCGTAATGTTGTTTATGGCATTAGTAATTATTCTTTTTCGTTACACACAAATATTTAATGAGTACGCTCAAAACGGAAGATATTACTTAATCAATGAAGGGAGCTTAATCATTGATACTCGTAATGGGACAGTCTATTCTATTTACGACAACGAGTCAAAAGACAACAATGCTGAAAAGATTAATAATGCTTTACCAAAATAAAATACCTAAAAAGGCAGCCACTAACACGGGTTTTGCAAAAGTGGCGGTTCAGTGCTCCGCAGACACATTTGTGGTTAATCAAAGTTTGGTTCTCCGCATCAACATTTGTGGTAAAAATCGCCACCTTCGCCAAGCCGCAAACCGTTACAGGCAAGCGTAAAGACGACACCACGAATTAATAAACAGTAAAACAAGATTTAGATGACAACCCTAAAATCGGCATACTACAAAACCATTTTTGAAAAACTTAAAAAGACTTTTTTTTCCCAGTCCGACTTGACAGCAAGTAAACTGACTAATAGCCTTGACAGCTTCAAAAAGATTAAAAAGCAAAAACGAGAAGACAACGACTATTTCTGGGTAATGGTTTATGTGACTTTTTATTCAGGTTTTAAAGCCAAAACGGTTACAGACAAAATACAAGAGATTGAAAAAATATTCGGTGACTATGAAAAGGTTGCCAAATATGATGAAACAAAAGTTCAGAAAATTATTGACAGCAAAAAGGTCATTGGACACAGGCAAAAAATTAATGGAATTATTCATAATGCAAACCAAATTAAAGTTATCAAAAATCAATTTGGTACATTTGATAAATATCTCAATTCATTTGCCGACACGGACAATGACAAAAATTTATTTGAGCTTATCAAAGACTTAAAAAAACGGTTTAAATACCTTGGCGGTATAACTGTTTTTCATTTCCTAACTGACATCGGATATAACGTGCTAAAACCTGACAGAGTGCTGTGTCGTATTTTTTATAGACTGGGTTTAGTTGACAGTGAAGAAGATTTGTTAGGCGTAATTGCAGCAGGACGCAAGTTTGCATCCGCCACAGGACTTCCAATTCGTTACATCGACATTATTTTTGTTGCTTATGGACAAGTAGATGCAAAACCTGAATTTGGCTTAAAAGAAGGAATTTGTTTATCAAGTAACCCTAAATGTGAACTTTGTGGTATTTACAAATTCTGTCAATTCAAGAAAAGGAAAAAATTAGCGTGACATCCAAATACAAAAAGGTCAAATAGAAAGAACGCCAGCCTGTAACATGGTATTGCCAAAAGCGGGGGTTCCGTGCATCTATGACACTTTTGTGCTTAACCAAACATTCGTTTTTCAAATCAACAGTAGTGCGGAAACGCCTCGCCTTCGGCAAAGCCCGAAACCGTTGTAAGTAATACAAAAAAACCTGACAGACAATTATCTATATGACTAAAGAAGAAAAAATTTATCTATCTATTTCAATTTTATCAATTCTTTCATTGATGGCAGCTTTCATCCTTGGTTACTTCAGGACAGAGTTATTTGGCGTAATTAAAGGATATGCTCCTCATAATTATGGATTTAATATGATTTGTTTTTTGCCATTGATACTCTTAAGTTTATCATTTGCATTTGTATCACTTATCTGGTTGAGTAATCAATGGAAAAATAGACAAAATAGAAAGCTCAAATGGGTGATAATGATACTTAGCATGCCTGCAGTATGTATTTTTTTATATGTAATAATTGGGATATTCATGATATTGCGACAACATTAAAATAATGCACTATTTACTACAGCCGGTCATACGTAATTGCCGGGTCGTGCGGGTGCTAATTTTGGTTCACTTGGTGTCATAAGTGGGGTACCACGACCAGTAAGCGCCCTGAAACGGCAACAGCGTATACCAGCAACCGTTGGCTGGAAAAAGCAGAGATTCCGGAAGAGAAACAAGAATATATCAGAAGATTAAATGAAAAGATGAAGGGAAAGATGTAATTTTCCACATATTCCATAATCGTGGAAATAAAATATATGAAATTTATGTCAGTGAAACTGACGGAAAAGGCGCAAACGGGAGCGACTTTTGACAACAATTCTCCCCTTCCCGTTTGAAAGCGGGAAGGGGCTTTTAAAAAATATAAAACTGGTAGAAGAATGAAAAAACTAATTTTTATTATGCTTATGCTTGTAGCAATGAATGCAAGAGGGCAGTGGGTGCAGACATCCGGTCCGGACGGGGCTAGAGTTAACTGTTTAGCCGTATCGGGAACAAATTTATTCGTAGGAACTTGGGGCGGCGGTGTATTTTTATCCACAAATAACGGAAGCAGTTGGACTGCAGTTAATAATGAATTAACTGATTTACATGTTTTTTCTTTAGCCGTATCGGGAACAAATATATTCGCAGGAACTGCGGACGGCGGCGTATTTTTATCCACAAATAACGGAACAAACTGGACTGCAGTTAATAATGGATTAACGA
>CALKAJ010000143.1 GCA_937983305.1 uncultured Ignavibacteriota bacterium | reverse complement strand
AGAAGCACAAAGCTTGATTTAACCACTGAACCGCCACTTTTGGGTAGGTGCTGTTATCGGTTGTTTTTCATTTCAAATTCACGTATTTGTCGGTGTATTCTCTCCATTAAATAACGAAACATTCTATGGTCTCCTTCGTTGTCACAATGCATTTGTAATTCTTCTGCCTCCATCATTAGTTTGTGATACTCCTCCATTGCTTGTCCCGAATTAGAAAATTTACTATTTGAAAGTCGCTCAAGTTTATTGGTGATTCTTTCATATTCGATACTTGCAATTCCCCCTTTTCGATTATTTCTCCTACCCTCCATCATGGAAATTTCCATCATTTTGCGCATATCATTCAACTGAGTTTGTAAAACGTCAAGTGCTAGAGCCTCTTTATTATTTCCTTCTAGATTTGGAATTGTCGCAGGTGAACTTAGTGCCAATAAACGAACAATAGAGTTAATATTTCCATGCTCTCCCTCAGCGGCCTTTGTAGCTTCAATAGCAATTTTTAAATCCTGTTGCGTTTTAAGAACATCATGATATTTCATGTCCTTTGAATATTCCAAATATCTCAATGGACCAATATCAAAAATTTTCGGTGTTCCTTTCTCCTGAATTAAAACAACTGGTTTATCAAATGCCTGTCGTATTCCTAATTCGAAAAGAACATTTGGATTTCGTGTGCTTAGGTCACAAATTGCAATTGGTGCGTCAATTAGCTTTTTTAAAATGTCAAGATGGATAAAGTTTGTTTCTTTTACTTCATCTGCTCGTCTCGGAATAAAACCAATTAACTCTACAGCTGGTTTAATAATGTCTTCATATACGTGTGTGAAATGTCCTTTTTCATAGCCTTCGGCGTCACTTATTGGCATGATGACGAAACAGTCTTTATTTTCCTTTTTGTTGTTCATATTGATTATTATGTCGTTTTAAAATTACCGCTAACACCCAAACATCCCCAACTCCATTCCCTTCACGCCCAACTCATCGTTCATATTTTCACTTTACAATCATTTCTAACTCATAAAAAAATAAAAAATACATCAAGCATGTTCAATACACATACTACAAGTATCAATCTTCCAAACCTTCCACCATCCCCTCCCGCGCAACCCCAGAGAAAGTACACTTGCGCGCATCAGCATCAGACAATCCAGTTAACATCTTCTGTTTGGCGTAGCCTCCGGGCCATATGCGTAAACCTAAAGTTCATAACTTGCTAAATCAAAATCAAATATAGTGATTTGTTTTGGCATTTAGTATTACTGTAAAAAAATAGGGGGTATTACTTCCTTAAATGAGAAGTTTTCTGTTCTGACAAAGCGCTTATTCAGTGAGCGGAATTTACAGAAAAAAGCAGTAGAAAGTGGTTTCTACAAACGTAGTGGTGGTATAAAACCAATAGAGTTCTTTGATATGTTATTGTTGTGTGCTTCCAAATGGTCGCATCAAAGTTTACGTCAGGCAAATATAATTTTGTCGGAACAATTTGGAGTGTTTAAAAGTAAAGCCGGTTTAAATATGCGATTCAACGAAGCTTCTGTTGCTTTCGTGAAATCAGTTTTTACAGAAGTTTTATCTTCTCAAATAGAACATCCTTGTTTTTCAGATAAGTTTTTGTCTGACTTTAAGCAGTTAAGAATCAAAGATTCTACAAAGATTGTTTTGCCAGAATGTTTACAGTCTTACTTTAAGGGCTACGGGGGTGACTCCGGTAAATCGAGTGTTAGCATACAGTATGAATATGATTTTAAAACAGGAAAGATTCTGGATATTGACCTTACAGATGGTGTCCGAAACGATCATTTTGACGCTAAATCAAAAGTAGAGAGCATTAATGAAGGAGATTTTGTGTTGAGAGATCTGGGGTACTTGTCTTCTGATGTCCTTATGCTAATGATTAAACAGAAGGCCTTTTTTGTTTCTCGGTTAAATGCGAATATTGCAGTTTTCGATCGCAATGGTGAACGGTTTAGTTTCGCCAGAACGTATGAATCTATGAAATCTACCGGTTTGAGAAATTTAGATGTTGAAGTGTTTGTCGGTAAAGGTAAATTCGTTCCTATTCGTATGGTACTTAGCATTGTTCCTGAGAGTGTATATGAAAAACGAATACGAAAAATAGAGTCAAAAAGTTCCAAAAGAGGATATAAAACTTCAATGGAAACAAAGATTCGAAATCGATTTACTATATTTATTACAAACGTCGATTCTACTAAAGCCACACTAAATGATATTGTGCTGTTGTACCGTTTAAGATGGCAGGTTGAGTTATGTTTTAAGCATTGGAAATCAATCTATAAAATTGATGATATTCCGAAATTGAAAAAGGAAAGATTTCTTTGCCTATTGTATGCTAAACTAATTGTGATTGTTCTTAATCAGCAATTGATATTTGGATTAAGGAACTTACTCTATAAACATGAAAATAGATTGCTAAGCATTGAGAAATGTGTCAAAACAATTAAGGAAAAGTTTTTATCAATGTATTCGGCTTTTCGGACAAGAAAAGAAAAGGATTCTATTAAAATCATATATAAAATCACAGCTATATTTAAAGAAAACCACTGGATTGAAACGAAGTTAAAAAAGATTGGAGCGGAAAATATAATATCCATATTACTTTGATTACAAGCTATTTATTGCTATCTTTATAGAAAAAAAACGAGATGTCTCCTCTCACAGTTACACCTCGTTTTCAACCCTAAAAAGAGTTCTTTGTATGCTGCAAAATTATAAATCAAACCCGGTTGCCGAAAGGAAATCGGGTAAAAAAATACACTTTTGTTACAACAATATGAATATCAATAAAATATACAGTTTAGGTTTACGCATATGCACCTGGAGACTACGCCGAACAAGGGTTTTTATTTGATGTATATATTCGTACTATCCGGCTTGGGACTGAACGGCTTCAGTCGAAATGTATCCTGCAAAGCTTTTTCTTTTATTCCATACGTACCATGAGAAGATTTACGCTTTAGTATTACAAAAGTTGTATCATTGATAATTTTACCGGAATCAATCATAGCACGAATAACCATCAGTTCTTAACTGATTTCCTTCATAATTAGTTCTGACAAACGTCAGGTCTTCATTTTTACCAAAAAGTGTTTCAATTAATGATTCGCAACTATAAAATAAAATGCAAATCAGAATAACAAATAATACATGTGCTGATTTCATATTAGAATAATCGGTTTGTTCTCAGAAATACACTGTTGAATTTATAAATGAAACCAATCCGGATATTTTTGATGCGGTAAAATTACCATATTGTTCTCCGGTTAAATTACCCCATTTCCCGTTACCTAATTCGAACTGATAATAGCCGTTTATCCCAACCCCTACAAAGCAAGATCCTATCTGAAATTTTCTTTTTATTTCTACTCCCGGTTTCAAACAAAATACTCCTTTCTTATAAAAACCTTCTTCTAAATTTGTTTGAGTCAGGTTTGATATCGAACCGGATGATACTGCCGACATATAAAAATCAAACACACTGACTCCAACCATAGGGGCTAATACCCATTTGTCATTCTTACAAAAGTCATTAAATAGATCGAGACTTAATCCGGTGTAGTTAACGAAAGATTTGTTATTTACTTCTTTGTCCGAAATATTGAGGCTTTTCAGCATAGAGAGCCT
>CALKAJ010000142.1 GCA_937983305.1 uncultured Ignavibacteriota bacterium | reverse complement strand
TTCCTGTTGCCAATAAACCGGCACTTGAGCATATAGTGAATTTATGCAAGCGAAACGGAATACAAAAAATCAAGATGAATCTCCATTACCTTCCCGAAGCCGTTGATAAATACTTCAGAAGCGGAGAAGATTTCGGAGTTGAGATTTCATATTCAATTGAAAAAAATCTTCTTGGAACTGCAGGCGGTATAAAAAGGATTCAAAGTTTTTTCGATGAGACCTTTATAGTGCTTAGCGGTGACGGCTTTACAAATATTGACCTTGCGGATATGCTGAGATTCCATAAAGAAAATAATTCCAAAGCAACCATTGCAGTTAAACCGTTTGACGATACTTCAAAGTTCGGAGTTGTTGTTACCGATGAAAAGAAGGCAATAAAAAGTTTTCAGGAAAAACCGAAGAAAGAAGAGGCGCTGTCGAATCTGGTAAATCTCGGAATCTATATTTTCGAGCCGGAAATTCTTGACCTCGTACCTGCAAAGGAAGTATATGATTTCGGATATAATCTTTTCCCTGATTTGCTTAAGAAAAATATTCCGTTCTATGCTTATGAAACCGATGCGTACTGGAGTGATATCGGCTCGCTTGAAGAGTACTGGAAAGTGAATCTTGATATAGCTTCCGGTGCAGTGAAAGATTATGCAGATTATGACAAGGAAGTTGCAAAAAGGATTTATGTAAACACTTCAAGCAAGATTGATAAAACCGTGGTTGACAGGTCAACTCCTCCCATACTTATAGGCAAGAATGTTGAGATTAGCAAGGGTGTGGATTTAAGAGGACCCGTAGTAATAGGAGATGAAGTATTTATAGAAGAAAATGCAATTATTGAAAGCAGTGTTATACTGAAAAATACTTACATCGGTAAAGGTGTTGAGGTGAAAAAATCAGTTGTCAGCCAGAATTATCATATGAGCGTTGCGAATAATTTCGGAACGTTTATTGACGATGATGCAGTATTAAAGTCTTATTTTATAATACCCTTTAAAACGAAATTTAATCAGTTCTTAATCAAAGCAACCGACAGAACAGTTGCATTTTTTGCGTTGTTGTTTTTATCTCCGATATTTTTATTGGTAGCAATTCTCATTAAGCTTGATTCAAAAGGACCTGTGTTTTATAAATCGAAACGACTTAAATCACCTGCGATAGAAAAGAAGGGGAGCAAGTGGTATGTCTATTTTAAAGAGAAGCCGATTAATTATTATGTGTTCAGAACTATGTACATTGATGCCGATAAAAGAGTTAAAGATTTAAAAAATAAATATGACGGCGGTCCTTTTGTGAAAATCGAAAATGACCCGCGCGTTACAAAAATCGGAAACAAGCTGAGAAAAACATCAATTGATGAGCTGCCTTTGTTCTGGAATGTTTTAAAAGGGCATATGTCATTGGTAGGTGTTTGGGCATTACCTACTTATGAAGCACAGCATTTGCTTGATAAAGGAATGAAGGGCGAAGATACGGAAGAAGGAATGGATTTGACAGATGTTGCACAACTCAGATTTAAAGGTCGTCCCGGACTTGCAGGTTTCTGGCAGGCAAGAGGCAGGTCGAATCTGACTGCCGAAGAAAGAGCATTGCACGATTCTGTTCAATCGGTTATGGAAAATATTTCCGAAGACGATACGGATTATCTCGGAGAATATGCGGAATTCAAATCATACAGAGGATATCTTAAAATGTTATTTGAAACATTCAAATCAGTTGTTAAGCGCGAAGGCGCCATTTAAAAAATAAAAAATTATTATGATATTAGTAACAGGCGGAGCAGGATATATAGGGTCACACACAGTTAAGCTTCTCAGGAAAAGAGGCTACGAAGTCGTAATTTTTGACAATCTTTCAAGAGGTCATAAAGAAGCATTGCCGGAAGGTGTGCCGTTTGAAAAAGTTGATTTACTCGATTACGAAGGATTATATAAAAATATAAAAAAATATCCGATTGAAGCATTGATACATTTTGCGGCGTTTGCTTATGTAGGTGAATCGGTTGAAAATCCTGCAATGTATTACAGGAATAATGTTGTCGGCAGTTTTAATCTGATAAATGCGGCAAAAGAAGCCGGCGTAAATAAATTTGTATTTTCTTCAACGTGTTCGGTTTACGGAAATCCGGAAACCATTCCAATGTCGGAAAGCGATACACCGGCACCGATTAATCCTTATGCAAAAACAAAACTGATGATAGAAAATATGCTTGAGGATTATGATACTTCTTTCGGCTCAAAATATGTTGCGTTGAGATATTTCAATGCGGCAGGTGATTCTGAAGACGGTGATATCGGTGAAAGCCACGACCCGGAGCCGCATCTGATACCGCTTGTGCTTTTTGCCGCACTTGGTAAAAGAGAAAAAGTAAATATTTACGGCGATGATTATCCGACAAAAGACGGAACGTGCATAAGAGACTATATACACGTTAACGATTTAGCCGATGCGCATATAAGAGCTCTTGAATATTTAAAAGCAGGAAATAATTCAAACGTAATAAATCTCGGAACCGGAGTCGGTTATTCAGTCAAAGAGATTGTTGATATTGCATCTGAGGTAACAGGCAAAAAAATCAGAGCAGATATTGTTGCAAGAAGACCCGGCGATCCTGCGACTTTGATTGCCGATAATAAAAAGGCAAGAGAAGTACTTGGCTGGAAACCGGAATATGATTTAAAAAGAATTTTAGAAACTGCCTGGAAATGGCATTTAAACCCGAAATATTAAAAAATAAAATATATAATTAATGAAAGGTATTATTTTAGCAGGAGGTGCAGGAACAAGATTATATCCCATCTCGAAGATATACAGTAAACAGTTAACGTTGATTTATGATAAACCGTTAATATATTTTCCTCTCTCCATTCTTATGCTTGGAGGAATAAAAGAAATTCTGATTATTTCAAACGATGAAACAATCCCATTCTATAAGAAACTTTTTGGAGACGGCTCTGAAATCGGACTTCAGATAAATTATGCAGTACAGCCTGCTCCGAACGGAATTGCCGAGTCGTTTATAATCGGTTCCGATTTTGTCGGGAAAGACAGCGTCACACTGATTCTTGGCGATAATATTTTTTACGGTAAACTTGATTTTATGTATAATGCAATTAAAAATAATACCGGTGCAACAGTATTCGGATACAGGGTTAATGACCCTGAGAGATACGGTATTGTTGAGTTTGACGAAAACGGCAAAGTTCTTTCAATTGAAGAAAAACCAAAAGAGCCCAAATCAAATTTCGCAGTACCCGGACTTTATGTTTATAATAATGACGTTGTTGAAATATCAAAAAATCTAAAGCCGTCTCCGAGAGGTGAGCTTGAAATTACAGATGTGAATATTGAATATATGAAACGCGGTCAGCTTCAGGTAGAGAAAATCGGAAGGGGCGTTGCCTGGCTTGATACCGGAACACCGGAATCACTGCTTCAGGCGTCAAACTTTTTCGGAACTATTGAAGACAGACAAGGGCTGAAAGTCGCCTGCATAGAAGAGATTGCGTATTATATGGACTTTATAAACGAAAAGCAGTTTAAAGATGTAATTAACAAAATGCCCAAATGCAATTACAGAGCATATCTTGAACAAGTATTAAATAATAAATAGGAGAGCAATGAAAGTAATACAAACAGAAATAAAAGAAGTACTGGTAATAGTGCCCGATGTTTTTAACGATGAAAGAGGATATTTCTATGAATCATTTAACAGCAAAAGATATCTTGAACAGGCAGGATTGGACTTTAATTTTGTGCAGGATAATATTTCCAAGTCAAAAAAGGGAACGGTAAGAGGACTGCATTATCAGGTCGGAGAATTTGCTCAGGGAAAGCTTTGCAAAGTAGTATTAGGAAAAGTACTTGATGTAGCAGTAGATATAAGGTTCGGCTCTCCCACATTCGGAAAATATGTATCAGTAGAACTTTCGGAAGAAAATCAAAATCAAATATGGCTGCCGCCCGGATTTGCACACGGATTTTCGGTCTTGTCGGACGAAGCCGTTTTTATGTACAAGTGCACGGCATTATACAGCAAAAAAGACGAGAGGGCAATAATATTTAACGATGAAGATTTAGGCATAGACTGGCAGGTTGTTAACCCTCAGGTTTCCGAGAAAGATTTGCTTGCAAAGAAGTTTAAAGAAATTGAAAAAGATTTCAACTTTTAAAAAATATTAAAAAATTTAAAAAACAGGAGCAAGGTTATGAACATTTCTGTTATTGGTTCAGGGTATGTCGGATTGGTTTCCGGTACCTGTTTTGCCGAAATGGGCAATGTTGTTTATTGCGTGGATAACAATCCCGAAAAATTAGCAAAACTGCAGAACGCAGAAGTCCCGATTTATGAACCGGGTTTAGATATTCTTTTTTACAGAAACATTATCAAGAAAAGACTGATTTTCACGGATGACTTGAAACAGGCGGCATTGATGACTGATGTAATATTTCTGTGCCTTCCGACTCCGCAGGGCGAGGACGGCTCCGCAGATTTGCAATATGTTCTTGGAGTTGCCGATAAATTGGGCGAAATTCTTAAGGAATTCGGCGACAAGGAATTTAAAATTATTGTCAACAAAAGCACTGTTCCTGTAGGCACCGCACAGCTTGTCGAAAACGAAGTTAAAAAACACGGCGTTTCGAATTTTGCTATTGTTTCAAATCCCGAGTTTTTAAGAGAAGGATTTGCAGTTGAAGATTTTATGAAACCCGATAGGATTGTTGTCGGCTCTGAAAGCAAACAGGCACTTGCAGTTATGAGAGAGCTTTACGAGCCGTTTGTAAGACAGGGCAATCCGATAATTGAAATGAATACTGCCAGCTCGGAGATGACAAAGTATGCGGCAAATTCATATCTTGCAATGAGAATTACATATATGAACGAGCTTGCTAATCTTTGCGAAATTGTAGGAGCAGATGTTGATTTAATCAGAAAAGGAATGGGAGCTGATTCGCGTATCGGAAAGAGATTCCTTTTTGCAGGTATCGGTTATGGCGGTTCGTGTTTCCCGAAAGATGTAAATGCGTTGATTAAAACATCGGGCGAAAAAGGTTCTGAAATGAAAATCCTGGCAACAGTTGATAAAGTAAACAAAGCACAGAAAAAAGTTATCGTTGACAAAGTATTGAAACATTATAAAAATAATATTAAAGGAAAGAAATTTGCGGTATGGGGCCTGGCATTCAAACCAAATACCGATGATATGAGAGAAGCACCGGCAGTAGTTATTATTAATGAATTGCTTGCCAACGGAGCAACTGTATCGGCTTATGACCCGGCGGCAATGGAAACATCGAAGTTCTACCTGAAGGATACAGTTCATTATGCGGCAAATGAAGCAGATGCTTTAACGGGCGCAGATGCATTGCTTGTGCTGACCGAGTGGAACGAATTCAGAAATCCTGATTTTGATTTCATAAAGGAAAATCTGAAAGAACCTGTAGTATTCGACGGAAGAAACGTATATTCACCTGAAAAGATGAAGGAAAACGGTTTCACATATTACAGTATTGGAAGAGTACCGGTAACAAAATAAATTAAGAATGAAGAAATTATTTTTAATCATAATCTTTTTTATGGGAGTCAATTCGGTTTTCAGCCAGGTTGACTCCCTCGATGACGATTTGCAGGCGATGATGAATGATACTGCATTTATCAACAAGCTTGTTGATATTGCATGGGCAAATTATCCAAACAACAGAGTACTTGAAAGCAGGATTGAGATAACCAAAACCGATGTAAAGAAAGAAGCCTGGTCGTGGTTAAACGCATTGAATTTTTCATATACTTACTATCCGGATTTTCTGAACTCCGCAGACCAGACGAACACGCTGCCTTCAAGAGTCGGCATAGGTGTTACGGTTAATATAGGAACTATATTCTCGCTTCCTATGCGGGTTTCTCAGGCAAAGGAGAAT
>CALKAJ010000141.1 GCA_937983305.1 uncultured Ignavibacteriota bacterium | reverse complement strand
ATTGACCGACTACTTATATGGGTTCCAGAGGATAAACTTGTTTTGAAATTTAAGAAACAAGGCAGAGAAGAAGATATTCAAACAGGTTCAGCTGGAGAAAGAACTGCTGGTATGTTGGGTCTACTCTTAGCATTAAATGATATTCCATTAATTATAGATCAACCCGAAGATGATTTAGACACAAAACTAATATCAAAATTTGTAGTTGAAGGGTTCAAAAAATTAAAGAAAAAAAGACAGATGGTTATTGTAACTCATAATCCGAACATTGCGGTAAATGCAAACTCTGACAATATAGTTCACATGGATTTTGTTTCAGGTCAAATCATCAATGCCGGGAATAATGCTTTACAAGACAAGCAGATTAGAAATGCTGTATGTGAAGTAATGGAAGGTGGTAGAGACGCATTAAATAAGAGATATTATAGAATTTCAAAAGCTTTAAAAAATTGATTGTTAAAGAAATTACTAAAATTTTATGAAAACAAGATTGGGCATTAATGAATTCCTTGTGGGAATTGACAATGAGTGTATAAAGAATATTTTTGCTGAACAAGTATTATCAAATTGGTGTTGGGCTGCTTCTACTCAAATGGTTTTGAAATCTCATTGTATATACTTTTCGCAGCATCAACTTGTTGAAATTCTAACAAAAGGAAATCTTTGTTATCCTAATTGCCCTAACAATTTTTTTAATGTAGCTGATCTTTTAAATAATGTCAATATTAATTATTGTAAAATTATTGCAAAAGCATACATAGGATTGCCAAATGCTGATTATTTGATCTCTGAAATCGAAAATGAAAACCCAGTAATTGTTGGTTTGTGGGAAAACCATTCTGATATTGGGCATGCAGTTGTATTAACCAATCTCATTTATAAAATTGGCTTCAATGGTTTAAAATATATTTCAAAGTTATATGTTCTTGACCCATTTCCTTCTGAAGAAAATAAAAATCGAAATGGAATTAAAGTTTATGAAGGTGATTATATATCGAAGGTTATTAATACTTTTCTTATAATTAAAACTCAAAGATTCCAACAGAGAAATGAATTTTATTGATTTATGTTTTATTTTTGCCTTAATACATTTTGATAATTTGTCCTCTTGAGTGAAATATCAATATCACTCCCTCTAAGAGTTGTTTTCAATTCTTGGGAGGCAAGTAGCTTTTCTACTCGGTCAAGTTTAGCTATTAGCATTGAATTTGAGTTTGCTCCTGCCATTTGAACAGTAGCAATCAATTGAGAATCGTTGAAAATCCATTCTCGGTTTCTGCCTCCCAAACGTGAGCCATCTCCAATAATAGCCATAGTTGGTTGGTCAATTCTACCACCAGTTGAAAAGCTAAGTATAGTAGATATTATCGGGTCTGTAATAGCCTTAACCGCCGCATTGATTGCAGTTGTTATTACAGGAATTGCAACAACATTTGCAGGGAAAGGCAACGCTGATATATACTGCATTGTTCCGGGAGACAATACCAAATCCAAGATAAATGCTGAAGCCTTTGCTTGCAACATACCAGCCAATTGCGAGAAGAATTTTCTCCAACTGTCTGCTGCAGCTTCCGGGTCGCCTGCGAATAGATTACTCAAACTATCAGTGACTGTTGTTTGAAGCTCTGTTACAATTAGTCCAAGTGAATCGCCACGTTCGGAAATCAATTTCTCTGTTTCAAGCAGTTTTTTGGAAAGTGCATCATATTCTTCTTGTTCCTTTTGACTATCAAATATCGGTCTGCCATATAAATCAAACTTGTTTGCCTTTTCTTCCAGTAGTTCAAGTTGCTTATTTAAAGCATCTTTCTGAATACTCAAAGTTTCATTATCTTTACGCCTTTGCAATTCTACTTCAAGTCCCTGCCTTTGAGAATCTGCACGTAATTGCTTCCTTCGGAATTCTTCTTCTTTCTTCTCACGCTCTTTTCTACCGTTCTCCTCGATTTCTGCTTTCTTCTTTTCAAAGACTTCTTCACTTATTGAATTCATATCACGCCACTTTTCAAGTTCTGCAAGTTTAGCTTTCTCTGTGTCTTCTATCTTTTTTAGTTCGGAGTCCTTATCTTGACTTAGACTGTTGTCTGTTGCTTTATTATAGATTTCGTTGAACTTATTCAAAATTTCGGATTCTCTTTTAAATCTGTTCTCAATTTCAGAAAGCTTTTCTTCTTCACTTCTCTTAATGGAATCTACCCTCGATTTATAGATTCTATCTTCAATATCTATTATCTTCTGTTGGGTGTCTAATTCATTCTGAATAAGCTCAAGGTTCTTCTCTTTTGCTTCTTTGATTTTCAATTCATACCTAATCCTAATTCTCTCAGTTTCTTGTACAGAATTTTCTCCAGACACTCTGCTTAATTCATTCTCCAAATCCTGATTCAATTTTACAATGACATCATTGTTGGTTTCGATTTCATTTCTTGTTATCGAAAGCTTATTTCTGTATTCATCAATATAAGTTTCGAGTGCTGTTTCTTCCTTAATACCTATTGAAATCTCCCATTCAATTTTCTTTTTCTCAAGGTCGCTTAGTTTGTCTTTAAGAGCTATATCATCAGCTTTTAGCTTAACTTTTAGTTCAAGTATCTTAGATTGCTCTTCTTGAACTTTAATATTAAAATCCTGAATGATAGATTTAATCTCTGTTTTATCTGCTTCTTTCACTTTTGAATTGAAAATGATTTCGCCTTCATTTGTTACTTCGCTAATCAATTTCTTGGCTTTTAGTGCTTCAATCCAAGCTAATCTTTGGTTTTTGATTGTTTCCAATTGCTTTTGATTGATAAGAAGTTCATCATAAGAATCTGCTTTACGATTTTCTTGAATCAAACTTTGTTTCTGAACATACTCATAATTCTTCTGTTCTATGTCCAAATTCTTGTTTTTAAGTTCGGCTTCTTGTTTTGCCAATTCAAAAGCAGACTTACCTTCTTGAGTTTTAAGCCCTGCTCTAATTTGATTAAGTTCATCAATATGGTCGAGGTTCTTCTTTTCTTTTACATTTTCTTTAAGACTTTTCAGTTCTGAATTGTATTGCTCTTGTAATTCTTTCTGCTCTTCTTTGCTTAATGATTTATTTTTAAGCTGTTTCGACATTTCATTAATAGCACTAAGTTGTGTTTTAATATTATTATCTATCTCGGAAGTTGCAGCTGACCAAGCTTCTGCCAATTTATCAATAACCTTAACTTGTGATTCTCCAACCGATTTACTTTCCTTTTGAACGTTTACAAGGATCTTTGCTTCTTCAACACTGACGCCGAATGACTTTGCTATTTGCTCATATACTCTATTGGCATCAATTCCACCTTGAATAGCTTTTCCTGCCCAATCAATTATGCCATCTTTTTGAGCATTCATCTTTTGTTGAATAGCATTGTAACTCTTTTCAAGTTCTTTAGTATCAAGTCCCTTTGCTTTACTCTTATTGATTTCATCTTGAAGTTCTTTGAGTTTAGTCTGCCCGGATTTATAAGCATCTTCTTCTTTCTTTAAGTTTCCAAGATATGCTTCTTGTTTAGATTGAAGTTCACTCGAATACCTTTGTTTCATCTTCTCCGAAACTTCAAGAATCTTCTCATTTTGAATTTCATATTGCTTAATCAGTGTGCCTTCTTTGTCTTGGATAACTCCAATTTCTTTTACTGCTTCGGGTGCAGTGCGTTTAATTTGCTCAGCGATTGATGCTTTTTCAATTTCAGTCTTTGCTTTGGAGAACTTTTCAACTAATTTACCAATATTATCTTGCTCGTCAAGATTCTTTTGGATGCTAATCATTTCGGTTACTGCTTCTCCAAATTTTGTATCTTTGACCTTGTTCCTTAGTTCAATTAATTGCACATTGAATTGTTCTTCTACTTCGCTTGGCAGTTCAACCTTATCAAATTCAATCCCGATTTTTGAACCTTCGGCAAGTGTCTTTGACATCTCTTCGGTTTGGGATTTAAGTTCTTCTTTGACTTTTTGATACTTAGCTTTGATTTCAGAAACATCTTCGCCCTTCTTTGAACCTTCAACAATCTTATTTGCAAGTGTTTCTGCCTGAACGGACAGATTTTGATATAAGTCTGCTTTTTCTTTCAATGCTTCTGTGAATGTATTCTGTTCTGATTTCAATTTACTTGAATAAGATTCTTCATTCGCCTTTGTGAATTCTTTTACTTTTTCAATATTCAAATCAATAGCTTGAACTACTTTCCCGTTTTCATCTATAAGTTGCTTATAACCATTCACAGCACCGGGTACTTGCTTTGCAATTTCTTCAGCTATACTTTTCTTTTCGATTTCTGACTTGGCACTTTCAAACTTCTTTACAAGTTCATCAATCTTTTTGTTTTTGTCGATTTCTTCTTTGATAGTCATTGCATTCTGAATCGCAAAGTCAAGTTTGGATTCAGCTATAGTGTTCTTTGCTTTATTCATTGCACCAGAAACGGCATTTGTAAGTCGGTTTGAAAGCTCTTTCTCATATTCATCATCTCCGCTTATCCAATTCACAGGATTAAGATAATACTTAGCATAGTCCATTAAGACTGAAAACAGCTCAGGTATTGATTCAATAAAGCCCAACACGAAATCCTTTGCTATTCTAACCGAATAAATCAATGCTTGCACTCCTTTGGCTGTCATCTCAAAATATTTACCGATTAGTTTCAGTGCTTCTCCAAGGTTTTGGAAGGCATTTGTAGATTCATTAGATATTCCTACCAAATCGAGTATAACATTAACTATTTCAGAAACAAATGACATTGCTATTTCTATTGGAGAAATTAGCATCTCAAAAACAAATTCGCCTATTTTGATTAAGTAATTGATAATTTCTTCGCCTGAGTCAAGGAAAGAATCAATCACTGGTTGTGCTTTATTCCAAAGTTCTTTTGCCGAATCACCCCAACGTTCAAGTATTTGCTTGCCCTTTTCTGTTTTTGTCAGATACAAAGTAAGTCCAGCTACAGCCGCCCCAATTCCTAAAACCCAAGGATTTGCTATTGCCGGTCCCAACTTGGCTAAAATCCCACCGCTTTCTTGCATTTTCGAGCTTAAACCCTTTATTACTCCACCTGTGCTTTCTGCATTTTTAATTAAACTTGTGAATCCTGATGATATACCTGATATTTGTCCCTTGATTTTATCTACCGGGATGATTTGTCCAAGTCCTGCAAAAGAAGTTATCAAAGGAGCTAACTGGGTAGAAGCTGATAGTACCGTTTGTCCTGTGCTACCAATTGTTTCCATTAAATTGTTAAAACCTGCTTGAATCGAGTTAAGCATAATTTTTGTTTTTACTCCAATTCCTTCTGAAGCCACTTTGAATGCTTCCTCTGTTGTGCCAATAGAATTTGCAACTGCAATGTAATCATCTGCAGCCATTTGAGCATTTTTACCAGATAATAACATTACTGCACCCGCAGCTTCTACAGATGAAAATATCTGTGTTGCTGATTTTCCTGCATCTTCAATTGCACTTCCAATCTTTTTCATTGATTCTTGAAGTCCTTCCTTCTTTAAAGAGTCCAAAGACACTCCTGCTTTCTGCATAATCGGAGCTAATGTTGCACCCGGTTTGGCAAGTTCGTTTAAAGCGGCTCTGATTTGAGTAGTCGCTTGGGCAGTGGGTGTTCCTTGCTTTGTCATTGTAGCAATTGCA
>CALKAJ010000140.1 GCA_937983305.1 uncultured Ignavibacteriota bacterium | reverse complement strand
ATAGATTAGAAAAGAGTTTATAGCAAAAAATATCAGATATGCAACTTAGCCGGAACGAAGTTAAAAAACGAGCACTTGAATTTTCCAAAGAATGGGAAAATGATGTAAGCGAAAAAGCTGAAGCAAAAACATTCTGGGACAGTTTTTTTTCGATATTTGGAATTTCACGTAAACGGGTTGCATCATTTGAGGAGCCGGTAAAAAAGCTCGGTGAGAAACAGGGGTTCATAGATTTATTCTGGAAAGGTGTTTTATTAGTTGAGCATAAATCAAAAGGGAAAGATTTAGACAAGGCTTACACGCAGGCACTTGATTATTTTCCGGGAATAAAGGAAGAAGAACTGCCCAAATATGTTCTCGTCTCCGATTTCAACCGTTTCCGTCTTTACAACCTTGAAGAAAGCACAGAGCATAATTTCTTTTTAAATGAGCTGCACAAAAATATTCATTTATTTGATTTCATACTCGGATTTAAGAAGCAAACATATAAAGATGAAGACCCTGTAAATATTATTGCCGCTAATCTTATGGGAAAGCTTCACGATGCATTAAAAGACAACCGGTATGAAGGGCATAAGCTTGAAGTATTTCTTGTGAGAATTTTATTTTGTTTATTTGGAGATGATACAGGAATTTTTCCAAGAGGACATTTTGAATATTATCTCAGAAATAAGACAAAAAATGACGGCTCGGATTTAGGGAGTCAGATTTCGCATATATTTCAAATATTGAATACACCGGAAGAGAGCAGGCAGAGCAACTTAGACGAAGACCTGAATTCATTTCCATACGTAAACGGCGAATTATACAAAGAAAGTCTTGAGATACCATATTTCGATTCGGGAATGAGAAGCATTATTCTTGAGTGCTGTAATTTTGACTGGAGCAAAATCTCCCCTGCTATTTTTGGTTCATTGTTCCAATCAGTAATGGATAAGCAGAAACGCCGCGACCTTGGGGCGCATTATACTTCCGAAAAAAATATTCTTAAAGTTATAAACGGATTATTTTTTGATGAGTTGAACGAGGAATTTATAAAGTGCAAATCAAACGCAAATAAGCTTAATCAATTTCACACAAAAATATCGAAATTAAAATTTCTTGACCCTGCCTGCGGATGCGGAAACTTTCTGATTATTGCATACCGTGAACTGAGATTACTCGAAATTGAGATTTTGAAGGAGTTATACCGCATTAAGGCAAAGGAAAACCAAAAAGATGAATCCACAGAGATAAAAGATGAATATCTGGTTCAAATGCGATTAGAGGCAAAGGAAATCAGCAAGATTGATGTTGACTGTATGTATGGAATTGAAATCGAGGAATTCCCTTCCCGCATTGCCGAAGTCGCAATGTGGTTAATAGACCATCAGATGAACATAAAATTATCGGTTGAATTCGGTGATTACTTTGCACGAATACCATTAAAGAAATCACCGCATATAGTAAATGGGAATGCCTTACGTTTAGATTGGAATGAAGTAATTTCAAAGGAGCATTGTTCGTATGTGCTGGGGAATCCGCCGTTTATAGGTTCAAAAATGTTAAATGTTACACAAAGAGAAGAACTGAAAGAAGTATTAAAAGATGTTAATAATGGAGGTGTTCTCGATTTTGTTACAGCTTGGTATATATTAGCTTCAAAATATATCCAGAACACAAAAATTAAAGTTGCCTTTGTTTCAACTAATTCAATTTCACAAGGTGAACAAGTAGGCGTTTTATGGAATGCTATGTTTGGTCAATATAATATTAAAATTCATTTTGCACATCGCACGTTTAAGTGGGATAACGAAGCAAAAGGAAAAGCACACGTTTATGTTATTATAATCGGTTTTGCCAATTTTGATGTTACTCAAAAATATTTGTTTGATTACGAAACAATCACCTCAGACCCTGCGATGCTTAAAGTTAGTAATATTAATCCTTACCTCGTTGATACTAATGATATTGTGATTACACACAGACAAATGCCTTTGTGCGATATTCCTAAAATGACTTTTGGTAATATGCCACTTGACGGCGGAAATTTGCTATTATCTGATATCGAAAAACTTGATATAATTAAGAAAGATCCACGCATTGAAAAATTTATTAGACCTCTAATCAGTGCAAGAGAATTTTTAAACAATGAAAGAAGATGGTGTATTTGGTTAATCGATGCTGAACCACAGGAAATTAAAGAAATACCTTTTCTCTTAGAAAGAATAAAAAAGGTTAAAGAGTTTCGTGAGAGCAGTATTGCTCCATCAACAAGAAAATTTGCATCAGTGCCTTCTTTATTCAGAGACAAAAACAATCCTGATACTTGTATTGTTGTTCCGCGTGTTTCATCCGAAAACAGAAAATATATACCAATGGGATTTTTCGATAAGAGTTACATTATCAGCGACACTTGTATGTCTATTCCAAATGGAACAATTTTTAATTTCGGAGTTCTTTCCTCTGAAATGCACATGTCCTGGGTAAAATATGTCTGCGGAAGATTAAAAAGCGATTACCGTTATTCAAAGGATATTGTATACAACAACTATCCATGGCCGGAAAACCCATCGGAGAAAAATGTAAAACAAGTAGAAGAATTCGCACAACTCGTTCTCGATGTCAGAAAAGAATATCCAAACAGCAGTCTCGCCGACCTATACGACCCGCTCGCAATGCCAAAGATGCTCGTTAATGCTCACAACAAACTCGATAAAGCAGTTGACCTTTGCTATCGTCCACAGCCATTCCCAAACGAACTCTCCCGCCTCGAATTCCTATTCGACCTCTACAAGAAATATACAGAGCCAATGTTTACGGATAAAAAAATCCGTGCGAAGTTAAAAAATTCCCGCTGAAAATTGACCTGCCTTCAAATGTTTTCGGTGAGTTTTTTATAAATTTTATTTCTTTCCCTTAAAGTCAAATAAATTAAATCCTAAAAACAGCTTTAGAATTTTTCATACCCTAATCTTTTCTGAGCTTAAGGAAGAAAAAAGCACACCCTTTTCTACAAACGTAGCACTCCTCCGGAGTGCAATTAACGCATTAAACAATCCCGATGGTTTTTATCCTCTTTCTACAAACGTAGCACTCCTCCGGAGTGCAATCAACGCATTAAAAAATCCCGTAGTGATTGAACGTTTGTAGCAGAAAAATGTTAAACCGAAAAAAATTTAACACACTATGTGCATTTTCTCTGTTGCAAATAAAAAAATAAACTGTTAGATTTAATTTGACTTATCAAGAGTAATTCGATGAACATAATTTGTCCATATAGTAATAGCAAACAAAGCAAAATGAGAAAAAACATATTTATTACTTTATTAGTGTTAACATCGCTAATCACTTCCGGAAAGGTGTTTTCGCAATGGGTAGTTCAGTCATCTGGGGTGAGTGCAGATTTATATGATTTGAAGTTTATAAACAGATATACGGGCTGGGCAGTAGGTAGTAACGGTACAATTATTAAAACAAACAATGGGGGAATAAATTGGAATTTAGTACCAAATCCTGCATATGG
>CALKAJ010000139.1 GCA_937983305.1 uncultured Ignavibacteriota bacterium | reverse complement strand
TAAAGCAGAAAACCTTTCATCGGGAATATATTTTTACAAACTAATTGCAAACGGGAATGCATTATCCGGAAAGATGATTTTGCTGAAGTAGATTTAATTTGTAAATAATTAGAACAAGTAAGAAAAATTCATTGTAAGTTCTTGTTAATGGAGGTATTTTTGAGGAAATAATTTTTTCTTATGTCCTTTAAAATAATACTGTTTTTTTTACTCCTCTCAGCTAATCTATTCTCTCAAACTAACGGTTATTTTTATTTAAGTCCTGTTCCGTGTTCGAAATATCATAATCCGGAGACTAATATAATAATTAAGCCAAAAATTTTCCCTTCTTTTGCTGAATTAAATTCCGGCGGTTATATCAGTGTTTCAGGGACAAGCACGGGTAAACTTTCAGGAAATATAAGTTACTCGGCAGCTGATAATTACATAATTTTTTCTCCTGCAAGTCCTTTTACTTTGGGAGAAATTGTTACCGTAAGCATTAATGATAAAAAAGAACCGTACAGTTACAATTTTGAAATAAGAAAAAATAAACCAAATACAACTTTCAACAGTTTCCAAAGCGAGTTCGGAGTTGTGAATCAGGAACCTGCAAATCAGGTTTTTGGAATTAATCCGGCAGATACGCTTCCGGCAGATATGCCAAGAGTTACAGTACTTAACAATACAAATCCTTCGAACGGGAAAATTTTTATAACTCCAATGAGAGTTATCGGGAATTACTCGCCTTATCTGCAAATAGTGAATAACAACGGTTCATATTTCTTTTACAGAAAGATGAACAATAATGTTTATGATTTTAAGTTACAGCCCACGGGAATATTGACTTATGCAGATTTTAACAAAGCAAAGTTTTACGGACTCGATTCAAATTATCACTTAGTTTACAGTTTTTATTGCGGTAACGGATATACTACAGACGAGCACGAATTAAGGATTTTGCCAAGCGTGAATTTCTTTTTATTAAGTTACGACCCGCAGGTTGTAGATATGAGCGTAATTGTTCCGGGCGGAGATACTGCCGCAACAGTAATCGGTTTGATAGTACAGGAATTGAATCCGCAGAAGCAGGTAATATTCCAATGGAGAAGCTGGGACTATTTTCTAATAACCGATGCCACACAAATAAGTATGACCGCAAAAACGATTGATTATGTACACGGCAATGCTATTGAGATTGATAATGACCATAACATAATGATTTCATCAAGGCATATTGAAGAAATAACAAAGATTAACAGAACAACGGGAGCGATTATGTGGAGGCTTGGAGGAAAGAACAATCAATTTGAATTTATAAACGACCCTATCGGATTCAGCTATCAACATTCGATAAGAAGAGTTTCGGGCAATAAAATAATTTTATTTGACAACGGAAATTTTCATACACCGCAATTTTCAAGAGCAATTGAATATGCACTTGACGAAGTAAATAAAAAAGTAACTCTTGTATGGGAATACCGCAATACGCCAAATACATTCAGCGTTGCAATGGGCAACGTTCAGAGACTGGAAAACGGAAATACTTTAATTGGATGGGGAATATCTTCGAACCCTTCGGTTACAGAGGTTAACTCTTC
>CALKAJ010000138.1 GCA_937983305.1 uncultured Ignavibacteriota bacterium | reverse complement strand
TGGGGTTTTATTGATTGTTATGTTTTTAAAAGTAGTTGTAGTACCTGTTCCGCCGATAGTAGAAGTTGAGGTACCGGTGAAAACAATGGTTCCGGATGTTTGATTGATCGTTCCGTTATTAGTTATGCCAATATCGGTTATATCTACTGTTCCGCCGTTTACCACTACAGTTGTACCGCTTGAGATTGTAACCTGCGGGAGTGCGAGCTGAGGCAAGAACATCAGGAATGTAACCGGAATTATGCCGAGTATAATTTTAAATTTCGTTCTCATTATTTTTTGTCTCCTGTTTTTTAAATTTTTTGTATTTATGTATTTTTGAACTTTATGAACTTTATGAACTTTATAAACTTGACAAACTTTATAAACTTTATAAACTTTATGAACTTATGATTTTGTACTTTTTTTGAAGCCGTATACTACAAGTCCTGCAATTCCAAATCCGATTACAGAAAATACCATTACGTTATTTCCGTTGAAGCCGGCGGAGGAAGTAAGATTACCTGATTTCAACTGCTGAATATCGGATTTCATTTGTTCGATTTCGGATTTCAGAGAAGTGATTTCTGTCTGCTGTTCCTGAATTGCTTTTGTGAGTAATGGAGTTACTTTGCCATAATCAATGCTCCACATTTCTTCTTCATTTACAGGTTTGGTAACGGCATTGGGGAAAATATCGTATAATTCCTGAGCTATAAAACCGGTTGTAGGAGTTTTACTTGAATCGGCTTTATACACATAATCGCGCACCTGTATTTTCATTAAATCGTTGATGCCAAAATGGGTATTTACGATATTGTCTTTTAAACGGCGGTCGGAAGATGTATTATAACTAACAGTGGTTGAGCCGGATTGAGTGATACCACCTAAGTATACATCTGCCGGTGTAAAAAAACCTATCATAACTGCCGTGCTGCTACCAGATGTTGAGCCTGCATTTATTTTAAGTCCCTTACCATTTGTTGTGTTGTTCGAATTTTCGATTTTTGCCACGTAATCTGCAATAGCATTATAAACGTGTAATTTATAAGTCGGTGTTGTTGTTCCGATGCCCACCGAGCCTTGTTCCACAAGAAGCCCATAATTTGAAGCTCCGCCTGATGCCGAAAAATACCCGCCAATATTGGTGCCTGTGGTAACGCCTACCGATTTTCCGTAAACACCATAATTATTAGCCTCACTTTTTTGAACTGTTAAAGTAGATTGGAAATAACCGCCATAATTATTGAGACCGGTACTTCCGTTAGCTGAAGCCCAACATCCATAATTAGCAGTCGTACTACCGGAAGAAATAAACGTGCCACCGTAACTCGCTCCTGAGTAAGTTCCGCTGGTAGGCTGAGTAATGCCATAGACACCGTATTTGGCAGAAGTGGACGTGGAAGTGTTGTCAAAATAACCACCATAAGTAACTCCAGTACTGCCTGATACTAATGAATAAATTCCATAATTGTAAGATGCTCCATTAGATACTGATGATCTGAACCCATAATTTGTAGGGGCTACACCACTTGCTGTTGAATAAACACCAACATTACCCACCGAACCTGTGCCATTGGCCGTTAATATGATTCCTTCGTTCCAGCTTGTACCTCCGCTTACGCCTATATTAATTCCATAGCTGTTTGCGGTTGCCCCTGTTTTTGAAATAGTTATTGCATTTTGATTTGTAGTTGAATCAACTATGTGGAGTTTTGCCGTAGGAGAGGTTGTGCCGATGCCTACGTCGCCTGTATTATAATAAATATCGCTTCCGGTGGTTGTCCACTGGGTAGATGTAGTACCTACATCCAGTTTTCTCCAAGCTGAACCGTCACTGAAATAAAATGCATCGTTTCCGGAAGGTCCGTTTGCTGTAACAAAAACAAGTAAACCTTTAATTCCTGCAGTATTTGCTAGCGGAAGACTGTTATAATCTACACTTGGAATCATAAACCCGAAATGGTTACCATTTGCAACCAATTGAAGCATTGCATAACTGTTAAGTGACGTTCCGTTTCCATCCGGCTTAATTAACATTTGAGCTTGGAGGGAATTTACGGTAATAATAGTTAAGACTATTATCAGAGCTGTTTGAATTTTGAACTTTAATGTTCTCATTTTTTTTGTCTCCTGTTTTTTAAAGTTTTTGTATTCTGTGAACTGTTAATGTTCGTTTATTTAAAGTATTTATGATATATGCTGCAATTAATGTGCCAAATATTTCAGATGTTCGCTATATGCATTTTACATTTTTTGTATTCCCTTGATAACTGATAAAAACAAGGTTTAAACGCTCTAATGAGAAGATAAACGATTGTATTCCGAGATGAAAAAAATCCCCGTTTTATGCTATTTTTGAATTTTTTGTTTTCGATTTTCACATTCCCCTCTGCCGCTTTTCTCATTTTGAAACTCATTTTCTCATTTTGAGACTTTTACTCTCCACAAAAGCACTCTTTTGTGAAGACCTGCGACAGTAAACAAATTGTAAAGTTTTTTAAGTACATATTTTTATATGGTGATATTTGATTTACGAATCAATAAATTAGGGAAATTTACCTTGGATACAAAGGTCAGCAAATATAAAACAATTGAGTTAATTTCGACTTTCAGGGAAAGGGATTTCAGAAGTTTTGAGAAATTTCTTGCATCACCATATTTCAATGAAAGTCCGTTGATGATTCGTCTTTTTGAGGTTTTTAAAAACACCGAAAATAAATCCGAGATTTCAAAATTTACTCCAATTCATATTCATAAACTGCTTTTTCCGGAAAAACCGTATAATAATACAAATATCCGTAAACTGCTTTCAAATTTTAATAAACTGCTCGAAGATTATCTGAGGCAGGTGAACTATGAAAAATACAGTAAATTTAATGACATATATCTTTTAAGGGAAATAAATCAACGTTTCTCGGGAGATTTATTTGTAAAAATGCTTGATGAATATATGAATTCCTTTTCGGATAATGAAAAGGGATATATGACATATTATAATAATAAGATTCTGCTTGAATATGAGGAGTTCAGGCACTTTCTTTCTTCATTCGATGTAAAATGTATGCACAACGTCGCAGAAAAAATTGAGAATACGTTCAAAGAGTCAGTTATTTTCAACTCTGTTTTTATTTATCTGATGATAAAGTTTCATTCGTTTTTCTGTACGCATACTTTGAAATTGCATCCAATTACAAAATATTTCAGAATTATTAAAAATGACGTTCCGTACTATAAGGAAAATTTTCCTTACGTTTATTCCGGCTATCTGCTTTCGGTAATATTCGATAAGAATGATTACAGTCTGATAAAGGAACTTCTTGAATATATGAGTTCAAACTCTGAACGGATTTTTTACGGAGCAGTAGATTTTATTCTGAACCTGCTGATGGTTTATATGGTAACTAAGCACGAATCAGGAGAGGAAATAACAGACGAAGATATATTAAATCTGCTTGAAACTTTCGATAAACTCGGGGTGATAAAACGCAAGCGGCTTATTCCGCCCCACTATTTTACCGCACTTGCAAGATTTAAAAGAAACCCGGAAGAAGTTGATGAGACGGTAAAATTCTTTTCGTCACAAATCAGTAAAGTCGGTCCGTCTCTCCGTGATGATGTATTTTATATATCTGCTGCTTATCTTTATTATTCCGTAAAAGATTATTATATGGCAGAAGATTATCTTGCGCATATCAATTCCAAAAGCCCGTTTTCATATTTTGAAGCAAATATTTTGCTGTTGAAAATTTGTTTTGAGAACAGGGAATTCGGTAAATTTGCATTAGTCTTTAAAAAGTTTGAAATGTTTCTTAAACGGAATAAATCATTTCCGGAAAAAGTAAAAGCCGATACTTTAAAGTTTATTCACTTCCTAAACGAATTTTCAAAACTTAAAAAATCAAGACTCTCGCTTTCCAATCTGAAGTCGTCTGTTGCTTCCGAGCCGCCATTTTTTAATAAAGAGTATTTGCTCTCAATTTGATAACTTAGAGCTTTTATTACTTAATGTGGATTCCGGTCTTCACCGGAATGACAGACTATATGTAATCTAAAAGAATCTGTGAAAATCCGCAAAATCCGTGTTTTCAGCGTTTCTAAGTACTTTAAGAACTTGATAAACTTGACAAACTTTATAAACTTGATAAACTTAATGAACTTATTTTACAAGAGTCATTTTCTTTAAGTCGCTGTATGAAACTCCATTTTGGAATTTTACGATGATTTTATAGAAATAAATTCCTGATGATAAGTTCTTTCCGTCAAACTGAACAGTGTGATATCCCGCATTATAATTTCCGTTTACAAGGGTTTGAATTTCTCTGCCGGTTAAATCATAAATCTTTAAAGATACACTGCCGGTTTCGGATAACTGAAAATCAATTTTTGTAACCGGATTGAAAGGATTCGGATAATTTTGGGACATATTGAATTTGGAAGGGGTTCCGATTTCAACATCGCTGTTTAATTCAAAGTATTCATAATTTCCGTTATAATCTATTTGCTTCAACTTATATTGATATTTTCCGGTTTCAAGTTTTTTATCTTCAAAAGAATAATTGCTGATGCCGTTCTTAGTTCCGTTTCCGTTTACAAATCCGATATTAGTCCATTCGTTTGAATTGTTTTGACTTCTGTAAATTTCAAATCCTTTGTTGTTTTCTTCCATAGCGGTTGTCCAGTTTAGAATTACATTTCTGCCGTTAATATTGGAAGTAAATGCGGAAAGTTCAACAGGTAATGCACCATCTAACGGGTTATGAGCCGAATTTCCTGCGATTGCAAACTGACTGAAATTTAAAAGCGAATTTCTTTTTGCTGTCGGATTTGAAGCCGAGCCTGTACCCGGCTGATGAGTTCCTGCCAATGTCCACGGCGATGTTGAATTGTCTCTGCGGATAATTCTTAACATTGAAGGATTGTTGGAGCCGACTATGCCCTGAGCAGTGATACCCATATTATAAAGACCGCCTGTAACTCCGCTGTTTTCAACCTGCCAGTAACCTTCTTTGCTGTAAGTATCGAGTAAATATCCTGCATCATCGAGCGTACTACCGGGAGTTCCCGGGTCACCGCTGATGTAATATACCGTTAAATTGCCGGTGGTTGAAGGGCTTGTGATGTAATTAATTAAGACGCCTTTATTTTTGCCGTCAGATGTACCAAGCGGAAATTGATAATTGCTCATTGCGGTTTTGGAAATATTTCTTGAGAATTTTCCGTTAATATATCCTGCCGTATAAATTAAAGAAGTAGCCGATTCGTTATTTAAAATTACTTTGTTTGTATTTGTATTAATCAGATTGCAATTCATTGTCAGAGTTCCTGATGTTGCAATATTACTGTTTAAATTCAATGTGCTGTTATTTATCACCTGAAGATTATATAATCCGGAAAAAGTGTTTACTGATGTAAAGCTCTGAATTCCGTTTTTGTTGAAAATTAATTCGGAATTTGAACCTGAATTATTGAAAGATATTGAGCCGCCAGTAAATTCAAAGTCGCCGCCAATGCGGATTATTGTTTTAAATCTGTTTGAAAAAATTACGTCTCCGTCTTTCAAAATAAACTTATTGCCGATGTTTACTGACATATCGCTGCTGCCGTTAATCGTTCTTGCACTTCCGATAAAATTAAAATTTCCGCTGTTGTTAATAAAACTTCCGCCGATATTAACGGTGAAAGGCGAATTTATTACATCCTCTTCCGTTACGTAAAGGTCGGAATTATTATTTAAAATAAGGTCGCCGCCGATATTTAATGTATATTGATTCTGTTTTGTTAATACAATCCTTTTTGGATTTTGTCCTGAGCCGATGATTTCGAGATTTCCTCTGACTGTTGTCAGTTTTCCTTCGAGATTAAAATTCTGAGGGTTTTGATTAACATCAAAAGTTACATTGTAAAAATTCTGGTCTATGTTATTAATCTGAGATTTGAAATCAAAGCGATTGATAACTAATGTTGAGCCGTCGTTCCACGTTGCTCTCGGAACGAAATTATTTGTTTTGTGGTCTAACACATATCTGCCTGTACTTAAAAAAGTTAACGTTCCGTTTGAATTTATTGAGCCGCCGTCTGAAAGTCTGAAAACGCCGGTAACATTCATTGTACTATTGTTTGTAAAAACTCCTCTTACATCAATCCATCCGTTTTCTAAAACAACAACAGTTCCGTTATTTGTGAAATTGCTTCCGCTTTCCGAATTAAAATCAGTACCTGTTCCCGGTCTTACGGTTAAAGTAATTCCGTTATTAACCGTTACATTTGCACCGCTTTCAAGAACGAACTGGTCAACCGTGATATTTGCATTAACTGTTGCAGAATGAGAAATTGTAGTTATATTTGCGTTTGTGTAAACCGGAACCTCGGTTGCCGATACCCAGCCTGAGCCGTTATATCTTTGCCAGTTAGCCGGCGATGTGAAGTTTACATTTCCGCTGCTTCTATAATCATTTAAAGACTGTGAAGATAAGGTGTTTATTGTTAAGAGTGAGAGAAGAGTGAGTGTTACAAATTTTATCATTTAATTGTTTAATATTTTTAATTTTTTTAACTATTCAAAAATACATATTTATATGTCCGGAATCTGTAATCCCTATTCTGATTTTGTTGTAAGACTTAAGTAAACCTGAATGTAAGACTAATACTTACGTATTTTCCCCCGCCTTGCTATTAGCAACTAATATTAATATTTTTGTGTTGAGGAAATTAAAAACAGTATAAAAATTTAATATAAAACGATATGAGAATGACAATAACAATGGAAGGCAAAGCAAAAGTAAATGCCGAATATAACGGACAATTAATCAGGACAGATCAGCCTGTTATGGGCGGCGGTGAGGGCACTGCACCGGCACCTTTTGATTTATTTCTGGCATCAATCGGGACCTGCGCGGGAATTTATGTGAAATCATTTTGCGACCAGAGGGGAATTCCTACAGACGAAATTAAAATTTATCAGGAAATGATTTACGATAAGGCGGCGAGAAGAATCGGGACTATAAAGCTTGAGATAGAATTACCTGCTGATTTCCCGGAAAAATATAAGGGTGCGGTGATAAATGCGGCAGAACTTTGTGCAGTAAAAAAATATATGCACAATCCACCTGAATTCGAAATTTATTCAGTAATCAAAAAATAATGTTCAGCAAAGATATCACAATTGAAGAGCTGATTGAAAAGTTTCCCGGTGCAATTCCGATATTAAATAATTACGGAGTTAAATGTTTTATATGCGGTGAGCCGACCTGGGGAACTGTAGAAGAATCAGCGAAAGAAAAGGGTATGTCGGATGAAAAGATTGACGAGGTTATGAAAGAATTAAACGATGCTTTCAGTCAGAAATGATTCGTAAACTTCTCTGACAAGTTTTTCATAAGCAGTAGTAAGTTCAACATCTCTTCTGCTCATTACAACCTTAGCAGTTTCGAGAGCTTCGGCAATTTTATATTTTGCGGGAAGTTTGCCTGATATATACCAGGTAAAAGAGTCAATGAATTTATCCGGAAATCCGCCGCCGGCAATTATAGCAAAAATTCCTATAATCGAACCGGTATTAAGCATAGTGTTAATACCTGTTTTCGTATGGTCTCCGAAAACTGTTCCGAAAAACTGCATATTTGTATGGTACTGCCTCTCATCGGCAGAAAATCTCGCCTTAATTTTTGAGTAATTATTTTTCAGATTGCTGGTAACGGTATCGGCTCCAAGATTTACAAACTCGCAAACATAAGAGTTACCTATAAATCCGTCGTGCTGTTTATTCGAATATCCGTGAAATACGGTACCTGAAATTTCTCCTGAAACTCTTGAATGAATGCCAAATGAGCAAGGACCATAAATTTTCGTTCCCGATTTTATTAAAACATTTTTTCCGATATATGCAGGACCTTTGATAAAGGTAAAAGGCTCAATAACCGCATTTTCATCAACGGCAATATCACCGGAGGAAGCATCAAAAACAACGTTTGGAAAAACCTTTGCCGATTGTGAAATCAAAACATTATCAGATGAATTAGCTTTGCCTGAATTTTCCGCAAAGACTTCGGTGATATGTTCGTTAAAATAAATTTTCAGGTCATCTGTAAGAATTTCTTTTGTAAATTTTACAATATCCCAGGTAAATTCGAAAATGTATATTCCGCTGTTTTGTTCCAAT
The DNA here is from genome assembly GCA_937983305.1 of uncultured Ignavibacteriota bacterium. Lineage (GTDB taxonomy): Bacteria > Bacteroidota > Ignavibacteria > Tepidaquicellales > Tepidaquicellaceae > DSSM01. The sequence continues at coordinate 7,148 of CALKAJ010000138.1, read as the reverse complement.
TCAATCTTTTCGCAATCTTTAAAATCGTTGATTCCGAATGTATTACAATTTTCTTTTAATTTCACATTTCCCGCAATCAGAGTTTCTCCCGAAACGAGAAGTGTATTTTCTTTTAATTCTAAGATGATATCATTAAAAGATTTTCTTGAAAAATTAATTTTTCCGTTGAGAATTAAGTAATCTCCTGACGGAAAATTATTCACGTTAAAATTTTGTTTTTTCTTTGTCAAAGGTTCAAGTGATTTCCTTGTGCTCAGGAAAACTTCAGTATCTGCGGGGAGGAGTTTAGCAATTTTTTCAAGATTGGAATATATTCCCGGTTTAATATCAAATGAAGCTCTCAGCAGTGTAACAGGGCTGAGATTTTTACATTTATCATCTTCGAAAACTAAGATTTTCATAGAAAAAAATTTAAAATTAGAAATAAAAAAAGCCGGTTTTGTCAGAATCCGGCTAAACTTTGTTTAAAAGAAATACTTGTATTTATTTCGTAGTTTTTCCATATTTTTTCAGGAATTTCTCTACTCTACCTGCGGTATCAACAATTTTCTGTGTACCGGTAAAAAATGGATGACATAGAGAACAAATTTCAACTTTAATTTCAGGAACAGTGGAGCGAGTTGTAAATAAAACGCCTCTATTTTCACCGCAGTTGCAAATAACATCGCATTTGTAGTATTTCGGATGTGTACTCTTCTTCATATCCTCTGATATATCTATTTAATAAAAAACAAATTTAACAATTTATTTGAAAATTTTCAAGCCTTGAATAAATCCTATTTTTTGAGGTATAAAACAGGAGTTAATTTAATTGCTTCTAAGCTGTTATTTTTTCAAGCGTTAGAACCTGAAGCGTTTCCGTTAAACACAGATGCCGCTTCTTTAAACTCTTTAACCAAAGTTTGCATCAACTCTTTAACCGAAATTACTTCTTTAACTCTGAAAGCATTTTCGCCCGCAAATGCAAACCCGTGTTTAAAATTTCCTTTGTAGGCATTTGCTAATGCAAATGCGATGCAATATGGGGTAGTTTTATAATCGCAGGTTTTAATGCAATGGTAGGGACATTTAAACGGTTGTTTTTTCCCGTCTTCAACATCTTCAATAAATTTATTATTAATTGCTCTTCCGGGCATTCCAACAGGGCTTTTAATTATCACAATATCTTTTTCTTCGGAATCTATGTATGATTGCTTGAATGCATTTGAAGCGTCACATTCATTTGTGGCAACAAATCTTGTTCCCATTTGAACTCCCGAAGCACCAAGTTGAAAATACTTATAAATATCTTCGCCGGTATAAATTCCGCCTGCGGCAATTACGGGAATAAGTTTATTGTATTTTTTCTCGTAGGGTTTAAGAATTTCAACAACTTCAGGGATTATTTTTTCAAGAACAAAATCAATATCTTCGATTTGTTCTTTTTTAAATCCGAGATGTCCGCCTGCCATAGGTCCTTCAACTACTACTGCATCCGGAGGATAATTGTATTTTTCAGTCCAGGATTTTGCTATGATATTAGTAGCTCTTGCCGATGAAACAATCGGGACTAACTTTGTTTTGGAATCTTTTTTCAGAAACTGCGGAAGATGAAGCGGAAGTCCCGCACCGGAGAAAATTATGTCAATTTTTTCTTCAATACTTGCATTAATCATATCGGCATAATTTGTTAAAGCACCCATAATATTAACGCCGAGTATTCCTTTAGTTTTTTCTCTCGCTTTTTGAATTTCTTTTCTTAGCGCCCTGATGCTTGCTTCGAGGAAGTTTGTATGAGTATCCGGCTCTTCGAGCCCGATTCCGGCGGTTGCAATTACTCCGATTCCGCCTTCGTTAGCGACTGCTGCGGCGAGATTTGAGAGGGAAATTCTGACCCCCATACCTCCTTGTATTATAGGAATTTTCGCAAATAAATCTCCGATTACTAATTCTTTTATGTTATTCAGGTTCATATAAATTCAATCGTTTATAAATAACGCTTTGCCAAAGCATTACTAATTAATAAAATATTTAAAACTGTTTTTAATATAGACGAGTGAATTTATCTCATTAGGTGTGAAAAAACGTGATAAATAAATATCAGTAAAATATTAAAATACTTTTTAATATAACTTGTATTTTAGTTATAAATAAGTGTAAAAAGCAGCCGGATAAAAAATTCTTTAAATGCACTTATTTGATAATTCCATTTCATTTTGGTAAATGAACGAGTAACTTAACTTTAAAACAAAAGCAATGAGAATTTCAGTTGACAGAAAAAGAGACCGCATCTATCCCGATTCGAAAAGGGTTATAACAAGATTTTTCGAGCACAGCGAAATTAAAGCCAAGGGTATAATAAAAAAAGTTCTGGAATTCAGCGAGAGCGAAGCAGAATCATCTCTGAATACTGTATTAAGAGAATTTGCAAAGCGTCACAGGAATATTACAAAAATATTTCAAAAGAATTTCTCAAGAATTATACCTTATATCAATCAAATAGCCGGAAGTATAGAAAAAGTTTCGCCTACTAAAAAGCTTTTAATCGGTTCATTTTTTACAATGGAGTATTCAATCGAGTCGGCTGCTCTATTCAATCCGTCCATTGTAGAGCATCCCGATCAGAATGAACTTGAAGAGGGACAGAAAAGAATTATAGTCAGTTTCAGGGCTACAGGTGAAAGCCATATCTCATCAATAGTATTCAGGGCAGGCATAATAGACAGAGATTGCAATCTGCATTTCGATCCTCAGGGAAATTATATTAGTGAAGCGGAAATTATAAAGGGATTTGTATATGACAAGGAGGAATTCGCAGTATTACTGAATGAGCACGAAATCTCAAACGAAATTTCAAAAGACATATTAAACAAACTTGGAGATTTCTTTTATTATTCGGAATTTAAAAATACCATTAACAATGCAAAGAAAAATAAGATAGATCTTGACCAGGAAAAGACGCTGAATCAGATGATGTGGCTGGCAAAATCACATTATGAAATGGTTTTTTCTCAGGACACTGATATTTCGGAAAGAACCATATTTCCGGTATCAAGCACTGAAAGCAACGGAGTTGAAGATGCAAGGTTTGTTAAATTTGTTGAAGAAAGCGGTGAATCTGTTTTTTATGCCACTTATACTGCTTATGACGGATATACAATTCTTCCAAAGCTTCTTGAGACAAAGGATTTTTATTATTTTAAAAATCTTCCTCTTCACGGCGAATGTATAAAAGATAAAAACTTTGCACTTTTTCCGAGAAAAATCAACGGACATTATGCAATGTTATCCCGTTTGGACGGAGTTAGTCATTATATTATGTTTTCGGATAATATAAGTTTGTGGGAAACCGCAACCTTGCTTCGCGAACCGACTTATAACTGGGAATTAATACAGGTGGGGAATTGCGGCTCTCCGATTGAAACACCGGAAGGATGGATTGTGATAACACACGGAGTAGGTCAGATGAGAAAATATTCCATTGGAGCTTTGCTGCTCGATTTAAATGAACCCACGAAAGTAATTGGAAGTTTGAAGGAGCCGTTGATAGTTCCAAATGAAGATGAAAGGGAAGGTTATGTTCCAAATGTTGTTTATTCCTGCGGCTCTATTATTCACAATAAATCTCTTGTTATTCCTTATGCAATTTCCGATTATGCCTCAAGTTTTGCAACAGTTAATTTGAAAACCTTAATATCAAAATTGCTTGAACAAAATTAAGGGTTATTATTTACCGATAATTTTGTTATACACGTCAAAATAGTTATCCGCCATTTTTGAGCGGGTAAATTTTTCTTCTGCAAGTTTGCGGCAATCTTCTCTCTTAAGATTTTTCAGGTCTTGCAGGGCTTCAACTGCCTCATCAATACCGGACACAAGAAATCCGGTTTTGCCGTTAATAATAAGTTCAGGCATAGAGCCTCTGTTAAAAGCAATTACTGGAGTACCGCAAAAAAAAGATTCCACTACACTTAAGCCAAAAGGTTCATCGAAAGAAATTGGATGAAGCAAAGCAAAGGCACCTCCCATAAGTTCATTCCGTTTTTCAGAGTTGGAATTTCCGGCATAAATGATATCTTCATTATTTAATTCCGGTTTAATTTTTTCTTTGAAATAATTTTTGTCTTGTATTAAACCTGAAATTATCAATTTCATTCCGGCTTTTTTTGCAACTTGAATAGATTCAAATGTTCCTTTTTCGGGATGGATACGCCCGAAGAACAAAAGATAATTGCCGGGGTTTTTTCTGAAAGTAAAATCCTTTTCGTTAATGCCGTTATAAATCGTTGCAATGTATTCCAGTTCAGAACTTCTGTCGGAATTGCTGATTGAAACATAGAAATTTCCATTGTTGTATTTTTTAAAAACAGGAATAATTTTTTCTGAAGAGAAGCCGTGAATCGTAGTTACCATTGGAGTCTTTATCAGACGGGAATACGTAAGCGGAAGAAAGTCGTAATTATTATGAATAATATCAAACCCGCCGGCTTTTTCCATAACGTGACTTATGTGCAAACATTCGCAGACTTTTGCATCAAGAGTTGTATCTTCGCCGTAAGGTTTTTCAATAACAAAATCGAGCTTCCCCGAAGTAATTGAATCGCCTGTTGCAAACAATGTAACATCTATTCCTTTTTCTATTAAACCTTCAGCTATATTGGAAGCAACCTGCTCCCAGGGACCGTATTTTCTTGGCGGAGTTCTCCAGACAACCGGCGATAATAATGCAACTTTCATAATGCATCCCGGGAATTATTCAGACATAAATCAACAAGTTCGTCAATAACTGCGACACCGACACACATAACCTTATCCGCACCGCCCCAATAAATTTTTACGCTTCCGTCATCTTCTGGAACAGCTCCGCAAGTAAAAACAACATTATGTACATATCCTGTTATTTCATAAACTTCTTCGGGCTGTAAAATCCAATTATCAGAAACCCCGATTATTATTGACGGGTCAAACAAATCATGCAAAGCAACTCCGAGCCTGTAAACACTACCATCCATAGTTGCAAAAACTCCGTGGTAGATACTAAGCCAGCCCTTATCCGTTCTAATCGGCGGAGCACCCGGACCGATTTTCATTTCATCCCAATGATATTTTACGGGACGCATAATAACCTTTGATTCGCCCCAATATTTTAAATCGGGTGAATACGAAATCCAGATTGACCAGGGAGAAATATCAGAATGCGGACGAACGAGCCTGACATAATGTCCGTCAAACTTTTCCGGAAAAATAACAGCATTACGGTAATCCGTTTCAGTGATAAATGAAAATCTTTCAACGGTTTTAAAATCTTTAGTTTTGGCAAGTCCGATTCTTACGCCGTATCTTGAATAAGCACTATATGTAATAATATATTCGCCGTCAATAAAGGTTATTCGCGGATCTTCAATTCCAAATTCTTCGTACAGCTTAAATTCTCCTTCACCGGAAGGAATCATAAACGGCACCGGGCGGACAGTAAAACTAAATCCGTCATCGCTTTCGGCAATTCCTAATATGCTTCTTCCGTTAAGAAGATGCGAACGAAAAATTAAAATATATTTTCCGTTAAATTTTACGGCACCGGCATTATGAACAGTTGCGACCTCATAAGGCACATCATCTTTAGTTAGTATCGGGTTTCCGTGATAACGCGAAACAATATTTTTTTCAGGTTTAGTATTACTTCTCATATTCAAATTCAAATTCAAAAGCATTTAAAACGGTGAGGTGTGAAATTAAGTATGCGATAGTACTTTCGGCACCCTGATTTTTATTTAATCCGTAATCTTCAAGACCGTCATTGCAGCCGCCGGTTTCATAATCGTAAACTGGAATTTTCAAATCGTTTTCTCCCATATACCACATATAAGACATAAACATTTTATTGAGATAATTTTTTTCCTTTGTAACTTTGTAAGCCTTATAAAATAACAATACCATACCCATTGCATCAATAGACTGCTGTGCAAAACTTGCACACCCGGAATTTTTATGATACCATCCGTTGCTTCCAATTAACTTAAGATGACCTGCTTTCATAGTTTTACTTTCAAGAAATAAAGCTGATTCAATTGCGGTCTTAAGAATTTTTTCATCATTAAATATCTCTGCCGAATGGAATAAAGCAAGAGGAATAATTGCATTATCATAAGTCAAAATATTTTCAAACCAGTGCCATTCACCCGATTTTTCTTTGTTGTAGGCAGATAATAATTTAGATGTCATTTCATACATAAGATTCTTTACGGGATTATCTTCCGGAAAGCGTTTATAATAATAAGATACTCCGATGATTGTGTTGGCAATACCCCTCGGATATTTAAGATGATTGAAAAAAGGGATGGATTTATTAAAAATATCAAGTCCTAACATTTGATACGATTCTTTTGGAAAACTATAAATTATAAAACCCAAAGCCCAGATTGTTCTTCCGAATGAATCTTCGGAGCCGACTTTATCGAGAAAATTTCTGTTAAAACTTAAAAAATTTCTAAAGGACCCGTCATCATTTTGCATATAATGAATATAGCTGAGATATATCGGCATAAGATTTGAGTTATCATCAGTAATATTTTTATATTGTGCCATTGCAGTCATAAGAAGTGCTCTTGCATTATCATCAAGGCAATATCCCTCTTTAAGATTTGGAATACCGTATTTTGCATGCTGAACAATTCCCGTATCATCCGTAAGCCGCTTTATATGAGACAAAGTGAAATCAGGCAAAAGAAGAGGATCAAGAATGGTTTGTTTTTCTTTTTTAACAAATGAGAAATTTTGGATTGCCTGTTTTGCAGTATTAATATATTTTGCTCCGATTTTTGGCCATTTAAGTTTATGCCCGTATTCAACCGCTGATTCTCTGAGATGCTCAATTTTATCAGGATTATCCAGCAAGTCAAGAAGAATATCTCCAAGCTGTTCATAATTATGAAAATCGAATAAGACCCCTCTGCCGTCTGCAAGCAATTCCTGTGCGTGCCAGTATGGAGTGGAAAGAACTGCGGTACCCGCACCGATTGCATAAGACAAAGTTCCGCTTGTAATTTGAGCTTCGTTCAGGTATGGAGTTATGTATATATCGGCGGCATACAGGTATTCCATAAGGAGTTCTTCGGGTACAGATCGGAAGAGCGTCGTGTAGGGAAAGAGTGTAGATCTCGGGGGTCGCC
>CALKAJ010000137.1 GCA_937983305.1 uncultured Ignavibacteriota bacterium | reverse complement strand
ACTGAAATGAAATCCGTCTGCCTTTATTCCGGAGGGGATATTATTTACTGCAACTACATTATCAAGTTTCCATTCTCCGGATACTGTAAATGTATATCCGGCATTGAATTTTAAATATAAAAAACTAAGCGGGTAAAAACCTATTCCTACCTGAGGCTGAAGTGAAACAAGTGATTTTGAGTATGAAAATCTGTTTGATGATATAGTATCCGATACTAAAATCCCCGGATTCCAGTTGTTCAAATCTTTTGAGTGCTGAGATATATCCATCCTGAATGAACCGAGTCCGATGTTTGCCCCGATTGTATAATCAAACTTGTTTGAAATTTTTCTGACGTAATCAAGCATTAGTCCGGCTGAATTGAATGATATCTTTGCCGACCTTATCGTATTTGTGTATTCTGTATTCGTGTAATCGTTATATCCCATCCCGTAGCCGCCTGCTCTTAATCCTTTTATTATCGGAACATCAATAAAACCTGCACCGCCTACCGTGAAAAATCCGCTTGTTTTAAATTCGGTTATTCCCATCTTCTTTAACTCTGTATTCAAATCCGTAACCGATGGTACTGTCCAGCCAAGTATTGGTCCGCCTGCAATTGAAAATTTTGGAAACTCCTGACTATATGAATTTATAAATGTTATTACAACCGCTAATACTGCAAAAAATATTCTTTTCATATTTGTTATTGATTTTAAAAAAATATCCGGCTTTATGCCGGATATTAAGTTAATAAAAAAGATATAATTTTAAAATATATAAACTTATCAAAACATTGCGTTTATTCCTATTGTCGGAAATACTCCGAGACTCTCATTTGCTTCAATTTCTTGTTTATATTTGTTCCATTTATAGTTAGTTATGTTTTTTCTTCCTGTTATATTTTGTATGTCTATATATGTAATCAAAGACCATTTGCTGAAATCCCATCTCTTGTCTAATCTTACATCAAGTGAATAATAGTTTGGCAGTCTCTCTGAATTGTACTGACTGACCTGCTGAATTCCGGTTGTCGGATTTATTGGAGTATAGGGCCTTCCGCCGTAGAATCTGAATTTTGATGCAAATTCCCAGCCGTTTCCTAATAGATATCCGCCTGTCATCGTAAATAAAAATTTATTATCGTAATCGCTTGGTCTTTCTATTCCGTCAAGTGATTTATATTTTGCCTCGAATATTGATAGATTTACTGTTCCGTATAACCTGTCTGTCAATGCCTTTTGGAAAAAGAATTCAATTCCTCTCGCAAATCCTGTGCCTTCGGAAACTAATGGTTCCAATCCGAAATTCTCGGGCTTCTGAAAATCGCCGCCATTATTTGCAAGTATGAAATAGGGCCTTGCCTGACTTACCGGATAGTTTTTATAATCTTTGTAATAAACTTCAACTGTTGCTCTTGTATCCGAACTGAATAAATATTCTAAACCTGCTATGTAGTGGTCAGCTCTTATATTATTCAATGCTTTGTTCTCCGGATTTGATACAAGCCAGATATAAGATGGCGATTGATAAAAAATTCCGTAGTTCAAATTAAGGCTCAGGTTCTTCAATAACGAAATATTAGCAGAAACTCTTGGTGATACATAGCTTTTATTGGTAATAAAATTGAAATAGTCAAATCTCAATCCGGCATTAAGTCTCAGCCAGGTTGCCGGCGACTGTGTAACCTGAATATATCCGAATCCCTTTATTGCATTATTGTCTGTATTAAAATTTACTGAAGGAATAATTATCGGATTCGGGTCTGCAAAAAATAATGTATCTGCAGTTTTTGCAATGTCATTTTTAAAGTCAATGATTGATATTCCCGCTCCGAATGAAATCTGTGTTGACTTTACCGGCAGTACAAAGAACTCTGATTTAATCTGCGTTTCACCTTCTTCTGAATTATTTTTGAATGTCTCTACAAAATTTGCATCTCTTCCCGAAAAGTCAAACTTTGTATAACTTCTCGATAGTGTTGTCAGTAAGTATGATTTTGAACTTGTTAAAGTTCTTAACTCTATTGAATTTGAATACCCGGATTGATTGTTCTTCAATATGTCTTCGTTATCCTGCTTCTTCTCTTCCGTATCGTTATTGAATCTTACTTTGTCAAGATTTCCTATAAAATTAAAAGTTATAGCATTGCTTTTTGAAATGTCATAATTCGCCTTTAACTGAAAATCAGTGTACTCTGGTATAAATCCAAATCCTGCCGCATTGAATATAAAATCAAGATAACTTCTTCTTGCCGATAATAAAAATGAACCTTTTCTGTTTCCTCCGATTGGTCCTTCAAATACTGCACCGAGGCCTGTTGCACTTAAATTTATATCTGCTGCAAATCTTTCTCTGTTTCCTTCTCTTAGTTTTATTTCAAGTACGGATGATAATTTATCTCCGTATCTTGCTGAAAATCCGCCTGTTATGAAATTAATTTCCCTTACTAAATCAAGATTCACAAGACTTGTTGGTCCTCCTGTTGCTCCCTGTGAGCCAAAATGATTTATATTGGGAATTGGTGAATTGTCAAGTAAAAAAAGATTTTCTGCAGGTGAGCCGCCTCTTACTATTAAATCATTTCTTCCGTCATTTACAAATGATACACCCGGCAATGTCTGTACTACTCCTCCTATATCTTCAAATCCTCCGGGTGCCCTTCTTATTTCTTCATACCTTAAATTCTTGAATGAACTTACTATATCGCTTGGTTTTACAAATCTTTCGGCTTCTACTATTATTTCGTCTGTCTGAATTATATCAAGCTCGGCATATACTTCGGCTTCTCTTCCTCTCATTACCACAACATCATTTATCAGTATCGGTATGTATCCTATTGTTGAAATTTTTATTGTGAAAGTTCCGCTTTCGAGTCCTGTAAACCTGAATTCACCGTTTAAATCTGTTCCGGTTTTGATTTCGGTCTTTTCTATTGATACTATAGCATCAGCTACGGGTTGTTTGGTTAATCTGTCAACAATTTTCCCCTTTATTTCACCATTTGGCTGGGAAAATGAAATATTAGATACAAATTGCATAACTAATATTGAAATCAACATTAATATTACTCTTTTCATAATTTCTTTACATTTTTATTGGTTTCAGATTATTACTCAATAATCCTTGTAAGTACAACAATTTTTTAAGAATATTAAGTTCCTGCTTACTTACTCTTTATTCAAATTTTCTTTCGTCAAATATCAGCTCTTTGCATAATTCCCTGCCTCTTTCATCAATCTTGTACAATGGCATTATTTTTCCGGCATGAACAATTACCATATCAAGCCCGGCTTCAACTGCATAATGCATAAATACCGAATTAAGTACGTGTCTGATATGAGGAGATAAACCGAATGAAGAATTACTTATTCCCAGTATGGTTTTGCATTTTGGCATAATCTCTTTTATCTGCTTTATGGCTGAAATTGTATTGATTCCGCTGTTTCTTAAATCTTCCTGAACGGAGCCAAGCGGGCATGTTAAAGCATCAAAAATTAAATCCTCTTCTCTTATTCCCTTTTCGTTCACTGCAAAATCTCTTATTCGTTTTGCAATAGATACTTTCTTTTCAATAGTATATGCCTGTCCTTCTTCATCTATTGACAAACATACAACGGCGGCTCCGAATTTTTTCGCTAAATCGAGTATCTTTCCTGCCTTCTCCGTTCCGTCTTCAAAGTTAATTGAATTTATTATTGCTCTGCCAGCATAATTTTCTAAAGCAGTTTCAAGTACTTTCACCTCAGTCGAATCAAACATCAGCGGAATTGAAACAGCCGTATTAAATCTTTTTACAACCTCTCTCATATCTCTGTTTTCGTCCCTCCCTACAAATGCCACGCACACATCTATTATATGAGCACCTTCTTTTATTTAGATCGGAAGAGCACACGTCTGAACTCCAGTCACGAATCACCATCT
>CALKAJ010000136.1 GCA_937983305.1 uncultured Ignavibacteriota bacterium | reverse complement strand
TCGGTCATAATTTGCTGTACTTGTTGTTTTTTTTTTAATGACACGGCGCCCACCGAGATCTACACCCTTTCCCTACACGACGCTCTTCCGATCTCTTTCATTCCATCTTCAGGAGTAAAGGTTAATCTTGAACGGATACTTCTCCACATAACAGCTTTGATTTGTGCGCTCTCATCCTTAAGTGTGAAGTAGGAATGTCCGGAAGAAAAATGGGTCTTAAAATTTGAAATTTCACCAATGGCGAAAACAGAACTAAAATTTGTTTGCAGAGTATATTTGATACTCTGTGTAAGTTCGGAAATTGTCAGGGGATTTTCCTGAGGGATTGAGCTTTTATCTTGCTCGTAAAGCGAATAATTATTATCTCTTTTTTTCAAATTATACAAAAAAGCCCCATTTTTTATAGGGGCTTATTTTTGCTCGAAGAGGGGGACTCGAACCCCCAACCCTTCGGTTAACAGCCGAATGCTCCACCATTGAGCTATCTTCGAATTATCTACAAATATATAATTTTAAGAATTTTAAATCAATATCTTTAAACTTCTCTTTTTAATTCTTTTTTCTTCAGGTGCAAGATACGATATAAATGAATAAAAATTATTGATTAAAAAGTTCTTTTTTATTTTATTATCTTTGTTAAAATTATAACATATTGATATCAGTTACGATTATTTGTAAGAACGAAGAAAAAAACATTAGACGTTGTCTTGAATCCGCTAAATGGGCAGACGAAGTGATTATTATTGATTCGGGCAGTACAGACAGTACTTTAAAAATTGCCCAAGAATACACTTCTAATATTGAAATAGTCGAGTGGAAAGGATATTCCCATTCCCGCACGATAGCCCTTGATAAGGTAAAAACCGAATGGGTACTTCCTCTTGATGCAGATGAAGAAATTACTAAAGAGTTAAAAGAAGAAATTCTTGAAGTAATAAAATCCGGAAATACAGAAATTAACGGTTATAAAATTCCAAGAAAGTCATTTTTTCTTAATAAGTGGATTAAACATTGCGGATGGTACCCGGGTTATCAGATGAGACTTTGCAGAACAAAATTCACAACAGTAGCAGATAGACTTGTTCACGAAGGTTATTTAATTGAAGGTAAAACAGGGACTTTAAAAAGTGATATAAACCATTACACTGTAAATTCAATTTATGAATTTACGGCAAAAATTAACGAATACAGTACTTTACAGGCAATTGAAAAAGCCCCCCGGAAGAAAGTAGGCTTCAAAGAAATATATTTTAATAACATTTCTGCTTTTTACCAGCATTTTATTTTCAAGAAAGGGTTTTTAGACGGTGTTCACGGATTGATGGTTTCTATGTTTGATTTAATTACAAATGTATTAACGTATATGAAAATTTACGAAATGCAAAACAAAGGAAAAGAATGAAAACATATCTGAGGGTTATAAAATATGCATTGGTCTATAAGCGCTTCCTGATTGGCTCAATGGTTTTATCGGTACTCTTTTCCATATTCAGTGCTCTTTCGGTTTATTTGACGATACCTTTGCTTAAAACTTTGTTTATGACCGGAGAAACTGTTGTATCTTCAACACAAACGGATGCAATATCAGGAATATATGCTAAGATTCAATCATTGTTTGAAACATATATTCTGAGTTCGGACAAAATAGTTTCACTTACAAAAATTTGTATTTTAATTGGAGCATCATTTCTCCTTAAAAACCTGACCGGATTTTTTCAATCAATTCTAATGCAGCTTGCGGAAAAGAATGTTCTGAAAGACATAAGAAAAGAACTTAACGAAAAAATTAATCGCCTTTCAATAAGATATTTTACAAATGAAAGAACGGGAAATCTAATCTCGAGAATGACGAATGACGTAAACTCTGTACAGGCAGGTATTTCAGCAGCTTTTCTGAATCTTGTTAAAGAACCCTTGATGATTATTATTTTCCTGTTACTGTCACTATCTATCAGCTGGAAACTGACATTATTATCGTTTATAATTTTCCCTTTAACACTTATAGCTATAGTAAAAATCGGAGAATCACTAAGAAGAAGAAGTCTAAGAGTACAAAAGAAATTATCAGATTTACTTTCCGTTATCTCAGAAACGATATACGGAGCAAAAGTAATCAGAGCATTCCGAGCCGAGAATTTCAGAAATAAAATATTTCAAAAAGAAAACCATGAACATTATCGTTTGATAATGAGGTCAGCTTGGGCAAGTGAATTAACATCCCCCATAACAGAAATATTTTCGATAATCGCCGGAATAATTATTATCTGGTACGGAGGTAATGAAATCTTACTCGATAAGACTTTGCAGCCGGAAGAATTTCTTGGATTTCTTTTCATCTTATTCCAGTTAATTCCCCCAATAAAAAATCTCAGTACGGTTGCAAACAGAATTCAGGAATCAAGAGCATCGGGAGAGAGAATTTTCGAGATATTAGACTTCCCTGTTGAAGTTGTGGAATCCGGAAACCCTGTTACTCTGAATGAGTTCAGTAAGAATATAATGATTGATAATGTTTCCTTTTTTTACGATGAAGGAAAGACAGTACTTAAAAATATCAACTTTGAAATTAAGAAATCCGAAGTTGTTGCTATCGTCGGGTCATCCGGTTCCGGTAAAACAACTCTGGCAGATCTGATTGCAAGATTTTATGATGTTACGGAAGGTGCTATACTAATTGACGGATTTAACATCAAAGATATTTCAACTGATTCACTTCGCAAGTTAACAGGTTTAGTACCTCAGGAAACAATTTTATTTAATGATACAATAAAAAACAATATTTTATTTGGATTAGAAAATATTCCGGATAAGGATATAGAAGAAGCCGCAAGATTTGCCAATGCATATAATTTTATTATTGACTCTAAAGACGGGTTTGAAACAATTATTGGCGAGCGCGGCTTAAAACTCTCAGGCGGACAAAAGCAAAGACTTTCAATAGCCAGAGCTATACTGAGAAATCCGCAAATTTTGATACTCGATGAAGCAACTTCTTCCTTAGATTCCGAGTCCGAAATGCTGGTTCAGGAAGCACTTGATAATATGATGAAAAACCGCACATCAATAGTAATAGCTCACAGACTTTCCACAATAAAAAATGCAAATAAAATAATAGTTCTTAACGAAGGAAGAATTGTTCAAATCGGTACCCACAAAGAATTGATGAGTACGAATGACGGTTTATACAAAGCACTTTACGAACTTCAATTTGGAAAGAAGATAACGGAAGAGTAATATGGTAAAATTCGTAAAGAGTAATATATATTCCACAATAATTTTAATATTCTTAA
>CALKAJ010000135.1 GCA_937983305.1 uncultured Ignavibacteriota bacterium | reverse complement strand
GAAAGATAGACGCCGCCATAAGTCCCTGCAAATATAATATTTCCGCTTGTGGCAATACAACTAACAAATTTATTATTCAAAGCCGTTTGTGTCCAGGTTGTGCCGTTATTTGTGGAGAGATAGACACCATCACTAAATACGCATCCTGCAAATATATTATTTCCGCTTGTAACAAGGGAAGGAACAGTTTTAGTATTTAAAGCTGTTTGCGTCCAGTTTTGACCGTTATTTGTGGAAAGGTAGACACCGGTAGTGTATGTCCCGGCAAAGATATTATTTCCGATCGCAGCAAGGGACAAAACTTCTTGATTGTTTAAAGAAGTTTGCGTCCATGTAGTGCCATTATTTGTGGAGAGATAGACACCGTAACTTGATGTACCTGCAAATATATTATTTCCGTTTATGGCAAGAGACTTTATATTGAAAATAGCTTTTTGCGTCCAGTTTTGTCCGTTATTTGTGGAGAGATAGACGCCGCTATATGTCCCCGCAAAGATGTTATCTCCGCTTATGGCAAGGGAACGAATATCTTTGTTATTCAAAGATGTTTGCGTCCAGGTTGTGCCGTTATTGGTGGAGAGGTAGACACCGTAAAAACTTGTCCCTGCAAATATATTATTTCCGTTTATTGCAAGGGAAGAAACATCTCTATTATTCAAGGACATTTGTGTCCAGGTTGTGCCGTTATTTGTGGAGAGATATATACCGCTATCATTTGTCCCTGCAAATATATTATTTCCGCTTACGGCAATGGAATAAACTAATTTATTATTCAAAGCCGTTTGTGTCCAGGTTGTGCCGTTATTTGTGGAGAGAAAAATACCGGTTTCTGTCGCAGCAAAGATATTATTTCCGCTTACGGCAAGGGAATAAACATTTCCACCGTATATGCCGTCGCATTGCTGCCACTGCGCTTCGCAATGTTCAATTGTAAATGACAAATTTAAAATGAAGAGAAGGAAGATTAAAATTTTGGTTTTCATATTATGCTGTTTAAAATTTTTATTTTTTTGTGCGTTCCTAAGCCGGAGCTTAGGAACGAGATGGGATGTAAATATTCTTTTGCTACAAACGTGGCACCCTTACAGGGTGCGGAAAACGAGATGGTATATAGCGTTCCCAAAGTGGACTTTGGGAACGAGAACAAAGGATAATATTTCATCGTATTAATGTTAGTTTTTTGGTTTGGATAAAGTTATCGGATCGTAATTGGTAGAAGTAGATTCCGGAAGATAGGTTACTTGCGTCGAAGGTGGTTTCATAGGTGCCGGGTTGGAGAGATTCGTTAACGAGGGTTGCGACTTCTTTGCCGAGGATGTCGAAGACTTTAATTTTCACGTTACCTGAATTTGCAATTTGAAATTTAACATTTGTCATTGCATTGAACGGGTTCGGGTAATTTTGAGAAAGAGAAAAAGCGGACGGAATTTCGGTTGAAATTAAATTTATACCGGACAGTAAAAATGATTTTCCACGAGCATTCAACGTAGAAAATCCTGCTGAATCTTTATCAAAAACCATCCAGATCATAATAGCATAATTATTAATATTGCTTAATATACCATTGCCGAGAGTAATTATAGTTTTCGAAGAAGAATCACCTACAGTTAATGAATCGATAAAACTATTAAAAGTTGAACCGGCTGTCATTATTTTAGTGGAGTTAGCAGCTTGCCTGACATAGCAATTCAGACCTCCCGTATAATCTGTAATGTTAGCGATAAGAAAATTCGTCACATTTCTATAATTGTACATAGGACTTTGGACAATCAAGCTTGATTGAGAGACTGTACCATAATAATTTGAGTAATCAGTCGCATAAAGTCCCCATTTGCCGCTTTTATTGGATTCGTATGCAACACCTATAGTATTGATAGAGCCGTTTGCAATGTAAGAACCTTTAATATTTCCAATTGTTGAAATTGTATCGCCGCTCCATATATAAGCAGTTGTAGATTTTTTATAGTAGAGACCATAGTCACCATTTGGTTTCTGTTTTTCAAAAACTACAAAATGCGGTAATAACAAAGCAATATCCGAAGCGACTTTAGGATTTCTGCAATTTTCGGTCTCGGAGGTTGTAAGGTTAAACTCATTCCAGGTTGCATTTAAAACTGATTCATAATTTTTGTAAATAATGTCACCATCTTTTTCATATACAATAGAATAGAGATAATAATTCGAAAGTGCGCTGTTATACGAAATATATGGATTTGCTTTATTTCCGGATGAAGTATCTATTGGATAAGGAGCAGACCAGACATTATTATTATATGTTGCACCGTAAATATTTGTACGCGAATTTTCATAAACTTCCCAAACAGCCATAGCGTTTGTCAGGGTATTTCCATAACTCGATACCATTTTGTATGCAATCTTTGGATTTTTATTTAACTTATTATTATTTGTTAAATATTGAACACCGCCAAAAGAGCTGTCGTATCCGAATTTCGTTACACAAATATTTGATGTATTCAAAGATGACCACCTTTCAAAGATGAGGAAAGTAAAATTAGCCGTGCCCCAATTGTACGGTCGCTTAGTATCAAAGGAAGGATTCTTATCAACAAATCCTGTTGTTACCCTTTGTGATTTATTCCAAAAACCCGTTTGAGAAATTGCAACATTGCAAATCAACATAAGTAAAATAACTATTAACATTTTTCCCGAGAAAGAGAAACGGTATTTACACAAATGGGTGTAGTTAATTTTTTTGTGCGTTCCTAAGCTGGAGCTTAGGAACGAGATGTGAAAAATTTTTTTGTGCGTTCCTAAGCCGGAGCTTAGGAACGAGATGGGAAAATATTTCATTTTATTAATGTTAGTTTTTTGGTTTGGATGAAGTTGTCGGATCGTAATTGGTAGAAGTAGATTCCGGAAGAGAGGTTACTTGCATCGAAGGTGGTTTCATAGGTGCCGGGTTGGAGAGATTCGTTAACGAGGGTTGCGACTTCTTTGCCGAGGATGTCGAAGACTTTAATAACTACAAGTGGATTCCGGTCCCGATAAATCGGGATGCCAAAAGACTCACCTACTTCCGAATGACAGAACGGGATTTGAAACTGAATCTTTGTTGTTGGGTTAAACGGGTTCGGGTAGTTTTGTTCAAGTGAAAAAGATTTTGGAATTTCGGTTGAAAGGTTTTTGATGCTGACGTTAATAAAACTGTTATAAAAATTCCATGCTCTTGAAGAAAGCTGTTTTAATTTAGTAACGGAGTTCAGATTATTAGAGCCTCGTGCGGCAAGCTGACATAAATAAATTGTTTGCGTTTCTCCGGGTTGGATACTAAGATTAAGACTGCCGGAGCTCATAACAAATCTTCTATCACCCGAAGGATTAACGGAAATAATCTGACCGTTAATACCATCACAATTCTGAACTGAGCCATGAAACTCACTCCACCCCGTATTATTTTCCGGATCTCCTTCATAGCAGAATTTCGTTTGAAAAGGCGGAGTTGTTGTCGGATTCATATATGGTGAAAAATCTTTTTTATATCCGCGCATCATGTAATATGCAGGAATCGGTTGACCGTTAGGATCTGATTCACACGGAGGGGGAGAAGCCCCTAGATCTGTAAAATGCACAAAAGAAGAAAGTCCTATTTTTTGATTAGGGACAACATTTTTTCTTGTTAACCCGTTTAACAAAATTATTCCCGAAGCAGGCGGTGCGGCGCCATATATCGGGTCGTTATTATCAGCATTATAACAGAAACCTAATTTTAAGCTTGTATCGCATCCTATATAATCATCCCCGGAATCACCTAAATCCGGGTCACAAACAACGGAAGCAAAAACAGAATCCCATTTGACAGTATTTTTATTTATCAAATCCATTTTAATAAACTGCATATCTTTATATAAAGTATCTGCATAACACCAGGCAGTAATTCTCAAATCGGCATAAAGAAGCGGAGATATAACGCCGCCTCCAAATCCTTCTCCTGCATTATGAGAAGATGCAAAGCCATCAGTTAAAGCCATAAAAATCGTCTGACTTGCGTTTCGGACACCGGGAGTATCAATCATATATTCATAGGTGGAATTATTGTTATGGTCAATAAACGGGGCTCCATAAGGGACCATAAGTCCCCAGTTTACCCAATCGGGATTTGAGATATAGCTATCCCCTATTTTAACATTGTAAATTTTAAATTCGGAACCGGTGTAAGCAACTCCGTTATTAGAATAACCGGGTGCATATTCACCGCCATAAGATGCGGCAGTCATAGCGAATTGATTATTAATATATCCTGCGATAGTGAGCCCGGTTGTAAAAATTGCAAATTTATTTGAGCCTTTGGGCCATTCAAAGCCGGGAGTGTTTGTGGAGTTAGTGTTTTGATTAAAGATGCCGGTATTCTGGAAATAGGCATTTACGTTATTCTGATTGAGATTGACTCTCTGAATAGTAAATTGCGAAAAAAGGGATGAGTAATTTAAGAACAGCATTACTCCCGCGATTACTAAAACTACAGTTAGTTTTTTCATAAAATTTTTTTAAAATGTTTTTATTATGCCGTAAATTATTATTATTTAAAATACTAATGCAAATAAGAAAAATTTTATACCTACGAAATTAGAATGTAATCAAAAAACCCTGATAAAATTTTCAATTATCTCACACCTGATGCCCGGATTACCATTTTTGCTAAACGAATATCCCCAGGGTAAATTTTTAATATCTTATATCAAAGAACACTTTCCACGCAATAAGTTAGAAATATATTTTAAATATATCAATGGTAATTTTGCGGTACCTGAATCCGGGATTAAATACGTATTACAACATTCCCCTTTTTATGACCTTTGTCAACATATCGGTGAGCCTCAATCATTTGTTCAAAGGAATAACATTTATCTATTATTGTTCTAAGATGTCCTGCCTCGCAGAGTTCCTTTATATAATTCAGGTCTTCGGCTTTTAGTTTGATGTTGCCATTAATTGCAAGTACTGAGAGATAGACTCCGGTCTTATTCAGTGATTTCTTGCGTTTTGAATACTCAATCTTTCCAACTGCATCATAAATAACATCATATGTTTCACCGCGAAGTGTAAAATCTTCTTTCGTATAATCGATTACTTTATCGGCTCCAAGTGATTTCACCATTTCAATATTCGCAGTACTGCATACACCTGTAACTTCTGCACCGAAGTACTTTGCATATTGGACAGCATAGGTGCCAACGCTACCCGAAGCACCATAAATTAAAACCTTATCCCCTTTATGTATTATTACATTTTTAAAATTATTATAGACTGTTAAACACGCATTTGAAACAGGGGCGGCTTCTTCATAAGACATATTGACAGGTTTTAATGCAATCGCAGCATTTTCAGACAAGCAGCAATATTCGGCGTGAGCACCAAAACGTAATTCAGTAGATGCAAAAACCGCATCACCGACTTTAAATTTTGTGACTGATTTACCAACTGCTGTAATATCACCGGCAAGTTCCATACCAAGAATTTTCCTTCTCGGTCTTTTAATGCCAAGAATAATACGCATAAGCGGTTTATAAAAGAAATCTTTAACAGGACCTAATCCCGGTTCAAAGCGGCGGATTTTAGTATCGCCAATGTGTACCGTTCCTGCAATTACTTTTATAAGAACTTCATTATCTTTCGGCACAGGCTTTTCTACTTCTTTTAGCTGAAGAACTTCGGGCGGACCGTATTTAGTGCAAATATATGCTTTCATTTTAAATATTTTTAGTTTTTACTACAAAATTATTTTTTATAGATTTATCAGAGTATTTCGACATCAAATTAATTTTCCAATGATTTTAGTATTTCCGTTTCATATTCAGTGTTGTAACCTATTTTGAAATATTTTACAAACAGATTTTTTAATCTCTCTTTGCTTTTTTTCTCAATACCGTAATTATCCGACAAGTTAAAAAAAGTCTGAAAGTATCCCGATGCTATTACACCTGATATACGCGGCATATCGTTATTTGTTATAGTGTTAAAGTTTTTTACGTTACTTTCCCGGAGCAGTAGTTCCATTATGCCGTAGTCGAATGCATATTCAGTGCCGTGTGTAAGTACGGGTGTTAAGCGTGAAACCATACCGCAATTTTGGAAGAATTTATTTAAACCGCCGTAAAGAGCAGTCGAACAAAAGTTTGAAAAAAACACAGGACGTCCGGAAAAATTATCTTCAATTATCTGAAGCAAGACAGCTCTTTGCGGACTCAGGAAAGTGCGTTTTTTTGCTTTTTCGCTTTCTATTTTTGAATGCATTCTTTCCGAAAATAAATCAGGTTCTATCTGCCATTGCATCCTGTAATCTTCCGAAAGTTTAAACTTTTCTTTGTCTTTCTGAGAAATCGGAATAGACACATTGGTGGTATCCCATTTATAAGGATGCATATCCATTATTTGTTTTTCGGTAAGTTGTATATCAATTTTTTTTACACCGCCATCAAGCCCGTCTTTCAGGAACTTTACATACCAGGGGCGGTCGATGTTTCCGATAGGAATTAAGGTGATATCCGGTCTTAAGTTTTCGTGTAACTGCAAATAAGTGCATACGTCAAAATCGGCGTTTCCGCCTGTAAACAAAATTGCATTTTCATCACAGCTGTTTAAAAAATTTCTTCCGAACTCTTTCAGCCAGAGCGGATAAGCACCTTTATCATCGGCGAGTTTATAAAAATATTTCAGACTGTTAAGGTCGTAATTCTGCATAGCAATAAACGCATTACCGCTGCATTCCGCACCATAGAAATATTTTGCGTCTCCATAGTCAGGTTTTAATTCAAGTGCTTTATCCAGATACATAAAGATTCTATCTGAATATGAATAGTCGTAGCCTTTGAATGGTCTGCTGTCATAAGCCCTGTAATGGTTAAACCATCCTAAATAGTAGAAGATTTCAGCATCCTGCGGGTTTTGTATTGCCGCTTGTTCAAGCAAGAGGATTGCTTCGCTGTAATGCTCTTTCTTAAACTCTTCCAAAGCCTGTTCTTTCAGGTTCAATTCCTGACTAAAACCATTCAGAAAAGTCAAAGCAAATAAAAGTAGTGCCGGAATTAGTTTCATTATAGGATTTATTTTACTTACCGAATAACTCTTTATTAGAATCAAAGTTTTTACAAATAAGCTAAAATTGATTTTTCATTCAAGAGAATAATTAATAGTTTCCATTACGGTTTCAAATTATTTTATGTAGTTCATTATTTTAGATTCTCGGAAAACATTGCCGGTATTAACATCACTTACGGTGATGGTATAGAAATAGATACCGGAAGACAGATTCAGATTGTCAGTGTTTAATGTAATTTCGTGGTATCCGCTTTTTTGAGCGGAGTTAACAAGAGAAGAGATTTCTTTGCCGAGTATGTTATATACTTTTATATTAACGAAACCGAATTTCGGCAATGAATACCCTATAACGGTAGAGGGATTAAAAGGATTCGGGAAATTCTGAAACAGTTTATATTGATTTACAACCTGTTCGTTTGAAGGATTAATAGCAGTTTGCTGAACAACGACTAAATCGAAGAAGCAATGAGCTTTCACGGAATCGTTATCTGTGACGGAAACTTTCAGGGAAAAAGTACCGACAGAAGGAGGTGTTCCGTAAAGGGTTTTCGTTTGCGGATTAAAATTCAACCAGGAAGGCAGAGGATTACCATTGCTAAGAACTGCGGAATACGAAAGAGTATTATTACCATCATCGTCTATGAAGGTAGAATCCGGGATAACAAAATTATACGGAACATTAACGGTATCTCTTTGAGTCGGGATTTGATTCGCGAGATACGGGATAAAGTTTGTATGTTCGAGACTATCAATCAGATTGTCAATTCTTACCCAGTAGATAAAATAAGATGCCCAAACATTACCGCCTCGTGTGAAGAACAAATACTTATCGTCCTGAGTAACAAACGGTCCGAATTCGTATGTAGGACTTGGCGTGTTAACCTGTGGACCGAGTGATTTGGGATTTGTCCATTTACCGTCCGGTTTTTTATAACTAATAAACAGATCGCCGGCAACAGATGAAGAACTCCTTGCATGAATAATGTAAGATTCATCTCTTGAGATAAAGAAATCGTTTTCATCCATTCCGGAATTAATTGGTTTTCCAAGATTTTGAATAGTCGTATCATTTCCGATTAACTGAAGACAGCCCAAATCTTTTGACGCTATTCCCGGAAAAGTAGCGGACACATAAAAATTTTTCAGAAATGTTTCCTGGAAATAATGTGTCTGTTGATTGGTATTTATACATTTGACAGGTGTACTCCAACCTGAGCCGGTTCTGACAGAATAATATGCTGTTGCGAAAGTATTAGCATTAATTTCCATGTACATAACACTATCATTCGGAGAAAGCGCGGGACCCATAAACCCTTCGAAGACAACGAAAGGACCCTGCCATTTATCGTTAAGATATTTAAAACATTTAATTCTTTGGACACTCACAGGATAAGTATTAATTTCACAGAAATATATTTCTTTTCCGTCTGATGTAATGGTTAGTCTTTCAACAGGACGCATCGTACCGTTTACGGGTAATGCGAATATTTTTGCTGTATATCCGGGAGGTGTCTGAGAGAGATAGAGGCTATCTTCGGGGATAGGCTGAGCAAAGCCGGAAGTGAAGAGCAGAGAAAGGAAAAAAGTAATGATAAAAATTTTCATACAGTAATATTTTAGTTTTAAAATAAGTTTAGTTTTGATACGCAAAGGAAACAGCGGCGGACAAACAAATTCAACGAAACGAGGAAAAAATCAAGTGAAACAAGGAAATTCACAGGCAAAAAAAACATAAAAAACGAATTACGGAAAAATGATTATTAAATAAGGCAGATGTTTATTATTTTGCGTTAATAAATAAAAATGGAAACCAAGACTTTAAAAAGGTTACACATAATTTTCTGGATAGCGGTATTTATTTTTGCCATAATGAACACACTGGCATACATCGGGAACGAATTATTTATTCCGGTAGTAATAAGTGTCTCAATGAGAACGGTTTTCAATATGCTGACATTTTATTTATTTTATCTATCAATAACTCAGAAGATATTCACAAAGAAGAAGGTTATCATATTCGCGGCGGGCGGTATAATTTATCTGACGGTATTCAGTTTTATATTTTCGTTTTTATATTACATACCCATTTCATACAAGATTGCAACAACAAATCCGTTTACATATTCATTAACAACAGGCATAAAGAATGTGATATACTCAATATTTGCTTATCAGACAATATTTGCAATATCAGGAAGTCTTTCCAAAGTATCATTAATCTGGTACAGCAATCAGATTAAACAGCACGAAACGGCAAAGCAGAACATCACAACGGAATTAGCAATGTTACGGGCACAAATAAATCCTCATTTTTTATTCAACACATTAAACAACATAAAATCATTAATAAAGAAGATGCCTTCGAAGGCGGTAATCAGTATTGAGAAACTGAACGGCATAATGGAATATATGATAAACGAATCATCAAACGAGAAAGTACCAATGCGTAAAGAAATTGAACATATAAGAAATTACCTTGAGCTTGAGAAAATCCGATACAGTGATGCGGGGTATATAGATTTCAGAATTTCCGGAAATTACCAAACGACAGATATTCCCCCATTAATATTTATGCCATTTATTGAGAATGCATTCAAGCACGGCAATAAATTAAGCAAATCCCCCGGAATAGAAATCGGAATAGAAGTATCGGGAGAGGAAATTAATTTCAGGACAAAGAATTACATAAAGGATAAAAGTGAAATGCAGAGCAGGAACAGCGGATTCGGGCTTACAAATATCAGGCGGAGACTTGACTTAATATTTGAAAACAGATATAAACTTGACATAACAAACAGCGACAAGATATTTTCCGTAAACTTAAAAATAAATCTCAGATGATAATTAAATGTATAGCGGCAGATGATGAGCCGCCGGCACTTGACATAATAGAATATTACATCTCGCAGGTACCGTGTTTAAAATTAATAAAGAAATTCACAGACGGAATCGGAGCATTGGAATATATAGTTAAGAACGAAGCAGATTTAATTTTTCTGGATATAGAGATGGGCGGAATATCCGGGACGCAATTATTAAAGTCACTGACGAGGAAGCCGAATGTAATAATGACGACAGCATACAGAAATTACGCAGTTGAAGCATTTGACTTAAGTGTAACGGACTATCTGCTCAAGCCATTTTCATTTGAAAGATTTTTACAAGCAGTTGAGAAGGCATACGAAATAATAAAGAGAGAGAAAAATCAACCCATTACAGAAACAAGAGATTATTTTTTTGTAAAGTCAAATTACAAGATGGTGAAGATAAATTTCGACGACATATTATATATAGAAGGAATGAGCGAATATGTAGTAATAAAGACAAAGACAGGAAACATAATTACGCTGTTAAGTTTTAAAATAATAGAGCAGACATTACCCGAATCAAGATTTATAAGGATACACAAATCGTATATGGTATCGCTGGAGAAGATTGACTCAATAGAAGGGCAATATGTAAAAATCGGGAACAAAGAATTGCCGATTGGAAATTTTTACAAAGAGAAGTTTTTCGCAGCCATTAACAGATGAAAAGAAAGTATATAATACGGCTTCATTTAATTTTCTGGGCAGTAAGTTTTGCGGTGATAGGACTTCAAAGTATCCGATGGATTGGAAACGAAGCAGTGATTTCAATATTACTCGACAATTTAATTTACTTTGCTTCAATGGCATTGGTGTTTTACATTTATTATGCGTTCATAACGAAGAGATATCTTGAAAGAAGAAAAATCGTATTTTTAATAATAACGGGATTTTTATTTATCTGGATACTGACAATACCTATTACTTATTTTTACATAAAAATAATGATAAAGCCTATATTTTCAGAAAACTATTTTGCATTTCTCGAGACAAATTTTTTATTTGCTGTATTAGGTTCATTAATGAAGATATGGCTGATATGGTACGAAGATGTAATACGGCAGAGGGAGGCGGAGAAGCAGAAAATATCGGGAGAGCTATCATTATTGAGGGCACAGATAAATCCGGAGTTTTTATTCGGAGAACTAAGTAATATCAGAGCGATGATTGAAACCGAGCCTGACAGGGCGATACACAGCATAGAGAGCTTATCGGAGGAGATGAGCGCGATGCTGTACGGGGGAATTCACAGGAAAGAAATCGAAGTTAGATAATAAGTTCAGGGTATTAATATTGAAACTGACAATTTATATCAGTAAATTCCGTAAATAATTCTTTTTGACAAAATATTATGGAAAACATAACAGACGGTGTAATAAAGGAATTGAGGAAAAATGCTGACGAAAAGACGCGGGAGATAAGTCAGAGGTTTTTCAAAGAAGAGGTAAAGAGCCGCGGGATAAGGTCTGCAACGGTACAAAAGATAAGCAAGGAATATTTCAAAAAGATAGAGACGAAGAGAAAATCCGAAATATTCATACTTTGCGAAACATTATTTCAGACGGGGTTTCTTGAAGATTCATTTATAGCGTGCAACTGGTCATACTTTGTCCACAAGAAATACGAGGCGACAGACATAGCAAGATTTGAGCTATGGATAAAGAATTACGTAAACAACTGGGCAACCTGCGACACACTTTGCAATCACACATTAGGGGAATTTATAGAAATGTATCCGGAGAAAATCAGCAGATTAAAAGAGATGGCAAAAAGCGGAAACAGATGGACGAGGCGTGCGGCGGCAGTATCATTAATAATACCGGCGAGGAGAGGAAAGTTTCTCAAAGATATTTTCGAGATAGCGGATATATTACTGCGAGACGAAGATGACATGGTACAGAAGGGATACGGGTGGATGTTGAAATCAGCGAGTCAGTCACACGAAAAGGAAGTATTCAGATATGTAATAAAAAACAAGAAAGAGATGCCGCGCACAGCATTAAGATATGCAATTGAGAAGATGCCTGCGGAGATGAAGAAGAAGGCGATGGAGAAATAGAGTCGGAAGAAAAGAAGAAGTTATAAACTTTAAAAAATAAAGATATGAAAAAAAACTTATTTTATTTCATTATTCCGGCAGTCCTGATATTTCTATGGAGCTGCGGAGCCGAGAAAAGCACAGAATTAAAGCCCGGATATGACAAAGCCGAGCTGACAGCATTACTGCCTGTAATGGAGCGAACATACGACTCAGACGACATAGGCGGATTCAAGACACCTGAGCCGGAGAAAATAAAGCGAGTATTTCGTTCAAAGTTATCACCATTTTTAAACAGGTTTGATGTATGGACAACGGAGGATAAAAAAGCG
>CALKAJ010000134.1 GCA_937983305.1 uncultured Ignavibacteriota bacterium | reverse complement strand
TGGTGATTCGTGACTGGAGTTCAGACGTGTGCTCTTCCGATCTAATCAAATATTTTTTTTAATTCATTCTTAACAAACAACGTATTAATAATATCGCCGATAAAACCAAAGGGAAGCATATAATGAACTACATCCGTCATCTCTACTCCGTTTTCAATCTCTTTGAGAAAATGCTTGTGATGCCAGAATTTATAAGGTCCGAATCGCTGTTCGTCAACAAAAAAATATGGTTTTTCTATGTGTGTAATTTCTGTTACCCATTTAATGGGAATGCCGAGTATGGGTTTTACCGTATAACCGATTACTATTCCCTGATACATACTTGGGGTGTATGGATTCTCAAGCGGGTCGTTAATTCCTGTTGTTATTTTAAAACCAAGGTTTGACGGTGTTATTTCCTGCAGGTTCGCAGGGGAGGAGATAAAATCCCACGCCCGGTTAACGGAGACAGGAAGTTTCTGAACTACTTTAAGTGTGTGCAGACTCATTTTTGCTTTGAATTAATTTTTTAATTTTTGTGTTTGAAGATATATATACAAATTAAATTACAAAATTATATGAAATCAAGTTCATTTTTAAAAATATTTTTATTTGCCGCAGTTGTTTTAAGTTTTAATTGCGGAAAAGCTCAGGTAAAAGTAAATGAAAATAATCCGGATGAAAATATCGTGAACAACACAATTAACATACACGATTTATCGGTAAACACATTAGACGGTAAAACTGTATCTTTGAAGGAATACAGCGGAAAAGTTTTGCTCATTGTTAATGTTGCGTCAAAATGCGGATATACAAAGCAATACAAAGAACTCGAAGAGATTTACAACAAATACAAAAATGAAGGTTTTGAAATTCTTGCGTTTCCCTGTAATGACTTTGGAGGGCAGGAACCGGGTACAAATGAAGAAATAAAAGAGTTCTGTTCATCAAATTATAATATTACTTTTACTTTATTTGATAAAATAAAAGTTCTCGGTGATGAGAAAAATCCTTTATACACAAAGCTAATTAATTATGAACCCGCCGGTGATATCTCGTGGAATTTTGAGAAATTCGTGATTGATAAAAACGGTAATGTAGTAGGAAGATTTAAAAGCAAGGTTAAGCCGGATGACGAGCAGATAGTATCGCTAATTAATTCCGAGCTTAAAAAAACCGATTAAATTTTTGTTTTATAAAGCCGCCACCACTCGACGTTAGGATGTGAATGATGCTCGTAATGATATCCGAAAAAATAACAGGTTATCATTGCGAGTATATGGTTTTTCGCCAATGTCCTTGCGTTGTGAGGTTTCATATTTTCCGTGTGAGGTTTTTTGTGCGGCTTATATGTGCCGAAATAAAATAATTGGAATGTTCCCAGAAATGACGGAATAACATAATAAAACCAAACCCTGCTCTCTCCGTTTATCAGACTCAATAAATTGAAGATAATTCCAACGGTTATTATCTGCCATAATGTTACATATCCGGAAAAAAAACGGGCTATCCAGATAAAGAAATTCTGCGATTTCATACAGTAATCAGGGTCTTTCTCTGTACACGGATATTTGTGATGTAATCTGTGGTTTTTAATTAATTTAGAGTATGAAAAGCCGGCAAATAAAAAAGCCGACAGTCTTCCAATATTATTGTTTATTATTGTATTACCGGAAACTATTCCGTGCATTGCATCGTGTGAGGTTATAAATAATCCGGTAAATAAATATCCCTGAAATAAAATATGTAAATAGAATATTGGATTTAAAAAATCAGGCTCAATAAATTTTATACAATAAAAAAGATGGCTTCCCCACGTTATTATAATCGCCGATGATATTAATATTCCCAATAGGTTTATATTTATTTATTCTCCTTAATATGTATTATTTTTTTAATTAAAACAATAAAGAGAAAGATGACTGTTTTTAAAATATTTTAAGAGTTATTTTTCGATATGAACACACAAAACCCAATAGAACAATTTAAATCAACAGTTGTAAGAATTCGTTCCGACCGCTCTTCCGGCTCGCAGGAGGTTTTAAACAATACTGTAAACAGTTTAAAACTATTGCTTAGCCAGAACACGGGATTAAGCGCTAAAAAACTTCTTGAAATAATAAGGAGAGCGGTTAATAGTTTGCGCTCTGTTCACAATCAATTTTCGGCTTTAATTCATTTTTCATCATCGTTTGAAATATTTCTACACCCGTTTGTGGAAAATATTAACACGCTTAAAGATGCTGAATTACTGAGAAAAAATATTCTTGGATTTATAAAAGAATATTCCGAAAAGTGGAAAGACGTAAATAAAAAAATTGCCGAGCTTGCAATTAAGAATATAGATTTCGACGGTAAAACAATTTTGCTTCACAGTCACAGTCACACTGTTGAAACATTATTCGATTATCTTAAAACAAAAAAAATAAAGGTTAGCATTATTCAGACGGAAGCCCGCCCTAAGATGGAGGGAAGACTTCAGGCACAGTATATTTCAAACCTCGGATATAAGGTAACATTTATAGTTGATTCGGCGGTTTCAAAGTATGCGGCAAAAGCTGATATGGCAATAGTCGGATGCGACTGTTTGTTTCCGGATTATTTTATAAACAAAGTTGGAACCGAAACTCTTGCACATTCCTGTCTTCATATGGAAATACCTTTTTATATACTTACAGACAGCAGAAAATTTGCATTTGACAGAAACATAGAGCCGGAGAAAAGAAAATCCTCGACTGAAATCTGGAGCGTTGAACCTGAAACGGGTATAACACCTGAAAACTTTTATTATGAAGGCGTGCCTAATAAGTTTATAACGAAAGTTATAACCGAGCAGGAAGTATATGACAGTGAAGAGTTGAAAGAAGCATTTAAAAATAATGAGTATAAAGCATTTACATAAAGCTTCCTTTTTTCTATCGGATAAAGATAAAGTAAAATGCTTGCTTTGCCCGAAGGAATGTTTAATTGTTGACGGGAAGACAGGCGTTTGCGGAGTAAGAAAAAATATTGACGGAGTACTTTATTCGCTTGTTTACGCAAAGCCTGTTGCAATTCATATTGACCCGATAGAGAAGAAACCATTGTTTCATTTTTATCCCGGTTCGGATATACTTAGCATAGGAACATACGGATGTAATCTTTCCTGCCAATTTTGCCAGAATTTTGATATAAGTCAGGCAGATGAGCATACGATAGATTCTTTGGAAAACCAAAAAGAATTAACCCCGGTTGATTTAATTTCTATTTGCAAAAAAAATAATCTTGAATTTCTTGCATTTACATATAACGAGCCTGTAATCTTTTATGAATATATGTTTGAAACGGCTGTGCTTTGTAAAGAGAATAACATAAAAACGGTAATGGTAAGCAACGGGCAAATCAATCCAAAGCCTTTGCTTGAATTAATTCCCTATATTGATGCTTTTAATATTGACCTGAAGTCTTTCAATGATTCATTTTATAAAAATATATGCAACGGAAAATTAGAAACGACTATAAACACAATCAGAACTATAGCCGAACATAAAAAACACTTAGAAGTAACTTTTCTTTTAATAAAAGATTTCAACGATAACCTGAAAGAATTTACCGAATTATGTAAATTTTTAAAATCGCTGAATCCTGAAATAGTTTTACATATATCGAGAGCTTTTCCGAGATATAAGCTTGATATAAAAACCACTCCGATAGAGTTATTAAACAGTTTTAAAGAAACAGCCTTAAAATACCTAAAAAACGTTTACACGGGAAATGTTTAAAATGAAACAAAATATTAGAAAACCATATTGTGCGGGAACATGGTATTCATCAAATGCCAATGAACTTCGTAACGAATTAAAAAATTATCTGGAAAATACCGGAGCAGTAAATAACAAAGCGGTAAAGGCAATAATCGTACCGCATGCGGGATATATGTATTCCGGGCAGGTAGCGGCTTTCGCTTTTAAAAGTATTCCGGAGAATATTAAAGAAGTTATAATACTTGGCACCGCACACCATTATTATCTGAAAGGCATTGCCGCATCTGATTATGATAATTTTGAAACCCCTTTGGGAAAAATACCGGTCAGTAAAAAAAATAAAAGTTTTAAAGGCGAGAAAAATATTTCCGTAATACCGGAAGCCGATACTAACGAACACTCCATCGAAATTGAATTGCCGTTCCTGCAATGCGTTTTAAAAGATTTTTCGATAATACCGCTATACGTCGGGAAGACAGATTACAAAGAGTTTTCTTCTATTCTTGAAAAATATTTAACCGATGAAACCGTAATAGTGGTTTCTGTTGATTTAAGTCATTTTCATAATTACGACGAGGCAACTACACTTGATAAATATACAATAACCTCAATAGAAGAATTGAATTCCGAAAAAATTAAAGACGCAGAGATTGATTCCCCCTATGCGGTTATGGCATTACTTGAGCTTGCAAAAAAACTTAACTGGAAACCTGAATTATTGAAGTATGCAAATTCGGGAGATGTAACAGGTGATAAATCAAGGGTTGTAGGATACTCAGCTTTTATTTTCACGGAGCAGAGCAAGAATGAAAACGAAATTGTTTTTTCCGAAACCGATATAGAGTATATGGAATCACTTGCAAAACAAAGCGTCGAATCCTTTATAGGTGAAGGGAAAAAGCTAAAATTAAAAAGTTACCCGGAAAAATTTAATAACGAGCTTGCATGTTTTGTAACATTAAAAATAAAAAATGATTTAAGAGGTTGTATAGGAACAATAGAGCCGCAAGGCTCTCTTGCGGACAGCATAATAGAAAACGCTATCAGTGCCGCCACAAGAGACCGGAGGTTTTCTCGGGTAAGAAAAGATGAATTAAAAGATTTATCTTATGAGATTTCGGTATTATCAAAACCGGAACAACTTTTTTACTCTTCGGAAGAAGAACTGCTTAGAGAAATTAAAGATAAAGGCGTAATAATATCAAAAGGACAAAACAGGGCTTTATATCTACCTCAGGTGTGGGAACATTTTTCAAACCCCTCAGATTTTCTAAGTTCCTTGTGTCAAAAAGGTAATATGAATAAAGCCGAATGGAAAAGCGGTAAACTTGAAGTTTTTGTTTTTGAAAATTTAAATTAAATTTATTAAACTTTTTTGAGTTTTATTTCGTATTAAATAAAGAAGGCAGACTGTTTGTCTGCCTAAGAAAATTTGGTGCGTTAAAATTTTGGATGATGAGCACTAAGCCGGGACCATCCGTGAGGGCTTAGGTACGGAAATATAGTACTCATCACCCTTTTTTTTACTAATCTTTTTCTGTAAACTCCGACAGATTTCTTTTATAAATCAAACCCTGCTCTGTACCTGCAAAGAGAGTATTTCCTTTTATAATCAACGAACGTACTTTCATATCTATTAATCCCTGATTAGCCGGATACCATTTATCGCCGTTATCGGTGGAATAAAAAATACCTGAGCCCCAGGTTCCGATTATTAATGTTTCTTCGCCAAGTGAAACAATAGAAGTTACTTGCGTATTGACAAGACCTTCGTTTGATTCTTCCCAGTCGGAGTTATCACTGTCCGCTTTATAAATTCCTGTTCCGAACGTTGCGGCAAAAATATGTTTTTTATTGATTGCAAGGTCGTATATTTCTGCATTAACGGGAAGTTTACTTGAAATAAGTTCTTTATTGATAACCGCCGTAACTCCGTTTCCGGTAGTACAATAAAAATTACTTCCGGAAGATTTCATTACAGTAACTTTCAGACCGTTGAATGCATTATCAACGAGGTTCCACATTTTTCCGTCATCTTTTGTAAAATAAAATCCCTGTGATGTTCCTGCATAAATATGATTTTGGTGAACCAAAACCGAATACACATTAACGCCTCTCCATTGCAATGAGAGCGGTTTATAGGTAATGCCGTCGTCAAGTGAACGGAAAACACCGCTATCTGTTGCCGCATAAATAAAGCTTCCGTTAACAAACAATGAATTTATGTCGCCTACGGTTGATACAATTTTTCCGGATATTTCTTTTATTAAACCCTGATTGCTATAAGCTTTCCACGTTACACCTTCGTCGGGCGAGACAAAAACCCTGCCTCTGTCGGTTCCAACGTATAAGTTATTTCCGCTGGCAGAAAAGCAATTAATCGTTTGTCCGTTAGTAATTCCTTCTCCGATATTTTGCCAGGAATTTCCGTTATCCCTTGAAATGAAAACGCCTCCAAAGGTGCCTGCAAATAAATTTGCTTTATCAATATGAAGAGTTAAAACTCTTTGGCTAACGAGTCCGTTATTTACGGGCAGCCAGCTTGTTCCGCTGTTAATCGAAAAATAAACGCCTGCACCGTCAGTTGCGGCAAAAACGCTTGTTCCAATTGCGGCAAGAGAATTTATTGTAAACATTTCCGGAATTCCGTTATTAACCGCATTGAAGTTTTTCCCATCATCAGACGAAACGTATATACCGCTTAGTTCTGTGCCGACAAAAATATTTCCGGCACTGATAGTCATACATCTTACATTAAGCGAATAATTAATTTTAAACCATTCGCCTCCATTATCGGGTGTCATAAATATTCCTTCTTCCGCACCGGCAAATAATTGCTCGTCTTTGAAAGCAATTGTTCTTACACCTGATACACCGGGCATTTCTGTCCAGCTGTCACCGTTGTTTTGAGTATAAAAAACTTTTCCGCCGACTACAGAAAAGACCCTGTCCTTGCCGGTTAATACCTGAGTTGTGTATGTGCTTGAAAGTCCGTTATTTGCTGCCATCCAGGTATCTCCATTATCCGTTGAACGGAAAATTCCCCTGTCTTTTGTTCCGGCAAATACAGATTGACCGCTAACGGCAAAAGTACTGACATAAAGATTTACAACGCCAAGGTTTATATTTTGCCAGGTGTTCCCGAAATTAATTGAGCGGAAAACACCAAGCGGAGTACCAACAAAAATTAGATTATCTTTAACACCTATTGAATATATTATTGCAGATGGAGTATTTGTCTGAGTCCATTGGCTCATACAATTATCTATGTTCAGTGACATGTGAATGACAAGAACAAATATGAAAGCAGAGATAAATTTTTTCATAAAGTATTTTTTTCTGTTATATTTTTAATTGCCAAAAGTAACGTAATTATAAATTCAAATAAAGGAATATAAAAAATCAGAATATACCGGGGAATTTAGCAGGATTGCTTTCGTGCATAATTTCATAAACTGCTTCAAAGACATTTTCCGGGTTTGGTTTTGAGAAGTAATCTCCATCGTTTCCATAGGCGCATCTGTGGGGCATTGCACTTAAACACTTAGGATTTGAATCCAGATATTTATATCCGCCCTGTTTATCGAGAACTTCCTGCATCATATAAGCAGTGGCTCCTCCGGGCAGATCTTCATCAAGGAATAAAACCCTGTTTGTTTTCTTTAAAGATTCAAGAATCATTTCATATCTGTCAAAAGGAAGTAAAGTTCTTACGTCAATAAGTTCAACAGAAATGTTATGTTCTTTTAATTTATTAATGGCTGCATAAGCAATATCTACGCAAGGTCCGTAAGTTACAATTGTAATATCATTCCCTTCTTCAAGAATTTCCGGAACTCCAAGCGGAACCGTCATTTCGTTTAAATTCTGAGGCAGTTTTTCCTTGAATCTGTAAGCATTTAATCTTTCAACCACTATTCCCGGATCATCACCTTTTAATAGCGTATTATAAAATCCGGCAGCTTGTGTCATATTTCTTGGTACGCAAATATGAATTCCTCTGAAGGCATGAAGCATTAATCCCATATGAGAACCTGCGTGGAAAATTCCAACAAGTCTGTGTCCTCTTGTTCTTACGATTAACGGGCATTTCTGTCCGCCTTTAGTTCTCCAGTGAGTTGTTGCAAGGTCGTCACTCATTATCTGCAAAGCATAAAGCAGGTAGTCGAGATACTGAATTTCAACAATCGGTCTTAAACCCCTGAGTGCGGAACCTATTCCCTGTCCTACAATTGTTTGTTCCCTGATACCGGTATCGGTAATTCTAATGTCTCCGTATTTCGCCTGTAGTCCTGCCATACCCTGGTTTACATCTCCAAGTTGACCTACGTCTTCGCCGATAGCAAATACTCTCTGGTCTCTTGCAAAGAGTTCATCAAAAAACGCAAGCAGTACTTCTCTGCCGTCAACCTTTGGAGCAGACTCATTATAAACGGGCTTCACTTCTTTTATCAGCATCGGACTTTCGTCTGATTGACTGTATAAGTGCGAACTGAATCTGTCAGTATTTTCTTCTTTGAATTTTTCGTACCAATCTATCAATGCTATTCTTTCAGGGAGATTTTTTTCATCCTTTGTAACTCTGATAGCTTCAAACACTCCGGCGCCGATTACTCTTCTCGTCGTCTCAAGGGCTTTCATTATAGAATCACTTGCGGATTTTACTTTATCGGCATTTTTACTTGAAGATGCGAGCGATATTATCAGTTTATTTGCTTCGTCTCTCTCTTTTTTAATTGGGTTTAAATATTCATCCCATGCCTCCTGCTGAATTTTTTTAACCTCTGTTTTTGCATTATTCTCAATAGCAGTCAGCTCGTCTTCGCTTGAAATTTGTTTTTCGATTATCCACTTTTTCATTTGAACAATACAATCGTAATCTTTTTCCCATTGTAGTCTTTCCTTTGATTTATATCTCTCGTGAGATCCGGAAGTAGAGTGTCCAAGCGGTTGAGTCATTTCAACGATATGAAATATAGCCGGAATATGATTTTCCCTGACCATTTTTATCCCTTCTTCATATCCCTTAACAAGCGCTTCATAATCCCAACCCGGTATTTTGTAAATCAAATAACCCTGTTCTTTCTTTTCGTCATACCTGAATCCCTCAAGAATTTCAGAGATATTGGATTTTGTCATCTGATAAATATTTGGCACTGAAATACCAAAACCGTCATCCCAGATTGACATTGCCATTGGGACCATCAAAACTCCGGCAGCGTTTATAGTTTCAAAAAAAGCTCCTTCGGCTGTACTTGCATTGCCAATTGTACCGAAAGCAACTTCGTTACCGTTAACGGAAAAATTATTTAGATATGAGAGGTTTGGATTATTTCTGTATAATTTTGAAGCATAGGCAAGACCGAGCAATCTTTGCATTTGAGCGGCTGTAGGGGCAATATCCGATGAAGTATTTTTCATCTCCATTATATTCTTCCATTTTCCGTTTTCGTCAAGCAATCTGTTGCCATAATGATTGTTCATTCCTCTTCCGGCGGAAAAAGGTTCGTTATTAACATTGGTATCTCCA
This sequence comes from uncultured Ignavibacteriota bacterium, assembly GCA_937983305.1. Taxonomy (GTDB): domain Bacteria; phylum Bacteroidota; class Ignavibacteria; order Tepidaquicellales; family Tepidaquicellaceae; genus DSSM01. The sequence continues at coordinate 18,997 of CALKAJ010000134.1, read as the reverse complement.
TATAACTGAGCAAAAAATTTCTTAATATCCGATATACCTGTTGCAAAAGCAAAAGTCTGGTCTCTATAATAACCCGATCTGAAATCACCATTTTTGAACTGTTTAGCCATAGCTATCTGAGCCAATTCTTTTCCGTCTCCGAATATTCCGAAATTAGCCCTTCCGATTAAAGTTTCTTTTCTGCCAAGCACGCTTGCCTGACGGCTATAAACAACGAGTTTAAAATCATTTAATATTTCTTCTTTATTGAATTTTGCTTTTCCGTTAGTCCCTGTTTTTCCGGGTAAAGACGCTTTGTTCTTAATCTCTGCTTTCATTAAAATATTTGATAAATTATATAATTAAGTTCATTTTCCTTAACAAATTAAACATCGGAATAGTTCTAAAAAAGTCATAAAACAGCCGTAACAATTTATTAACAGATAAGAATATCCTTTTTAAGATTTTATACGGAAAAAGGACTTCAATAACTTTTTACTTTATAAACTTAATAAACTTAATATACTTCAATTTTAATTTTATTTGAACTAATTTTATGTTCTGTAAGTTAAAAATTGTAAAGTTTCTTTAATAATATATAAAAAATGGAACATACATTCACAAAAGAAGAAATACAAGTAATTCAGGATACTTTTAAAAAAGTACAATTTACCGATTGCTGGAAATTGTTGTACGATAAGTTATTCGAGCTTGATCCCGATTCTGCAAAGTTATTTAAGGGAGATATTGAAGATCAGCAGCATAGAATTATGAATATGATGAAAATTGTATCTGAAGGACTAAACAATCCAAATATTATTTTACCGGCTATTCAGGATTTGGGAAAAAGGCATGCAGATTACGGTGTTGACGAAAAGCAATACGAGACTTTTAAAGCGGCATTGTTTCATGCATTAAAAACCATTACCGGTAATGAATGGAATGAACAAACCGAAAAAATCTGGGATAAGTTTTATCAAATTCTTGTTTCGGTTATGAATAGCAATGTTTATAAAGGATAATAAATCCTTTTTTCAATACATTACGGGCGGTTTTCAAAAAAACTTTTTATTTCCGGAAGTACTTGGTTGTATTTTAAAAACCGGTGAGTACATTCATCAAGAATGATTGTTTTCGCCGGATTTTTTATTAATGAAAGAGTTTTGTTATATGGAAGTAATTCGTCATCCTTTGCAAGTAAGAGCATAATATTTTCACTTTTTAGTTTAGCGAAATATTTTTTATTCATTTCTTCCAGTTGATTAACATGCTCTTCCCTCCATTCAAACTCTTCTCCATTGTCACGTGTTTGCTTTCCTATATATCCTCTTAATCCGCTAAATGCATTCACCGCAGGATTAATCAAAGCGGCAGAAATGTCATATTTAGCTGAAAGTATTATTTAATAAAAAACTCCGAGCGAGCTTCCTATCAGGAAAACTTTTTCCCGGGATTTTTCAATTTCGCCGCTTAAAAAATCTATTGCGGCAACCGGCTCAATGGGAAGTGTCGGCGCAAGTACTGTGTCATTTTTAAAAAAACCGGTCGTCTCAACAGCTTTTGTACCTCCGCCGGAGCTTCCAAATCCGTGTATGTATATTATCATAAGGTTCTTTGCTTATCTCCAGCCGGCATCGGATTTATATTTCGAAAAATAAACTACAATATCGGCATCCGATTTATACTTAGTGAAATAAATTTTCCAATCGGCATCCGATTTATACTTAGTGAAGTACCAAATCCCGCTATATGGTTTTGCATCCGACTTATATTCCGTTTCATACACTACCATATCGGCATCGGATTTATATTCGGACACATAAATTATTTTGTCGGCATCGGACTTATAACTTGTGATATATACAACCTGCGAAAATGAAGTACCTGAAACAAAAAGCGAAACGGAAAAAACCGCAAGAAAAATAATCAATATTTTTGTTTTCATTTTTTTATTTTTAAAGTTTTACTCTATTTTTTTAACTACATAAAGAAATATTTGTTTCAATAAGCTATTTTTTTAAAATACTTTTTTGTAAAGCATACACGGGAAATGAATTTACCGTCATATTATCTTCCGGGGATTTCGATTCGTTTGGACTTTTGTAGTTTGAAGAAATAACAGAGAAGTGAATTGCGCCTTCCGAAAGGACGTAAGCCGAGGTTATCAAAATACCCTGAACTTCAAAGGTCGAATATAAACCTGTTCCAAAATAATTCATATCCAGAATTATACCGTTATTTTCATCTAACTTAAATAAACCTCTTTCCGCATCCATAGCAATTAATTTATATTTTCTTTCCTGATTAATTGTGCTTGATTTGTAAATAATGGTAAAGTTCAAAGTATCATTTGAAGTTGTTTTTGAGATATGAAGCTCCATATCAACGTCCTGAAATTCCGGCGTTCCCGCTTTCAGTATTTCAAGTTTTCCTTTCCATTGTCCGTACCAATCCTCGGGATTAAAACCTGTTTGTGAATAGATGCTCTGTGTACTGCATAAAAAAATTACAGCTAATATTAATTTTTTCATTTTTATAAAATTTAATTATAATAAAATTCTTCTTTTCTGTCTTCGAACAGATTGTTATTCGGATTAATAAATTTGTTTAGTGCGTCACCGGGATTAATTCCGGCAATAAATACTTCGTCTTTATCAACAGGAGCGCTTGCTAAATAATTTCCCGAATAATCAAGCATAACACTGCCTCCGGTAAAGGAAATACTTTTTTCTCCGCTGACGTCTGTTCCGTAACGGTTTGCGGTAATAATAAAAATCCTGTTTTCAACTGCTCTTGCAAACATAGCTTTCTGGCAATAGGGCATTACGAGGTTTGATGGGTGACATATAATTTGAGAACCCTGCAAAGCAAGTGTCCGTGCAGCTTCCGGAAATGCCCAGTCAAAACAAATCATAATTCCGATTTTTACGGTCTCGTTTTTAGTACTTATGCTAAAGGTTTTTAAGCCGTAATTACCCGGAGTAAATAGTTTTTTCTCTTCGTCAAACAGATGAACTTTTCTGTATATACCTTTAATGCCTTCGGGAGAAACAAGCATCGCCGAATTATATATATTCTCAGCATCTGATTCCGCAAAGCCGGATATTAAATGGGCATTCTTTGTTTTTGCAATTTCGAATAGTGAATTATAGAAATTTCCTTCACCTGCTTTTTCGCTCAGCTTAATAAGTTCTTCTTTTGTATTAAAAAGGTAACCGGTATTTGCAAGCTCCGGCAAAACCATTAAATCAAATTCTTTATCTTTCAATAAATATTTTATTTTTTCAATGTTCTTTGCCGGATTACCTAATTCCGGATGAAACTGCAAATATCCTATTTTCATAATTCGTCAATATTAAATTCAAAATACTTTTTTAACGAGTTTAATGTTTTTTTCCCTGCTATATTTTCGATATCGGAGGGCGATGTTTCAATTATATTTTTTATGTTTTCAATTGATCCAAATTCTGTGAGCAGTTTATTAGAGGTTTTTTCGCCAATGCCGGGAATGGCTGTTAACTCTGAGGTTAACGTTCTTTTATCTCTCAGACTCCTGTGAAAAGTAACTGCAAATCTGTGTGCTTCATCGCGGATTCTTTGTATAAGCCTTATTCCGCTTGATGTTTTGGGAATATTTAGCGGATCGGATATATTAGGTATGTAAACTTCTTCAAGGCGTTTTGCAAGACCTATAACAGACAGAGAATTTTTATTTGAGCCGGAATTATCTGAGGATGAGTCATTTAAAATCTTTATACCTATTGATTGCAAAACCGTAACAGCGGATGAAAGCTGACCTTTGCCGCCGTCTATAATTATTAAATCCGGCAGAGGAGTGTTCTCTTCAAGCAGTCTTTTATATCTTCGGTGTATAACTTCTCTCATAGACAAAAAATCATCGGGTGTTCCGGTTTCATTGGACACACTTCTTATTTTAAATTTCCTGTATTCCGATTTCCTTGGTTTTGCATCCCTGAATACTACCATAGAAGCAACCGTATCTGTTCCCTGAATATGCGATATATCAAAGCATTCTATTTTCTTTGGAGATTTCTTAAGGTTCAAATCTCTTTTTAAAGCTTCAAGTGATGGAACGGTAAATTCTTTCTTTAGCTTTGCAAGTTTCAACTCTTCAAGCATCAAGCGGGCATTGGCTTTTACCATTGAAATAAGTTTTGCTTTTTCTCCGATTTTAGGAATAACTATTTCAACCTTTGATGTTTTTGTTGTTCTCAGCCATTCTTCGAGAAGCTCCTTATTCTCAGGCTCTTTGTCCGTAAATATTTCTTCCGGTATATAGTCGGTTTTGTTGTAATGATTCGTTATAATATTCTCAAGTATTTTCGCTTCGTCTTCATCAATAACGTTGTTAACATAGTAATGCGTTTTACCTATAACTTTGCCGTCCCTGATTTTTAATACCATTGCACAACCGTCGTTATCTTCCTTTTCGAAAGCAAATACATCTCTGTCAATAAAATCATCGGTAATCATTTTTTGCCGCGACGTATAGACATTAATTGATTCAAGTTTGTCCCGTGTTTTTGCGGCTTGCTCAAACATAAATTTTTCGGAATATTCCTGCATTTTATTCCGCAGTTCGTTTACAAGAGAAGCGGTTTTTCCGTTCAGCAATTTTGAGACATGGTTAATTGTATCGTTATATGTTTCTTTTGAAATAAAACCCTCGCAAGGTCCTTCGCATTTATGAATATGATAATCCAGGCAGATTTTAAATTTCTTTTCCCTAATTGATTGCTCGGTGAGGTTCAGATTACAGGAGCGGATTTGAAAAATATCTCTTATTGATTTTAAGGCATATCGCATAGTCTTTACGTCGGTATAAGGTCCGAAATATCTTGAACCGTCAGTTCTTTTGGTGCGCGTCGGAAAAATTCTCGGAAATGGTTCATTAGTGATAACTATGTAAGGATATGTTTTATCGTCTTTAAGGTTTACATTATATCGGGGTTTCAGTTCTTTTATTAAATTCAGCTCAAGTATAAGTGCTTCGATTTCCGAATCTGTTTGAATTAACTCAAGATCTGATATCTTACTCACCATTGCAGATATTCTGCCATAAGACGGTTTTGTGTGAAAATATTGCCTTACCCGGTTTTTCAGGATTTTTGCCTTACCAACATAAATAACTTTTCCGGTTGAATCTTTAAATTGATAGACTCCCGGGGTTGACGGTAAGTTATTTAGTTTTTCTTCGAGCATAGAAGAATTTTATTTTTGATGCTGTGCCAGCTCCATCAATATTCCTGCTGTTGATTTTGGATGTAAGAAAGCTATTAACATTCCTTCGGCTCCTGTTCTCGGTTCCTCATTAATCAATCTTACTCCGCCCTCTTTCAGCTCGTTTAATGATTGCTTTATATCCGGTACTTCAAAAGAGACGTGCTGAATTCCTTCTCCCCTTTTTTCTATAAATTTTGCAATGGGGGATTCGGGATCAGTCGGTTCAAGAATTTCAATATCGCAATTTTCAAGTTTGATTTTACAAACTCTTACTTTTTGCTCCGATACTTCTTCGATATCCGTTGCTTTTTTATTAAAAATCTTTTCAAATACGGGAACAGAATCACTCAATGATTTAACTGCTATTCCAAGATGTTCAAGTTTCATATTAGGTTTGAAATTTAATTTTTTATTTTTGTTTTAAGTTTCTATAAATACTGGTCAAGTCCTTTTCTTCTGAGATAATCAACTACTTCTTTCACGTTTTGAGAATCTCCTCTTTTGCAAACAAGAAGACCGTTATCCGTATCTATTATAAGCAAATCTTCACAGCCAACTACAGCCGTAATTCTTTGGTCGTTAAGCACCATACAGTTTTTCGAATTTATAAGAACGCTCATTCCCTGTGACAGATTTCCATTTTCATCTTTTTGTTTCATATTATAAATTTCGTCCCAGGAACCCACATCGCTCCAATCGAAATAACTTCTTATCGTATATACCTGAGAAGATTTTTCCATAATACCGTAATCAATGGAAATACCTTTTATTTGCGAATATGCCTCTTCAAGCAGCTTTGGAAATTCTTTATCATATAGTTTTTCTTCGAGCGCAATCATTTCCGCATTTATTTCAGGGAGGTTATTTTTAAACTCTTCCATCATTGTATCAATCCTGAAAATAAACATACCGCTGTTCCAGAGAAAATCTCCGCTTTCAAGAAATGCTTTGGCAACCTCAAGTGTCGGTTTTTCGGCAAACGTTTTTACCTTATAAACAGTATCGCTGTAATCGGAATTTCCTGCAGGGCTTACCTCTGTTGAAATATCCGAGTCAAACTGAATATATCCGTAACCTGTTTCCGGTTTCGTCGGAGATATTCCAAGAGTAACTATACCTCCGTTTTCCTTTACAAAAGATAAACCGCTTTTAACTACATTTTGATAATCCTTAACGTTATTTACAATATGGTCGGAAGGAATTACGAAGACTCCTGCCTCCGGATTAAACTGCTTAATATACAGACACGCAAGCGCAATACACGGAGCCGTGTTTTTTCCAAAAGGTTCGCAGATAATATTTTCTTCCGGTATATGCGGAAGTTGTTTTTTTACTAAAGCTTTGTAATTAATGTTTGTAACAATAAAAATTTTTGTGTGATGAATCATTCCATCAAGACGTTTAACCGTCTTTTGAATCATTGTATCCGAATCAGACCCGATTTTTAAAAATTGCTTTGGTAACTTTGCTCTTCCTTTTGGCCAAAAGCGGGTTCCAATTCCGCCTGCCATTATTATTGCATAATCATTCATTGTTAATCTCCATTAATTATTTGCCAAGTTCCCGGGATAAATTTTCCGGGTTATTTAAAAATTTGATAAATAGCTGAATATCATCTAATTGTTTTTCCAAAAATAATAATTTCATACTGTTAATAATATCATCCAGTATTTCCAGTATATGCTGACTTTGCGGATTAATTCTGTAATTCTGTATGTGCTTTATGAAAACATAAGATGCTTCAGCTAATTTTGCCAGGTCATCCTTCTTTAACCTTAAAGAAATTTCAACTATTTTCTTAAAATTAATAAACGAGGGGGATAAAGCTCTTAATGATTCATATATTCTGAAATTGCCTTCGATGGATTTAACTACCGTAAAATGTTTTTCCAAATTCAGTATATGATTTTTTAATTCTTTTATATCGTTTCTTTGTTCGGAATCGGAATATTTTTCAAGCAGCTTTTTTTCGAGTTCCTGTTTCTCTTTTTTCAGGTTTTGTATTTCTTCTTTTTCTTTTTGTTTGCTTACAAGATTGTTTCTTTTTTCTTCTATAAGAATAAGCGTGTTCTGAAATCCGCTGTATTCACCGCCCTCAATAAGTCTCTGAATCAGTATTATTGCATTCAAAAATAAATTTACCGTCTCCTGATCTATTCCGTACCCGGCTTCAAGAATTTTATTTAAAGAAAGATACATTGTGTTATATACGGTCGTGATTATTTCAAAAGACATTTTCCTTGAATAATTTTCCATATATGAACAATCATCTACAATTTTTTCAATAACATTTTTTTCTCTCTCGCCAATTTGTACATCCGATACAAGAAAATCTTCTCCTTCGGCATTCTTGGCAACGATGGCGCAAAAGTCATATAATTCACCAAGTCCTTTGGTTATAAGTATATTTTTACTTTTTAATTTTATCTGATATTCTTCAAAAGCACGGTTGATTAATTCTTTTTCTAAATCTTTTTTAGTTTTTTCAGGCTCTTGTGTTATTTCTTTTTCCGGAGAAAGTTCTTCGTTTTTTATTTCGGCATCAGGGCTTATTAATATTTTCTTCGGTTCTTTATTTATTGTGGTGATTATTTCTTCTTTTGCTTTACCGGTTTTTCCTTTTTGCTTTTTGAAAATGTTAAATAAAGATTTGTTACCCTTTGAATCTTCTTCCGGTTTTTTATTTATTTCTTTTTCGAAGATTTCATCTCCACTCTTATGTTCTTCTTTTGCCGGTGTTTCATCAGTAAAGGTGACTTCTTCAATATGTTCTTCAGACTCTGATAATGTTGAAATTTCTTCTTCCGGTATTTTAGCTATATCAGGCTGCTCTCCGGGTAATTCAAATACTTCTTTTTTATCCTGTATGGGTTTTCCATTTTCTTCTTTTCCATTTTCTTCTTTTCCCTCTGATTCATTTTCTTCTGATTTTTTTTCTGTTTCGCTGTTGCTTTCGTTCGACGGCAGCGAAAATACTTTAGCCTTCTCCGAAAGACTTTCTTCTTTTTTTATAAGCGATAAACCGTTAGAAGAAGTATATTCTTTTTCGCTGTAGAAAATATCCTCTATCTCGCTGTTTAAAAATTCTTCTTCAAGTGTTTCGTTTGGAATTGATAAGGGTTTCCATTCTTTAATTTCGGACTCTTCCGGTTCAATTAACGATGGAGGAGTATATTGATTATGTTTTTCATAAAACCTTGGCTCAAAAGAATTAACGAATTCTGTTTTTAAAAAATCGCTGTCAGCCTCGAGATTCTCTGCAAGGTTTTCAAATGTTATCTCTCCCTCTTCAAGTTTTTTTATAATAAATAAAAGATATGAAGTAATGATTTCAAGATTTTTATTTCTTGAAAGTATAAATATATCCCTGAAAAGATTGTTGGAGTTCTTAATTATTTTTAATATTCCAAATACAGGAGAATATTTATTTTTAGATAACACTCTGCCAAATTCACTTTCAAGTTGTATGGCAATATATTTTAAATATTCTGAGTTCTTAATTTTCATCTGAAACAATTTAACAAAAATAATTTATAAATCAATAAACTTAAATATAGAAGTTTATGACAAAATTAAGGATTAAAATCAAAAAGATTTTTTAACTATATTGAGAAATAGTAAAATTACACACTTGACTATTTCATTTAAGATTTTTAATATTACATAGTTCTTTTAAAGAGAAATAAATTTGTTAATAATTTGTTAACAATTAGTAAAAAGATTTTTTGCTGAGCTTTTTTGGGGAAAAGATTTTTTACTGTTATTAACAAAACTTCAATTCAATTGTTAATAACTTTTATAAACATTGATTTAACATATAATTAAGAAAGTTTTGTTTTGTTAATAAGTTCGAAGGTTTATTTTTCTTCTCTTTTAGATGCACCAAAATCCTTTAAAGTAGTTTTTTAAGTACGCCGTTATTGTTAATAAATTTTTAAAAATGTTAACTTGATAAAACTTTCTACAAACCAGAGATTTAAAGAAAATACGAACGAAAAGCATATAAGCATAGATAAGACTTCCGATGAATTTAAAACCGCAGAAATTGTTTGGCTTAAGTTTATTGAATTATTAAAGCAAAATTTAACAGAAACAGAAATTGATACCTGGTTTTCGATTATTGTACCTAAAAGTTTTGAAGAAAATGTATTAACTGTTTACGTACCAAGCAAAGACTATTATTCAATAATAGAAAAAAGGTTTAATAAGCAAATTTCGGGAATTATAGAAAGCGGCTTATTAGGTGAATCAGGAGTATTGCAATACGAGATAAACGAGACTTCTTACGAAAATGATAATTATTATTCCGAACCTGATGACGAATTAAATTCAACAAAGAATAATCAGATTCATAAAATTGAAGATTTTCCGGGTTTAAACGAAAAATCGAATAATGTATTTAAAATTGGAGCAGAGCACACATTTGCATCGAACTTATATCCAAAATATACTTTTGATGGTTTTGTAAAAGGGGAAAGTAATGAGCTCGCTCTTGCTGCTGCTTATGCAATAGCAAACAATCCGGGAAAGCTATATAACCCGTTTTTTGTATATGGCGGCGTTGGAATCGGCAAAACTCATTTAACACAATCCATAGGAAACGAAATATTAAAAAGATTTCCGGATAAAAAAGTGTATTACACTACTGCACCTGATTTTACAACTTCATTTACATCAAGTATTGCCCGTGACAGGGTTGACTTTTCCGGAGCATCGGGAACAAAACAGCTCGATTCTTTTTATAAGTCTCTTGATGTTTTAATAATTGATGATATTCAAAATCTCGCAGGAAAAATAGGCACTCAGGACTTTATGTATCAAATTTTTAATACGCTGTATAACAATAAAAAGCATATAATTTTTTCTTGTGACAAACCAATAAGTCAGATTAAGGATATAGAAGAGAGATTAATTTCAAGATTTAAAAGCGGTATGGTAGCAGATATTCAAACTCCGAGTTGGGAGATGCGCGTTGCCATCATTAAACGAAAACTTGAAGAATCAGGAATAGATGTATCTGAAGAAGTTATTCATTATATCGCTACGAACGTAAAAGACAGTATAAGAACTATTGAAGGAATTATTGTTGGAATGATTGCAGAAAGTACATTGATATACAAAGGCGAAATAAACATGGATATTGCAGAAAAAGTTGTACAGAGAACTGTAGGTTATATCAGGAAATCTAAAACAATCTCAATAGAAAACATTATTTATTCGGTTGCCTCTTATTATAAACTTTCAGAAAACAGTATTCTTTCTAAAAAAAGAACTAAAGATGTTGCATTTGCCAGACAGATAGCAATGTACCTTGCAAAGGAATTAACAAACTCAACTCTCGAAACAATCGGATTAAATTTTGGAGGTAAAGATCACGCAACAGTTTTATATTCTTGTAATTCGATAAAAGAACAGATTAAGAATAACAAAGAAGTTGCAAGTCAGGTTGAAGATATAAAAGAACAGATTAATTTACTTTAAAAGTTGTTAACAATAAAGATTTTTATAAAGGCAGGTTTTTTCATTACTGCCTTTTTTTATTATGCATTCCAAGTATAAAGTAATGTCAATAAATTTTTTGAAAACTTATTAAAATACAGCAAATTATAAACAACTTATTAAACATAAAACAGAAAGGTACAAATAAGGTTTTAAAACTACTAAATAGTATAGTAGTTATTAACAAGTTTTTAACTCTACTAATTTTATTATGTTATTGATAAAACAACACTTATTTAAAATATTCTTAGTTTTAAACAATTTTAACAACACTATTACTACTGCTATAAAATATATATAATTAAATAATAAAGAGAGAGAATATAATAAGAAAAAATAAAGTCTAACTTTTTAAAAATTATTTATATATTTTTTATTAAGAAAAAAAATCAAACTATGCTTGAGAAATTATATATAAAAAATTATCTGATAATAAAGGAAGCCGCTTTAAATCTAAAAGAGGGTTTAAATATACTTACAGGCGAAACCGGAGCCGGGAAATCAATAATTCTTGATGCTTTAGCTTTGCTGCTTGGTGAAAGAGCAGACTATTCGATTATTAAAAAAGACGGAGAAAAGTTGATTGTCGAAGGTATTTTTAATTTTAGCGGAAGGAAAAAAATATTAGACTATATTAAAAAAAAGGAATTATTCAGTGATAATTCTGATGAAGTTATTATAATACGCAGGGAATTATCTAAAAAGGGAATTAGCAGATGTTTTGTGAATGATACACCGGTTTTAATTTCTGAATTAAAAGAGTTTGGAGATTTAATAATTGATATACATTCTCAGAACGAGCATCAATCTTTATTAAAAAGCGAAACACATATTTCAATATTAAACGATTTTTTAAAAAATGAGAATTTAATAAATGATTTTGAGAATAGTTATCTGGAGTATAAAAACTTAATTAACCGGTTTAATGAGTATGAAAAGAAAAAAACCGAACTTAAAGAAAAACGAAGTTTTCTTGATTTTCAGTTAAGAGAAATTAATAACATTAACCCGCTTCAAGACGAAGATGTTAATATAGAAAATGAATTAAAAAAACTTGAAAACACAGAGGAAATATCTGAAAATATTTCAACCTGTATAAATTATTTAAATGAAAAGGAAAATAATGTAATAAGCAGTATTTCTATAACCATAAAAGAATTAAAAAAGATTATAAAATATGATATTGAGTTGGAGAAAGTACTTGAGGATATCGAAGGTTCTTATACGGTTTTAAAGGAAGCAGCAGACAGTCTTGAAAAATATAAAAATAATTTGAATTTTGATTTTGAAAGAACAGAGTCATTAAGAGAAAGATACGGTCAAATTAATTTTTTAAAGAAAAAATATAATCTTTCAGTAAATGAATTAATAAGAAAAGCAGATGAGATAAAAGAGGAAATGGATTTTGCGGATAATTTTGACGAAGAGCTTGAAAAATTAAATAAAAAAATTTCAGATACTAAAACAGTAGTTTTCGGGAAAGCTCTGATTTTATCCCAGCAGAGGAAAAAAAGTGCTATCGAACTCACAAAGTCAGTTAATAATTATTTAAAAGAAGCAGGACTTGAAAACGCATCATTTAAAGTAAATGTAAAAATAAAATTTTCCGAGTTTGAAAATAATTTTACAGTTAAAGAAAATAATAAATTTATAAACTTCAATATTAACGGAATAGATGATGTTGAATTTTTAATTATTACAAACAAGGGGGAAGAATTCCAACCACTAAAAAAGATAGCTTCCGGGGGAGAAGTTTCGAGAGTTATGCTCGCAATTAAAGCTTCATTAACAGGAAGAGATAATATACCTGTTCTTGTATTTGATGAAATTGATACAGGAATAAGCGGAAGAATTGCCGGAAAGGTTGGAAAATTAATTAAAGAACTTTCCAAAACACACCAGATTATTTCCATAACGCATCTTCCTCAAATTGCATCACAAAGCGACAATCATTTAAGTGTAAATAAAACCGAAAAGAACGGGGAAACAATTGCAAATATTAAAACACTAAATGAAGAAGAAAAAATTCTTGAAATTGCAAAGCTTTTAAGCGGTGAAAAAGTAACTCCGACTTCAATCAAAAGCGCAAAGGAATTAATAAATAATAAGTAATTAGTTATAAGGTTATAATTCGAGACAGGAAAAAATATTGGTTTTAGAGAACTTTTTTTTCGTTTTTGAAGTATAAAAGAAAAATTGAATTATGGAAAAAATAAAACACTTGTTTGTTTTTGCAATTTTATTTGCATTTTTTTATGGATGTGCTCATACAAATAATTTTAATGAGTATAATATGAGCGGAAAGAAGTATATGTTTAAACAGTATGTTACAGGTGATATTTCCGGAGCCTGGATAGATATAAGTACAGGTAGTTACAACGATAAAGGCGGATTAGTATCTGTAATTTTAACGGAAATTGGAGAAGGATATGCCGAAGGAAAAGTAAAGAGAAACTCGAAAGGTGTTTAAAAGCGGACACAATAACAAAATCAATTTCTAACGGGATTCAAGAGGGATTAAAAACATATTATCTTATTGAGACTGTAGATTCATTAAGCCAAAATCCTGATTTTATTGTAGAAACAAAATTTAATAAAATAACATTTAGCTCTGATGCTTATGGAGTTTCTGCAACAATGAGGGCAAGCATTAGAATAATTGACAGAAAATCGGCAAAGACAGTTTGGTTGAATTCTGAGTCTTACAGACTTCCATTGAAAGATGTTGTAATATCTTATTTCGGCGGACCTTATGTAAGAACAACTGCAAGTGTTGTAAACCTTATAAGACTTCTTGATATGAAGGACGATGAGATAAAGTATGCAATTGACGAACTTGCAAAAGAAGTTGGATTTGAACATGCTGAAACATTAAGGGAAGATATTTCAGGAGAGTGATTAACCTCTCATAAAAATTAATATTGCGGATATATCGGAAGGATTAACACCGGCAATTCTCGATGCCTGTCCTATTGATTTCGGTTTTATCTTTTTTAATTTGTCAAGAGCCTCTGAGGATAGAGATTTAATCTTATCATAATTAAAAGAATCGGGTATTTTAATATTTTCGTTCCGGTTAAAACTTTCTATTTGTTCTGCCTGCCTTTTTATATAACCTTCGTATTTAATTTCAATTTCGATTTGTTCAGAAACAAACTCGTCTAGCTTTATCTTTTTAATTAAATCATTATCGTTGAAAGTCTCGAGATTTAAAAAGTCGTTAATTTTAATTTCGTTTCTTCTCATAAGGTTCGACATAAACTCGTTTTGAGAAATAGGATTTGAACCGGCAAAAGTTAAAACCGGATTAATATCTTTTGGCGATACAGTTTTCTTCGAGAAAAATTTAACCCCGTCTTCAATTAAACGTTTGCTTAAATTAATTTTTTCAATGTATTCTTTTTCAATTAATCCTAATTCATAACCAAGGCTACTAAGTCGAAGTGCGGCATTATCCTGCCTTAAGAGCAACCTGTACTCTGCTGACGAAGTAAACATTCTATATGGCTCAACAGGTACCTTATTTATCAGGTCATCAATAAGTACGCCAATATAGGACTCGCTTCTTTTTAATACTAACTCCTGTTTACGAAATATTTTCAAAGCCGAATTAATTCCGGCAATTAAACCCTGAGCAGCCGCCTCCTCATATCCGGAAGTACCGTTAATTTGACCTGCGTGATATAGACCTGCAATAATTTTTGTTTCTAAAGTAGGGTATATTTGATGCGTTGGAAAGAAATCGTACTCAACGGCATATCCATGCCTGATAAATTCAACATTCTCTAAGCCCGGCACCGTCCTTGCGGCTTTCAGCTGTACTTCAGCCGACAGAGACGAAGAAAACCCATTCATATAAATCGTATTTCCGTTTAGAGTTTCAGGCTCCAGAAAAATCTGGTGCCTTGGCTTATCGGAGAATCTGTTTATTTTATCCTCTATAGACGGACAGTATCTTGGACCAACCCCCTGAATTCTTCCCGTAAACAAAGGAGAATCTTCAAATCCTTCCCTTAAATATTCGTGAGTTAATTCGTTTGTATGAGTTAAGTAGCAATCAACTTGTTTTAAAAAAGGAAAATTGTTTTTGTTAGTCTTATGTGAAAACGGAGCCGGATTGGAATCCCCTTTTTGAACCTCAGTTTTTGAAAAATCAATTGTGTTTATATCAAGCCGGGGAGGTGTGCCGGTTTTTAATCTACCAACTTCAAATCCAAGACGCGAAAGATATTCGGACAGCCCTGTTGCAGATTTTTCTTCCACTCTTCCGCCCATTGTTTTTTCTGTTCCGGTATGCATTATTGCATTTAGAAATGTACCCGAACAAATGATAACGGATTTGCAGAATATTTGACTTCCTAAGTCTGTTTTTACTCCCTTGATTTTGTGTTTTTGTAGTTCGTCCGGCGAATTAGAGTCTTCTACAATAAGCTCGCTTATTGTATCTTGAATTAATTCAATACCGTCGGTTTTTAATATCAATTTTCTCGCTTCAATCGAATATAATTCCTTATCCGACTGACTTCTTGGCGACCAAACCGCAGGACCCTTTGAAAGATTTAACATTTTAAACTGTATTCCGGCTTTATCAGCTAATTCTCCCATAACACCGCCAAGGGCATCTATTTCTTTAACAAGGTGTCCCTTTGCCGTCCCTCCAATAGCAGGATTACAGCTCATCCTTCCAATCGCAAATGTATCCATTGTTATTAATGCAACGGTGCATCCCATTCGAGCCGCCGAAACAGATGACTCTATCCCTGCATGTCCGGCTCCAACAACGACGATGTCATAATACTTATTTTTCAATATTTACTGTCTCAATTAAAATTGTTTCTCGAGAAACAATTTCAAAAAACGCAATAATGTTTCTTGAGAAACATTAATTCTTGTTATATTTTTTAAATTTATCTAATAATTTTTTCATTGGGTCTTCAACGGTCTTACTTTCCTTCTTTTTTTGCACTAATTTTTTTTCAGGAGCAGATATGCTGCCTTTTAATGATAGTTTTATTCTCTTTCTTATAATATCAACCTCTAAAACAGTAGCATTCACTTTTTGGTGCACTTTTAAAACATCAAGCGGATTTTGAATGAATTTATCCGTTATCTGACTTATATGCACTAATCCATCCTGATGGACACCAATATCAACAAAAACACCAAAATTAGTTATGTTAGTAACGACCCCGGGTAACTTCATCCCGGGCTTTAAGTCTTCTAACTTTTCAACACCTTCGGTAAACTGAAAAGTTTCAAATTCTTTCCTTGGATCTCTTCCGGGTTTTAATAATTCTGCCTTGATGTCTTCAAGTGTTGGAAGCCCTATTGAGTCTGAAATGTATTTATTTAAATCTATCTTTTCTATCAATTCTTTTTTGCAAATTAAATCTTCTATTTTTACGTTTAAGTCTTCAGCCATTTTTTCGACAATGTGATAACTTTCCGGATGTACGGCGGTTTTATCAAGAGGGTTTACTCCTTCTTTTATTCTTAAAAATCCTGCTGCCTGAATAAATGCTTTTTCTCCGAGGCGCGGTACTTTCTTTATGCCGTCTCTTGTATTAAATGCTCCGTTTTCATTTCTGTATTCAACAATGTTTTGAGCTAGCTTTGGACCAAGTCCTGAAACGTATGTGAGTAATTCTTTACTGGCAGTGTTTAATTCTACTCCTACTGCGTTTACACAGGATATTACAACATCGTCAAGTTTGCCTTTTAATGCCGATTGATTAACATCGTGTTGATACTGCCCTACACCAATTGACTTTGGATCAATCTTTACAAGTTCTGCGAGCGGGTCCATTAACCTTCTGCCAATTGATACGGCGCCTCTTACCGTTATATCATAATCAGGAAATTCTTTTCTTGCAACATCCGAGGCAGAATAAATTGAGGCACCACTTTCATTTACCATTACAATAGAAAGCCCTTTCTCAGGTATTGCAGATTTTACAAATGCTTCAGTTTCTCTGCTTGCCGTTCCATTGCCAATCGCTATTGCCTCTATCTCAAATTTCTTATAAAGGTTGATTAATGTTTCGCCCGCGAGTTTTCTTTGGTTGTCGGATGTATGAGGATATATTGTTTCGTTGTGTAGAAGTTTTCCCTGCCTGTCTAAACAAACAAGTTTGCAGCCGGTTCTGAATCCCGGATCAAGCGCTATGATTCTTTTTTGTCCCAAAGGTGCGGCTAATAAAAGCTGTTTCAGATTATCCGCAAAAACCGATATTGCATCTTTGTCCGCTTTTTCTTTTAGTACACCTCGAAACTCTGTTTCCATTGCGGGACCCAAAAGCCTTTTATAACTGTCAACAACGGCTAACTCCACCTCTTTAGAAGACGTAAGTATTGTTTTAACAAATAGTTGTCTTAAAATGTTGAGTGCCGTTTCTTCTTCCGGATAAATATCCACTTTAAGAAATCCTTCATTCTCACCTCTGAAAATCGCGAGAATTCTGTGAGACGGTGCTTTATAAGCGTGTTCTTTCCAATCAAAATAATCTTTATATTTTAATGCGGTGTCAATACTTTCTTCAAAAACCTTTGAGTAAATAAAAGCCTGATGAGCCATAAGCTCTCTAAGCTTTTCTCTTCCCTCCTTGTTTTCGCTTACCCATTCTGCAATTATATCTCTTGCGCCCGACAAAGCTTCTTCCGTATCATTTACTCCTAAATCCGGGTTTATAAATGTTTTGGCAAACTCTGTTACGTCAAAGTCTTCTTGTTCATAAATTTTTAACGCGAGAGGTTCAAGTCCTTTCTCTTTTGCTATGGTGGCACGCGTTCTCCGCTTTGGTCTGAACGGCAGGTAAATATCTTCAAGCTCGGTAAGTGATTCGGCTGAAATAATTTTTTCTTTTAATTCTTCTGTAAGTAATTCCCTTTCTTCAAGAGATTTTAATATTGCATCTCTTCTTTTATCAAGTTCGTCAAGTCTGATTAATCCGTTTCGGATATCGCTTATGTTTACTTCGTCAAGTGAACCGGTTACTTCTTTTCTGTATCTTGCTATAAATGGTATCGTAGCTTCCTGTTCGAGAAGCTCAGCTGTTGCAAACACTTGTTTAACTTTTAAGTTCAGCTCTGAAGCAATTTTTTCTACGTGTAATTGAATAGGCATAAAATAAAATATATTTTACAAAAATTAAAAATACACTTTTTAGTTTTCAATTTTGACGGATAAATTTATCTCATTTTAATTGTAAAACGATTAAGTTATCTTTAATATTAGTTATTTTTATGTTTGAACATATAATAGAAAAACGGTTTAATACCGAAATAAAAAGTATAGAATTTTTAAACGATTATACCCCTCAGGGTATTTTTAACAGTAAACTTGATTTATTTATTAAATCTTTTTTATCAGTTGAGGCAGGTACAATTAAGAACAGAATTGAGCTTGAAAGTTTAATTGGCAAAGCAATTCGTTTACAAATAAATTATACTATCAGGCCCAAATGGACAATTTTAAATTTTGTTTTTGTTGACAAAGACTCCCAGTTACCGGAAGTAATTATATCTAAAATATCAATTTTTAAATTTTATAAATATTACGAAGAAGCAATAAATTCATATCTTAAGGAAAGCAATGCGATAACCGTCATACGTAACCGTATAAAAGAAATAATAGATGATACCGATAGTATGATACACGATAAACTGTTAACAAATCCGACTGCAATAAAAACAAAGAATTTTTTTCTTCAGATTTTTAAACTAAAATATACAGACATTACCGAAATTAACCTTGAGTCTTCTGTTCCATTCGGATACATACGAATATTTCTTGAGGATAAATTATTCACGGGTATTCTTGAAAAATTTAATGTTATTAAAAATCTTGACGATACCAAAGAAATAGATTTAAAAACTGTAATAAAAATTATAAACGGAAAATATGTAAGTGACGAAGATTTTAGCGCTATTGACCTGGGGATTTCATTTGAAGATACTTTTGATACTGTTAACAACGAATCCGAAACTTCCGGAAGAAGTCACGAAGAAGAGCCCTTTGGGCAAACGTTTGAAGTAAAAGAGCACACAGAGGAACCCGCTCCCGAAGAAGAAACTGAAGGAGGAAAAATTGCAAGGTTATTCAAAAAAGATGAATTAGAAAGAATAAATAAAAAAATATTCAAGAACGATAAAATAAATATGTTTAAATCTTTTGAAATACTAGAAAATTTTTCTAATTGGAACGACTCATCAGATTATTTAAAAAAACTGTTTAAAGAAAACAAAGTAGATTTTTATAACAAAGATGTTGTATTGT
>CALKAJ010000133.1 GCA_937983305.1 uncultured Ignavibacteriota bacterium | reverse complement strand
TTTTTTTCAAATAATCCAAGTTCATTTTTCGCTCTCAGAATTTTCTCGCAGCTTACTTCAATCCTTTCTTCGCTTATACTGCCGCTTTTAACAGCCGCTTCTATTGCATTAATTGCTTTTATTTCACCTACCGGCATTAGTATTAAATCATTTCCTGCTTCAACACACATTACCGCAATTTCTTCAGTAGAAAAATTCTTTGTAATCCCCGACATATTTAATGCATCTGTTACAATTAGTCCTTTGAATCCCATCTTTTCTATAAGTAAATCATTCACAATTGATTTTGAAAGTGATGAAGGCAACTTGGGATTTTTTTCAAGCTCAGGAAACGATAAATGTGCAATCATTACAGATTTCACACCTGCATCTATTGAGCTTTGAAACGGTTTTAATTCAAGATTATTCATTCTCTCCATATCAAATGGCAGAACCGGTAAATCGTTATGAGAATCTATGTCAGTATCGCCGTGCCCCGGAAAGTGCTTAGCAGTAGCTATTACGCCGACTTCCTGCATTCCTTTAATAAATGCTGTTCCCATCTTCGATACTAATTCAGCGTTATCTCCGTAAGCTCTTACGTTTATAATGGGATTTTTTGGATTGTTGTTTATATCCATCACGGGAGCATAATTCTGATGTACTCCGAGTATTCGACATTCTTCTGCAATAATTTTTCCCATTTCATAAGAATACTTTTCGTTATCTGTTGCTCCGAGTGCCATATTGTTTGGGAATATGCTTCCGTCTGTTAACCTCATACCTGTTCCTCGTTCATAGTCGGCAGAAATCAATAAAGGAATTTGCGATATTTCCTGCCACCTGTTCGTCATTTCAGCCTGAATCTTCGAACTACCTTTGAAAAATATTACGCCGCCAATTCTTTCTTTTAAAATTAAATCTTTGACTCTTAAAAAATCAGAAGAATTCTTACTTCCGTCAGTTCCTTCACTGTGCGATATTATCATCTGAGCAATCTTTTCTCTGAGTGTCATTTTTTCCATAACAAGTTTTACCTTATCCTCAATTATTTCTTTTCTTTTTGGTTCACTGCACATCCCAAAAACCAATATAACACTGAATATAAATAATAAATACTTCATAATGATTTGTAAAATTTTATAATTTCAAAAAGTTTTTCTTTTATAGGCTCTATCTCTGTGAATTGCATTAATTCCAATCTGAATTTAGAAACATCAGGAAGACTTCTCAAATACCCGGAGTAATGTTTTCTGAATTCGATTACTCCATATTTTTCACCTTTAAGCTCAACCGATTTTTCAAGGTGTTCAATACAGAGATTAAATCTTTCGTCTATATCGGGTTCCTTTTCGTGAATATTGTTTTCCAGATAATATTTTGACTGCCTGAATATCCAGGGATTGTTTATTGCAGCCTGACCTATCATTACGGAATCTGCTTCATAATTATCAAAAGCATTTTTTACATCTTCAGGAGTTTTTATATTCCCATTTAATATTATGGGAATTTTAATTCCCGCATCCTTCATTCTTTTTATCCAGCTCCAATCAGCATCGCCTTTATTTCCCTGACTTCTTAGTCTGCAATGAACTGTTAATGCTTTAACACCAATGCTTTCCATCATTCTTGCAACTTCAAGTATAACAATATTTTTTTCATCCCATCCTAATCTTGTTTTAATAGTAACAGGAAGATGTACGGATTTGATTACACTTTCCGCTATGCTTTTCATTTTTGGTAAATCTCTTAATAATCCTGCACCCTGACCTCTCATCGCGACATCTTTTACCCAGCAGCCAAAATTTATATCAATAAAATCCGGTCTCGCTTCTTCGCTGATTTTAGCAGCATCTTCCATTGAATCTTCATTTCCTCCAAATATTTGAACACCAACAGGCCTTTCCATCTCATAAAAAAATAATTTTGCCTTAGCCTTTTTCGCATCTCTTATTAAACCTTCGGAAGAAATAAATTCCGTATAAAGAACATCGGCACCAAGTTTCTTACAGATATATCTGAAAGGCGGCTCGGTTACATCTTCCATTGGAGCAAGTGCGATTTTCCTGTCAAATATTTTACTGAAATCTTCCATTTTAGTAAGTTACTAATTTGAAATTTTTAATTAAACTCTTTAATTATTGTACATTTCATTTTACTTGATTATAAGTTAAAAAATGGCTAAAATTACCTAAAATTCGTTATTTCTTAACTATTAAAAAACAATATGAAGAAACTTTTCTCCGCATTGACAATTGTTGTAATAG
>CALKAJ010000132.1 GCA_937983305.1 uncultured Ignavibacteriota bacterium | reverse complement strand
CAGATTTTTTTCATATAAAAAGAGCTTAGGAGCGGTTTAAGTTCATAAAGTTAAAAAGTTTGTCAAGTTTGTCAAGTTTGTCAAGTTTGCAGAACCTTAATACTTTTATATTGGTTTATTATATTGAACTTTCATTTTTTTTAAACTAATTTATTGGTTAATTAAACATATGATTTATATGAACAAAACCCTCAAAATCTCCTCTCTCTTACTCCTCGTAATCGCAATCTCATTTGCATTTAATTCCAAGATATTTCAAACAGATAATTCCGGAAAAATTGGAAATATACTTTCCAAAGTTCTCGAATTTGACAACGATGCTTCAAAGAAGCACAGCGTCTGGATTTATTTTAACGATAAAGGTCCGGGTGCCGAACAAAAACTCTCAGACCCGAAATCATTGGTTTCCGAAAAGTCTCTGGAAAGAAGAAAAAAAGTTCTTCCGGAAAATCAACTTGTAGGTTTTCACGACATTCCCGTCTATCAACCTTACGTTCAGCAGCTTGAAAATAAGGTTACCGGTTTCAGAGTGAAAAGCAAATGGCTCAATGCAATCAGCGTTGAAGTGATGACAAATCAGATTTATGATATTGCAAAACTTGATTTTGTTACGAAAATAGAACTCGTTGAAAAATATAAGAGAAGTAAACCGGTAGAGGAAGAAATTGACGCTCCGATTTTAAATGATTTTAAAGACAGCCCGCTTGTTGATTCATTCAGCTACGGTGCAAGTTTGACACAGATGACTTTGATAAAAGCAAACATTCCTCATAACAACGGAATTTACGGACAGGGTGTAATAGTTGCGAATTTTGATGCGGGTTTTCAGAACTATCAGACACATCAGGCATTCACAACTCTTCCAATGAAAATCTGGAAGAAAAAAGATTTCCACACAAATGATACTGTTACCATAGCTTCACATTCACACGGTCAGGCAACTTTATCGCTTGTCGGCGGTTATAAACCGGGCTCATTGATTTCACCTGCATTTATGTCAACATATATCATTTGCAGAACTGAAGTTGACCCGGGCGAAGTACCTGCTGAGATGGATAACTGGGTTGAGGCAGCTGAATGGGTTGATTCACTTGGAGCTGATGTAATTACAAGCTCACTTGGCTATCTTGAGTTTGACAGTCCTTATCCGAGTCTGACATGGAATGATATGAACGGACATACTGCATCTATAACAATTGCCGCGGACATAGCCGCTCATAACGGTATTGCGGTTTTCAATTCCGCAGGTAATAACGGCACTAACAGTACTCACAACACTTTGGGCGCTCCGGCAGACGGAGATTCCGTAATCACAATCGGAGCTACAACTTCAGCAGGTGTTAGGGCTTCTTACAGTTCAGTTGGTCCTACAACAGATACTCCTCCGAGAATCAAACCTGACATTATGACTCAGGGTTCGGGTAATCAGGTTGCATCAGGTACGGGTTACAGTACTTTTGGTTCCGGTACTTCCTGGGCTTGTCCTATGGCAGCAGGTGTCGGTGCACAGATGCTTTCGGCAAATAAAAATTTAACACCAATTCAGATAAGAGATATATTAAGAAAATTTGCAAATAACACTTCAAGTCCGAATAATCAGGTCGGATGGGGATTAATTGATGCCGAAAAATCAGTTGACTCTGCCAGAAAACTTGACAACACTGCACCTGTAATTTTACATACTCTGCCTTTTACAAATACTCCTATTACTGATTCATTGACATTTAAAGCAAAGATTACGGATAACGGTATCATCAGATATACACGTTCGAATGAAGCTCCAAGAATGTATTACAGAAAGAATACCGGAAGCGGATGGTCAGCTTGGTCATTTGTAAATCAGTATAAAGTTTCCAATGATTCTTTCTACTTCAAAATTCCCGGCAGTCAGCTCGGAACTTCGGTTGAGTATTACTTAGCCGCTCAGGATATTGCACTTCCGACCTCAAAAATTACAACTTTACCCGCAGGCGGAAGCGGAATTACACCTCCGGGAAGCACTGCTCCGGCAACAAAATTTGCATTCACTGTCGGTACAACAGGCATCACAAAAGAAACAGAACAGCCCTTAACTTATAATTTGTTTGACAATTATCCTAATCCGTTTAACCCAACTACAAAAATTAAATTCTCGCTTCCTGAAAATACATTTGTATCTCTGAAAGTTTATGATATTACGGGTAAGCTTGTTTCCGAACTTGTTAATTCTCAGTTTGAAAGCGGAGTTTATACAATAGATTTCTCGGCAAACGGAATTTCTTCCGGCACATATTTTTACAGACTGAGCACAAATGGTTATACTCAGGTTAAGAAAATGGTTCTGATAAAATAAATTTATCTGAAAATTTCAAACGTTACTACGTTCAGGCGTAGTAACGTTTCTTAAATATTAAAAAACTTATATGAAAAAACTCCTTCTATCTTTAATTTTTCTCTTATTGTTTGGTGTTTCAACATCTGATGCTCAGGTTACAATTTCTAAAATCAAGAAATTGAAAAAACCGATGTTCGTTGTTGACGTTTACGGCGGTTATAGTCTCCCGATTCTGGATTTAAAAGGCTCTACCATAAAGGAGTATTATAACTTCACGAATTATGCAATGGCAAACGGTTTTCAGGCTTCAACGAAAGTTAAATTTGCAATAAAAACTTATGAAACTTCTCAGTTGAGACTTTATGCTTTGTTTACCTATTCGCATTATACAAATGACGAAGCGGCGGCTTACAATATGCCTTTCGTAGCACCGGGTTGGCCAACAACAGGTGTTAACGGTACGGGACAATATGTTCCGCCTAACGGTGTTTCGGGAAGAAGTAATGCAAGAATCAATATTCCATATACCGGACTTGGTTTTGAATATGCAGTATTTGTTGATGAGGCATTACGGTCTTCTTTCAATTTCGGAGCAGACGTTGATATGAGTGCAATATTCGGCAGATATTACGATATTCCTACCGGCGGTATTGAATCTTTTAATACGCTTCGCGCAAATTACAGAATGGGTTTTGGAATTAATGCACAATATAACCTTAGAGCAAATGAAATTTTTGGTTTTACGGTCGGAATGAGATATATGATGCATAATATTTTATTGAAGAATACGCAGGTTACGGATGAAAGCGGATATGTTTATTTGAATGACGAGGCGAATACATCCGTAAATCCATATATGACAACAAGCCGCAACATCGGAAATTTTGACTTTTTCGGCGGCGTCTCATTTTACATAGGCACCAGAAAATAAAATAAATATTTACACCATTTATTGGTGTTATAATATTTGTAAGATTTTTAAGCATCCCATCGGGATGCTTTTTTTATAAGATTTTTGCACCCTGTAAGGGTGCCACGTTTGTAGCAGGATTATTTTGCACCCTGTAAGAGTGCCACGTTTGTAGCAGGATTATTTTGCGCCCTGTAGTGGTGCTACGTTTGTAGTTAGATTATTTTGCACCCCGTAGGGGTGCTATGTTTGTAGCAGGATTATTTTGCACCCCGTAGGGGTGCTATGTTTGTAGAAAGAGAACATACCACAATACCGACCCCAGCGGGGTCGAACATAATAGTTAATTTTGATTTCTGCAAACGTGTGACCCCTCTGGGGTCATTTTTAAAATGTATGATTTCTACAAACGTACAACTCCTCCGGAGTTGCAAAGAAGAACAAACGTATTTTCTACAAACGTTAAATCCCTACGGGATTTTTTTGCACCCCGTAGGGGTGCTATGTTTGTAGAAAGAGAACATTCCCCAATACCGACTCCAGCGGGGTCGAACGTAAAAATTTATATCTTTTTTCTACAAATGTGTGACCCCTACAAGGTCATTTTATAAAACGTATGATTTCTACAAACGTACAACTCCTACGGAGTTGAAAAGGGGAAAAATGCTTTTTCAATAGTTGAGCGGAAAGGTTTTAGATACCATAATTTTGTAAGGTAAATAAAACAAAATGAAACTCACACAAAAAATATTAAACTATTTCCGCAAAGACAAAGAAAGTCCCGCTTCAAATTACTCCCTGAATTTCATAAACACACCGGCAATCACCGGAACAATGAATGCATATAAAAGTTTTGCTTACGCCTGCATAAATGCCCGTGCCGAAAACATCTCGAAAGCGAAATATTACCTCTACAAAGAAACCGCCGAAACAGGAATCAGGGAAATCAAAAAGCACAAAATACTCGAACTGCTGAACAAACCCAACGTAAGACAACAAACCTTCAAAGAAATCCTTTTCAAATGTGCGATAAGTCTCGATTTATACGGCGATGCTTTCGTCTATATAAGACGCGATAAAAACGGCACACCACTCGACCTGTACCACCTCCCGACAAAAACCGTCAGAATAAAACTAAACAGCGACTCAACCGAAATCGAACAATACGAATATTCCTTTTCCGGCGGCAAAATAAATTATCCCGCAAAAGACATAATCCATTTTTTAATACCCGACCCGGATAACAACTTCGGCGGCAAGGCAACTATCGAAGGATTCAATATGTCGCTTGAAATTGATTACCTCCAAAACCGCTATCAGAGAAATTTCTATAAAAACGACGCCTCACCCGCAATGGCAATCGAATTTGAAAAAAATATGAGCGACATAGAATTTAACAGATTCAAGGAAAAATTCCGCTCGCTCTATGAAGGCGTGAACAACACCGGTAAAACAATATTCCTCGACAACGGAGCAAAAATAAAACCGATGCAATCATATCCGAAAGATGTGGAAATACTCCAGTCCCGCACGTGGATACGCGATGAAATAATGAGCATATTCAGAGTACCGAAAATAATTCTCGGAGTAACCTCAGACGTAAACAGAGCAAATGCCTCGCAGCAACTTGCAACATTCAACGAAAACGTGATAAAGCCGTTCGCAAAACTTACCATTGAAAGCAAACTAAATTCATTCATCGCAAGAAATTTCCCCGGCGAAGACTTATTTATCAATATGGAATACGAATTTGAAAACGACAGGGAAATGCAATTGAAGGCATACGAGATTTATATGAAATACGGAATACTCACAAAAGACGAACTTCGCGAACTCGAAGGATATCAACCAATTAAAAAGAATAAAAATGGAAATTAAAAAACTAACACTCAAAGCCGAGATAAAGTCATTCGACGACAACGAAATGACGATAACTCACTACATCAGCACTCCGACTCCCGACCGATACGGCGACATAGTTCACCCCGAAGGAATGCTCGAAGAGCAATTCAGAAAAAATCCGGTAGTACTCTTAAATCACGACTCATCAAAAATGATTATCGGAAAAAATCTGTGGCTCGAAAAAACCGAAACCGGAGTACTTGCAAAAACGCAATTCGCCGATACGGAAACCGGCAGAGAGATTTACCGGCTCAACAAAGCAGGGTTTATGAATGCATGGAGCATCGGATTTATGATTCCTGAAGGCGGACTTGAAATGCGCGACGGCAAAAGGCACATCATAAAATGGGAACTGCTTGAATACTCATCTGTGGCAGTACCTGCAAATCCCGATTGCATAAACCTTGTAATGAAATCACTCGAAACAATTTTCCCCAAAAAAAATATAACAGGAGCTCAAATGGAACACAACGAAAAAATTCCGGCACTACCTCCGGAAAAATTCAAAAACGACTCAAACAAAAACATTGATGAAATTCAGGACGGAAGAAATTTCATTAAATCAATTGTGTACAAAAATCCCGATTTACTGCCCGCAAGCTATAAATCAAATTACCTCAACGAAGGCACTTCGGCAGACGGCGGATATACGGTACCGGTAGAATTTTACGACAGAATTATGTCAAACGTAATCGCACAATCCGTCATCAGAAGAAATGCAACAATCGTAAGAGCTGAAGCAAAAGAAGTACAGATTCCAAAACTCTCAGCCGCATCCACATTCTCATTTATCAATGAAGGTACGCAGAAATCCGTATCCAATCCGGTTTTCGCACAGATAAGACTCGTAAGGCACGACGGCGGATTCATCATACTCTTATCGAAGCAGTTGATTGAAGATTCCGCATTCGACATTGTAAGTTTCCTTTCCGATATGGCATCTCGGGTGATTGCAAATGCATACGACTCAGCAGGTTTCAAAGGTTCAAGCGGCGTGATAACGGGAATACTCGATTCCGAATTCGGCGCCACGGAAATAGTATCGGCAGGCGGCACACCAAACTCCATCGTTTATGACGACATACTCAAAACAATCTCAGCAGTACCAAGCCATACATTACCGAAATCAAAATTCTATATGCACAGGTCAATGCTCGGCTACATCAGAAGATTGAAAGACGAAACAGGCGGATACATAATCGCACCCGACGAAAGAAAAGCGATGACGATGGAAGGATTCCCGATTGAGCTATCGGATAATATGTACTCATATTCCGAATCGGCACTTTCAAGAGGATATATAGTATTCGGCGACCTTTCAACGATATTCCTGCACGAAAGAAAGGACCTCTCAATCAGCGTAAGCGATTCGGCAAGCGTCAATATCGGCGGAACGCAGATAAATCTCTGGCAGCAAGGATTAATCGGATTGAATTTCGGAGTCAGCTTCGACATCAAAGCAGTATTTCCTGAAAATCTCGCAGTAATACAAACAGCGGCAGAATAAACCCTTTTTTTAAAAACTTAAGCTAAAAAAAATGTTCACATCACCCAAAACAACAATCGGCGGATTACTCATCGCCATCGGAACGGCACTAAGCGCCGTACAGGAACCACAATGGCTTCACTGGGTAGGGCAGATAATGATTGCAGTCGGCTCGCTCATACTCGGAACAAATGCACTGGATAAATAAAAAGCAGAAGAAGATGAAATTCAAAATCACAAGACCGGTACTCATAGGAGTATCGGTCTATAAAAAAGGCGATGAAATTGAGCTCGAAGAATCCGAAGCCAAAAGGTACGGAAAGACTCTCGAGAAGATTTCAGAGAAAGAAAAACCATTAATAAAATCAAAAACAAAAAATGACAGACCTAAAAGACTTAAAAGAATACCTGAAAATCACCGGAAGTGAGCTCGATGAATTTCTTCAAAAGACGATAGAATTCACATCGGAAAAAATGTCGGCATATTGCAGAAGAAATCTCAGATATGGAAGCAGATATAAAGTGATAAGCGGCGATTGCGGAAACGAAACATCACTTGATGCAGTGCCAATAGATTATATCGAATACATAAAATACCGTGACGAAAATAACATACCATCCGGAGGCGGTCACGAGCAATTCAGCATAGATTTATTCGGCGGTGAAAGTCCTGCGGGAAATATCTGGTATGACGAGCAAACCGGCAGATTAATTTTACTGAAAGGATTAACATTTCCTGAAGGAAATTCAAACATCGAAATAAAATATTTTGCGGGATATACGGTATCGGCACCAAATCCGGTAAACGAAACACCCGAAGATTTAAAATCCGTATGTCTTATGGCATCGGCTGAATTTTACTTAAAAAGTTTTCAGGGAGAAGGCAGAATCGGACTTCACAGCAGAGCTAAAGAAGAGCTCGAATCAAAATTAAAACAGGTTGACGTTTTCAAAGACGAAAATTACAACATCATACTTGACAGATACAGAAAAATAAAAATTTAAAGAAATGAAAGCAGACTCAACATATTTATTCGACGGAAAAAAGGGATGGAAATATATCAATCCAAAATACAATCCCTCAAACTATAAAAGAGATTTAGCAAATATCTCGGAGATAATAATTCACTGCACTGCAACCGACAGTCTGAAATGGGAAGACCCGATTTGTCTGATAGAATACGACAAACAGCCAAATCACATATCGCGGAAAGGATGTCCGTTTGCAACATACCACTACTACATAAATAAACTCGGAGAAATATTTCATCTGATTGATATGCGGTATTACACGTGGCATTGCAAAGGGCGGAATCAATACTCACTGGCGATTGCAATAAATCACGGCGGCAAAAAAAGAAACGTAACCGAGGCACAAATAAATTCGCTTGCCGAAACTGTGTTCCATATTTTCGAAGTACTCGGATGGGATATTGACGAAGAAGCATTAGAGAGCAAGGTAAAATTTCACAGAGACTATGCAAATAAACTATGTCCGGGAAAAATCGAGAAGCCGGAACTCTACACAAAAATACTTGAAAAATGGGCAGAGCAGAAAAAATAAAACTGATAATAATAACGGCAGGAATTTCCGTTGCATCAATGCTGTTCGTGTATTTAATAATGCGGATAAGCGGGTGCGACGGAAATTCACCCGTCAGGGAAACCGAGCTGATAAAAGATACGCTG
This sequence comes from uncultured Ignavibacteriota bacterium, assembly GCA_937983305.1. Taxonomy (GTDB): domain Bacteria; phylum Bacteroidota; class Ignavibacteria; order Tepidaquicellales; family Tepidaquicellaceae; genus DSSM01. The sequence goes on along the minus strand of CALKAJ010000132.1, from coordinate 2,536 downwards.
AGAATCGGCGGGAGCGAAATACTTTTCAAAGAAATCGAGCCGGAAGTAAGAAAGGTAAAAATAAGAAAACCCGAAAAAGCAGACGAAGCAAACGAGAAACTTATTGAACTGAGAAGCGGATACCGGAAACTCGAATTAGTAACATTCAACTCAGCCGACTCCGTAAAAAGCGAGTATAAATATTACTCACCCGGAAGGGAATTTATTTTGACGCAGGATTCCGGAAAAATAAGATTAATCCGTAAACAGGTCGTATTTGACGGAATATGGATGGAGCTCAAAACAAACACACTAAAAGAAACCACATTCAAAACACAAGCCGGACTTGAATTATATGACCGGATACGCCTCAAAGCCGGAATCGGCTACTCCTTTGAAAAGAAATGCGGCTTCGTGGAAGCGGGGATATGCGTTAGGGTTTTTTGAGGAGGGAAATATTTGTTATAATTCAATTTAACTTCCCTGATTCCCAAACTCCGGAATTTTCCTTTTCCATTAATTTAAGTTTCCTATTGAATATAACATTATATTTTTATATATTTATCTAAAAAAATAATGATAAATTTTGATAAACTTCAAAAAATATTAGGTTATGTATATAAAAAGAGCATTTTACGAAAATGAAATAAAAAACGGGTTAAAATCTGTCCCTATAGTAATACTCTCCGGACCCAGGCAGGTTGGCAAAACAACTCTGATGGATAATCTAAATTTAGAAGAAAAGACAATCAGGTTCAACGGTCAAATTATTGAAACTGCTTCAATTTTTCAATCATATACTGTACTAAAAGAATATCTCACAAAAAATTTCAACAAAAATCTTGAAGGAATTATATTAATTGACGAATTCCAGTACCTTAATAATATCTCAACAATTCTCAAAATATTAGTTGACGAAAATAAAAATATCAAGGTTCTCTGTACAGGCAGTTCAAGTCTCCAGATAAATCAGCAGGTTGATGAGTCTTTAGCAGGCAGAGTAAGGAGTATTCCGGTTCATTCATTAAGTTTTGAAGAGTATATTTCATTTAAAGATAAATCTCTCCTTGAATCATACCTGAAATATGATTCTGACACAAAAGATGAAACAGTAAATCCTATAATAAAAAATCTTTATTTGGAATATCTGATATATGGAGGCTTACCAAAGATAGCTTTGGAAAATAGCAGCGAAGAAAAAATCAGATTACTAAATGATATTTATCAAACTTATCTAATTAAAGATGCAAGAAATTCAGTAGAAACAAAAAATACTGTCGGGTTCAATAAGCTGATAAAACTCCTTGCAGAGCAAATTTCTTCATTGATAAGCGTAAATGAATTATCGAATGCCTGTGGATTAAAATATCATACAACCCTTGAATATATCTATTTATTGGAACAGATGTACATACTGAAAAAGGTTTCGCCGTATTCAACAAACAAAAGGAATGTAATTTCTAAACAGAAGAAAATATATTTCTATGATACAGGTATCAGAAATATAGTAGTTTCAAATTTTTCAGAAATGGATACCAGAAATGATAACGGTTACATATTTGAAAATTCTGTTTTCAACGAACTTGATATTTACAAAAACATTTTGTCTAATATATACTTTTACAGAAAAGCGAATGATACTGAAATAGATTTCATAATTGAGAAAGGAAAAGAAATTCAAACAATCGAAGTGAAATTTAAAAACTATTCAGTTCCGGTTGTTCCCAAAATCTTAAAAATCTTTAAAAATGAATTCAATGTAAAAAACTCCACCGTGATAAATAGAAACCTTAACACTGAAAAAGACAGCACAAAATTTATTCAAGGATATTTACTTAAATCTATAACAATATAACGCTTAGGGGGCTCAGTCCCTTCTTATTCCCAAACTCCGGTTTGGGAATCAGGATTAAAATCCATAAAATTAATTGTTATTCAGAAGTTATTTATACAGCTTTATTTAACAAAAGAGAATTCCGGAATTTTTTCAGAAAGGAATAAAATAATATTTTTAAAGTCCTTTTTAAAGCCGGTGCGATATTCTTTCAATGAATTTCCATCTTTAATGAAATCATAAAAACCTTTTGTTTCGGGAATTTCGGAAAAGAAATCCGGAAGCAGACTCAACAAATCGTTTTTAACTGCCGAATTATCCGAATCATACTCGAATTCGGAAATGAGGAAAAGTAAGTTCAAATATTTGTTTTGCGAAATCTTATAATCCGAAAATAAGAATTTTGTCGCTTTAAATAATTTAGAAATTAAATATTTATAAGTTGCTTTTTCTTCATCTGAGAATTGAATATCAATCAGGATGTAAAGAATTCTATTTGCAAGTATGTTAATAAATGGATTCTTTTTATTGAAAGTGATTAGACCATCCGGATTTTGTTTTTTAAGTATTTCCAGCGGGGAAGTAGAAATAAATACCGAATCGGTTTCATATTTTTCGATAGGATCAAGAATGAAAGTATTAGCTATTTTACAGGCTAATATTTCAGTAGAGATCGGAAGAGCGTCGTGAGGGAAAGAGTGTAGATCTCGGTGGTCGCCGTAT
>CALKAJ010000131.1 GCA_937983305.1 uncultured Ignavibacteriota bacterium | reverse complement strand
AAAAACAAAACACATAAACCCGATTGGGTCCCCGAAAACGCAGGCAAAGAATTCGCTATCAAAGTGGTTGAAGGTGTCGCTAAGTCTGATGCCGCACCGCTTCCCGCTTTCAAGAAAAGAAGAATTCTCTCCAAAGATGATTATGTCAAAGGTGTTTTGAATAATGAAAGAACTATCCTCGCAAGAGCTATCACTCTCGTAGAATCAAACTCCCCTCAACACAGAGAAATCATTTCCAAAGTCCTCGACGAACTCCTTCCCTACAGCGGAAAATCAATCCGCATCGGCGTTACAGGATTCCCGGGAGCCGGTAAAAGTACACTCATCGAAGTTCTCGGAATGTATCTCCTTTCTCTCGGACATAAAGTTGCAGTCCTCGCTATTGACCCCAGCAGTACCGTCACAAAAGGAAGTATTCTCGGCGATAAAACCCGAATGGAAAAACTTTCACGCGAAGAAAATTGCTTCATCCGTCCTTCCCCTTCGGGCGGCTATCTTGGAGGTGTCGCAAGGAAAAGCAAAGAAACAATAATGGTATGCGAAGCCGCCGGATATGATGTTATCATTGTTGAAACTGTCGGTGTCGGTCAAAGCGAAACTACTGTCCGCTCTATGGTGGATTTCTTTTTACTCCTTATGATTGCAGGCGCCGGTGACGAACTTCAGGGTATCAAAAAAGGCGTTATCGAACTCGCTGACGCAATCTATATCAATAAAGCTGACGGCAACAATAAAATCAGAGCAATGGCAGCTAAATCTGAATTTGCTTTGGCTTTGAAATATTTAGCTCCCGCTACCGAAGGCTGGCTCTCGCAAACAGGCATCTGCTCTGCCATAACAGGCGAAGGCATTCACGAAATCTGGGAAATGATAAATAAATTTATTGACAACACAAAAGCGTCCGGAGTTTTTGAAAACAGAAGAAAACAGCAGGCACTCGAATGGGTCTTTAATATTGTGAATGATTACCTCAAAGAAAGTTTCTACGGCAACCGCAATATTCAAAAAGAAATTTCTAACATCAAAAGCTTAGTCCTGAAAGGTGATTTACTCCCCACTACTGCCGCTGAAAATCTCATTAAAAAAATTAACTTCTTATGAAAAAATATTTTATACTCTTAATTCTTTTTTCTATCGCATTTTCAAACCTTGCATTCTCTCAGTTTGAAAATATCTACTACGGAGTCCCTTCCGAAAAAGAGAAAATCAATCTCATCAAAGATAAAGCAAGAAATAAAAACCTCAAAATCAAATCACTTACCTCCGAATTTGAATTCCTTTCCGGAACCGCAAAAGGCAAATCCGGCATTTCGGAATTTACTCTCTTCCACGAAAATGGCGGTCAGTCATTCTACGAATTTTATAACCCCGAAGACGGCTCTCTTATCAGACGCGAAACCTATCTCTTCGATGATAATTGCAACCTTGTCGAAAAAAGAAACATCGGTTACACAAACTTCATAATTTCCTCAAAGTACGATAACGACGGCAAACTCATTCACCGCAAAGAATTCGACTCTTTAAAAAATTCCGTTCTAACCTTTGAATATCAATACGATTCAAGAAACCACCCAATCCTGATTTATGTTTATGATGCCAGTAAAACCCTTGTTGATTCTATGATTTACAAAAATATTTTCGATGAGGAGCTCCCGAAAGAAATTCACCAGAAATACAATCGCGGAAAAATTTATATCTTCCGCTATAACGATAAAAGACTTGTAAGAGAACTTACCATTGCCGCTTCTGACAGAAGATATCTTGTCAAGTATGATTACGAATATGACGGCACCGGAAATATTTCTTCAATACTTGAATTCGATTCCGAATACAGACCTGCCTTCAAAACCGAATTCAAATACAACGTATATTCCAAACCCGTATCAATTATTAAAAAAGATATGAGCGGCAATCTTCTTGAAAAGGAAATGATTACCTACGATATGAAAGGGCTCATTCTCAGCCGTGAAGTTTTTGAACCGGACGGAACCACCGTTAAAATCAGGTATGATTTCAAATACGAATATTTCTAAATTAAACAATGAATGTTCTATAG
>CALKAJ010000130.1 GCA_937983305.1 uncultured Ignavibacteriota bacterium | reverse complement strand
ACCACCGAGATCTACACTCTTTCCCTACACGACGCTCTTCCGATCTGTAAAAAGAGAAGCTTCCATAGCAATCAGCAATGTTATGTTTATTGATCCTAAATCGAATAAGCCTACAAGGCTGGGTTCGGAAGTTATCAAGGATGAACAAACCGGCAAAGTTAAGAGAATGAGAAAAATTAATAAATCCGGCGAAATTTTAATAAGTTAATAAATGGCAAAGTCTAAAGAGGAAAGAAAAAAAGATAAATCACCCGCAGAAGAAACTAAAGGAAAAAAGGGTGATAAAAAGGAAGGCTTCGTAGAAGTCAAAGTACCTGTGAGATTGTTAAGTGTTTACAGGGAAAAAATAGCTCCCGGGATGAAGAAGAAGTTCGGTTATAAGAATGATATGCAGATTCCCAAGCTTAAAAAAATCTGTATTAATGTTGGAGTTGGTGCTTCGATAGCAGACCCAAAGATAATTGAGAGTACTGTAAAAGAAATAGCGGCGATATCAGGGCAAAAACCTGTTGTCGTAAAAGCAAAAAAATCAGTATCGAATTTCAAGCTTAGAGAAGGGATGCCGATTGGAGTGAAAGTTACGTTGAGAAATGCAAGGATGTACGAATTTTTGGACAGGTTTGTGAATATAGCAGTTCCGAGAATAAGAGATTTTCGCGGATTACCGGATAAAAGTTTTGACGGAAGAGGAAGTTATACAATTGGAATTAAAGAGCAGATAATTTTTCCTGAAATCAATGTTGACAATATAAGCAGAATCAGTGGAATGGACTTAACTTTTGTAACAACCTCTAAAACCGACGAAGAAGCTTTTGAATTATTGAAGTTATTCGGATTTCCTTTTGTAAACAAAAATCAACAAAATTAATAAATAATAGATGGCAAGAAAATCACTAATTGCAAGAGAAGAGAGACGAAAGAAATTAGTCGAGCAATATGCGGAAAAAAGAAAACAATTAAAAGAAGCCGGCGACTGGAAAGCGTTGAAACTTTTACCAAGAGATTCCAGTGCAACAAGACTTCATAACAGATGTTCGATGACAGGAAGAAGCAGAGCGTATTATAGAAAGTTTGGCGTCTCAAGACTTGTATTCAGAGAATTAGCTCTTCAGGGCAAAATTCCCGGAGTAGTAAAATCAAGTTGGTAATTTAAAGTATTAATTAAGAAATTTTTAAACGGAGATATAAAAAAATATGTCAATGACCGATCCCATAGCGGATTACCTGACAAGAGTAAGAAACGCTATAAAGGCTGAAAAGAAAACGGTAAATATTCCGCTCTCGAAATTTAAGTTGAATATTACTGAAGTGTTATCAACAGCCAAATTTGTTGATGAATATAAAATTGTCGAAACTGACGGTAGGAAATTTATTCAGGTAAAGCTAAAATATAGTGCAGGTGCCCCGGTAATAGGCGGATTAAGAAGAATCAGCCGTCCCGGAATTAGAAGATATGTGAGTTACGAAAAGATTCCAAGGGTGAGAAACGGTTTAGGCATAGCAATAATATCCACATCTAAAGGACTATTGACCGATAAGCAGGCGAGAGCCTTGAAGATTGGCGGAGAAGTAGTTTGTAATGTTTGGTAATTTAATTAATCAGGAAATAAAAACAGTTCAACGAATAAAATGAGTAGAATAGGAAAAAAACCGGTAACAATTGATAAGTCTGTAAAAATTAGCAGGACTGAGAATGTTGTAGAGGTAACGGGACCCAAGGGCACCCTGAAGATGGAGATGTCAAATGATATAGCGATGGAAATAAAATCAGACGAAATCATTTTCACCAGAACCGGAGAAAATAAAAAAATTAGAGCTCTTCACGGTTTATATAGAGCATTACTTCAGAATATGGTGACTGGAGTAAAAGACGGATACACAAAAAAGCTCGAACTCGTCGGTATAGGATATAAAGCCGAAATTAAAAATAATTATTTAGTTCTTCAGCTTGGTTATTCTCACCCGATAGTGTTTTTACCTCCCGCAGATGTAAAGGTTGAAACTCCGGCTGCGACACAGATTGTTATTTCCGGAATAGATAAACAGATAGTTGGTCAGGTAGCGGCAAAGATTCGTTCATTCAGAGAGCCGGAACCATATAAAGGCAAAGGAGTTAAATATGAAAACGAGAAGATTAGAAGAAAAGCCGGAAAAACGGCAGCTAAATAAAAATGATAAATAAATTTTTAAGCTAAAGAATAAAGTGAAAAAATTAAAGAACTTAACAAGCAGAGAAAAAATAAAGTTTAAAATCCGCAAAAAAATAGGCGGTACAGAAGAAAGACCAAGATTAGTTGTATTTAGAAGTCTCAATCATATTTATGCGCAACTTGTAGATGATACAACAGGAAAAACGATTTTTACGGTTTCACCATTGAATAAAGAAGTACAGGAAAAGATATCGTCTGAAAAAGGAAAAGTATCGAAGAGTAAATTAGTCGGAAAAATTACTGCCGAAAAGGCGTTAGAGAAAAATATTAAGAGCGTAGTATTTGACAGGAACGGATATTTGTATCACGGAAGGGTAAAAGCAGTTGCAGATGGTGCCAGAGAAGGTGGTTTAAAGTTTTAATTAAATTTGTTATATTTAACAGTTTGAATTAAAACTCTTACACTCTCTCGGGTCGTCTAATGGCAGGACAGCGGCCTTTGGAGCCGTATGTGGAGGTTCGAATCCTCCCCCGAGAACAAGAAACAAAAAAGAAAATTTTAAAATAAACAAAGAAAACATATTTTTTATTAGGACTTAAATGGCAAAAAAATATATCAAAGCCGGTGAATTAGAACTCAAAGAGAAGTTGGTTTACATCGGAAGAGTTGCAAAAGTAGTAAAAGGCGGACGCAGATTCAGCTTTAGTGCGATTAGCGTCGTAGGTGACGGTAAAGGTCATGTCGGTTACGGACTTGGTAAGGCAAATGAGGTAACAGATTCTATACGCAAGAGTGTGGAAGATGCCCGTAAAAGTTTAGTTGAAGTACCTATCAGCAAAGGAACAATTCCTTTCGAAATTATAGGTAAATACGGTGCGGCAAAAGTTTTATTAAAGCCCGCAGCACCCGGAACAGGTATTATAGCCGGCGGCGGAGTTCGTGCAGTTATGGAATCAGCAGGAGTTACCGACGTGTTAACGAAGTTACTCGGTTCTTCAAATCCTCATAATGTGGTAAAAGCAACTATAAATGCATTAAAAAATCTTTATGATGCCAAGGCTGCTGCCAACAAAAGAGGAATATCATTACCGGAATTATTTTCTATATAAATTGTTAGATAATCAGATAAACTAAAAGATGGATAAGATTTTAAAAATTACACAAATTAAAAGTACGATAGACAGATTAGAAAACCAGAAAAGGACTATCGAAGCATTAGGACTCGGAAAGTTGCACAGAACAGTTACGAAAAATGATACTCCTCAAATCAGAGGAATGATTGAAAAAGTAAAACACCTCGTTAAAGTCGAGGAGGTTGAAAAATAATGAGTTTAGTATATAAAAATATTGTATATGCTAACTTTTCGCTCCAGAAAACAAATAACTTAATTTATCAAATTAAACGAAAGGAAAAAAAATGAAAATTGCAAAACTTCTTTTAGTATCCGTATTTGCAGTTTTACTGCTTTCCAACATTTCATTTTCACAAGCAATCTCAAGCGGTACAGCTCGTTTTGAAGCTCTGGGTTACAACCCCTTCATAAATGATGCATCTATTGACATCAATAGAAACCCGGCATGGGCAAATTTCTACAGAAATTATGCCTTTGGCGATTTAGGCCGTGAAGTTGTTAATGACTTCCAGCTTACAGATCAGTTCGGAGCAGTTAACTTTGGTGTTTCCAAAGATATAACTCTCGGTATGGTCCTCAACAAGAGAGAAGACAGATGGAATGATTTCATTGGAAAAACTTTCTCAGAAGCAAGTGCAGTAGAACCAATTGTTCCATTTAAACTGTTATTCTCTTACACAAGTGATAAATTCACTTTAGGTTTCGCACCTTATATCACTTCAAAAAGTCTTGAAAGCAAAGGCACAAACTACGACTCAGTATGGTCAGGTAGTTCATTTGGTGCACAGCTTGGTACAGTATTTGTATTAGATGGCGGCTGGTTTGAAGCAGCTGTTGACGGAAAATTCAACAAAATCAAAAGAGAAATTACTCTTTCAGGCGTCACGAATACCTACAAGAATGCCGGCGGACTTCAGTTTGACGGTTTCTTAAGAGGTAAATTTATGCTTGTAAAACAAATGAAGCTTTCATTAGTACCTTATGCTTCAGTTGGTTTCTACAGCTGGAATCCCACAATCGAGCCTACTCTTCTCGGTTTCTTAGAAACCAAGCACTCATATATGAACGTAATGGGTGGTCTCGGAATCTCAATGCCTATCCTTGAAAGAGGCTTCATGGCAGGCGGATTATCTGCAGGATTCAATTCATACACTGCTACAGCTTCATCTACTTTAACAGATGAATATAAATATTCTGCATTTGTATTCCCAAAATTCAATCTTGGTATGGAATGGGCTCTTACTGACTGGTTAGTCGGAAGACTCGGATATTCAAGAGCAGTTACATCTGACAATCAGAAATATACTGACGTTGGAGTAACAACTGAAGTAATGAGAACACTTGCATCAGATCCGGTTCAAACTATCACAATGGGTCTCGGATTCCAATTCGGCAGATTCAGCATTGATGGAACAATCGGTGAAAAGCTGTTAAAAGAAGGCATTTATACAGTATCCGGAAAATCGAACAATCTTTTCGGTATGCTTTCAGCATCATATAATTTTAACAAATAAGATTTACGATATATAATAAAGACCCCCTGCGAAAGCGGGGGGTCTGTATTTAAAAAAAAACAGATAATGAATATACTTAGTAACCTTAAATACGCCGAAGGCTCAAGGCAAAAAAGAAAAAGAGTTGGTAGAGGTCAGGGCTCAGGACACGGCGGAACGTCAACCAGAGGGGAAAACGGAGCTAAATCCCGTTCGGGCTATAAATTTAGATATTGGTTTGAAGGCGGTCAGATGCCTTTGCAAAGACAAGTTCCGAAGTTTGGTTTTTACAATTTTAACAGAGTTGAATATTCAACAGTTAATTTGGGAGAATTACAAAAATTGTTAGATGCAGGTAAGATTAAAGAATCTGTAATTACAAAAGATTATCTGCTTTCATTAAGAGTTATTAAAGACAAGAAGAGTCCGTTAAAGATACTTGGATTCGGAGAAATTAAAACTAAGTTAGAAATATCTGCCAATTCTTTTAGTAAAAGTGCTATTTCAAAAATAGAGAATGCCGGAGGAAAAGCTATCGTCGTATGAGCGGATTTGTAGATAGTTTCAGGAATATATTTAAAATTGAAGAGCTTAGACAAAGGATTCTTTTCACTTTAGCTCTTTTACTTGTTGTCAGAATAGGAGCGCATATATCGCTTCCGGGTATCAATACTTCATTAATACTCGAAGAGGCAACTAAATCGCAAGGATCAGCCACTGACTCCTTGTTAGGAATGTACGATTTATTCGTAGGCGGTGCATTTTATCGTGCTGCAATTTTTTCGCTCGGTATAATGCCTTATATTAGTGAATCAATTCTTAT
>CALKAJ010000129.1 GCA_937983305.1 uncultured Ignavibacteriota bacterium | reverse complement strand
AATTAATATCTGCTTTTCCGTTGTTATTTTCAATTGTTACCTTTTGAATACCGGGACTAAATAAACAGCTCGAAGAAGTATCACAGCTAAATGAACCAATCCCTAAAACTCCGTTTCCGACAACGTAAGGGGTTTTAATAAAAGCCGAAGTAACAACATATTGACCGTTATTTAATCCTATAATTTTATAAGTCGCAGAATATTTTCCGTCAGCCCCTTTTATTAATTTTACTTTTGCAGTAGCTGTAGGATTCCCGGTTGGAGGCCAGGTTGCAAATGCATTAACGCTATAGTAGCCGCCTGTAGTATCAATTACTGCGTTCGTATCTACAAAGGTTACTGCCCCGTTAATTGTATTTGGATCAATTGTTACTGCTCCACCACCCGTCGGATTGCCATCATCACTGTTACATCCGTAAATAATCGCCATTATAGCAATGACAAATGCGAAAAAAAGATTTTTCATTTATTAGTTTAATTTTATTAAAGAACTTATATTTGAAAACATTTTTTAGAAAAATTAGTTCAATTTTATATCTTGTTAACTATTTGTTATTTCAATTGATTTGATAATAATCAAAAACGGAAAAATTTCACTTAAAATGTAGCAAGATTCATAAAAAATCAATATATTTAAATAAATAATATAAATATTTGGAATACATTGTTCTTGTAATATCAATTTTAATCATTATCAGCATTATTGTTACCAAGCTGTCCGATAATCTTGGTATCCCGTCTTTAGTGCTTTTTATGCTTGTAGGTATGCTTGCCGGCAGCGACGGGCTTGGCAAAATAAATTTTGAAGATGTTGGTATTGCAAGGGCGATAGGAATTATTTCTCTTGTCTTGATTCTATTCGCCGGAAGTCTTAGCATTAAATGGCGGGATATGAAACAGGTTTTAAATTACTCAATCAGTTTATCAACTGTCGGAGTTATTATAACAACAATTCTCACAGGATTATTTGTTCATTTTGTTTTTGGATTTGACTGGAGGTATGGTTTGCTGCTCGGTGCTATGGTTTCTTCAACTGATGCCGCGGCAGTTTTTTCGGTTCTCAGGGCAAAAGATATAAGACTTAAACCTTCTGTCCGTTCAACCCTTGAAGTTGAGTCCTGTTCAAATGACCCACTTGCGGTTTTTCTTACTATATTATTTATCGAGTTAATTCAAATACCGGATTTATCTTTATTGTCAATAATCTGGGATTTGGCAAATGATTTCTCGCTCGGACTTATTCTTGGTTTGGCTTTCGGCTGGCTGATGCTTTTTGTAATTAACAAAATCAATCTTCCTTACGATGAGCTTTATCCTATTTTCGCAATTGTTTTTTCGCTTCTGATTTATTCGGCAGTAACAATTATTGGCGGAAGCGGATTTCTTGCTGTCTTCATAGCCTCTGCTTATCTTGGTAATCACGAGTTTGTCCAAAAAAAGTCACTTACAAGATTTTTTGAAAGTCTCGCTCAAATGGGAGAAATACTGATGTTTTTAACTCTCGGGCTTCTTGTTTTTCCGTCACAACTTGCAGTTATAATTGTTCCCGGTTTGATAATATCCGCTGTTTTAATATTTTTGTTCAGACCAATTGGTGTTTTTATTTCCCTTATAATTTCAAAATTTTCGGTTAAAGATAAACTCTTCATTTCGTGGGTCGGACTTAGAGGTGCCGTTCCTATTGTACTCGCAACATTCCCCTTAACAGCAGGAGTAGCTGAAGCAAATACACTTTTCAATCTCGTATTTTTTATTGTTCTTACCTCTGTATTAATTCAGGGATGGTCAATTCCGCTTGCCGCAAAAGTTTTTAAAGTTTTCGATACCTCAAAAGAATCACCTAAAATCGGTATGGAAATAAAATCAAGTTTGAAAACTAATAAAGAATTAATAGATTTTATTGTTCCTCATAATTCGGGAATTGTTGATAAATCCCTCGCTGAATTGAATCTACCGGAAGAGACCTTAATTACATTTGTAAGCAGAGACGACGAGTATTTCGTTCCTAATGGTTCAACTAAACTGAAAGAAGGCGATACACTTTTGATTTTAAGCGATAAAGATAAAATTAAAGAGCTAATTTCCGTATTAAATCAAAAAGCCTGATTATTTTAAATTTATCGGAGCTTTAAATATTTCATTTCTTATTCCGTATTGATATTCATTCAAGGCTTCCGGACTTGAATCAATTCTCATATAAGTCATACTTCCGTCAGAGTTTTGGAAATCAGAATGCCACCAGCTTATCATTTTAACTCTTGGAAAATTTCCGTGTATAATAGAAGCAAAGGCATCCCTTACCCATCCTGATTTCTCCCAATTATTTTTTGTTTCGGTTACTCCAAACTCAAAAATTGCTATCGGCTTTGAAGCGGAAATTTCGCAAATATCTTTATAAACAGGATTAATCAGGCTGTACCAGTCATACCAGTGGTCTGTAGGCTTCTGAGCTCCATAGACACTAAACCCAATCCAGTCAATATATTCGTCGCCCGGATAATAATTTATCGGTTTATTCCATTCATCGGAAGGAGTTGAATTGTAATTTATATGAAAAGCCCATGTTACGTTTTTAACTCCCTGCTTTTTAAACAAATCAATTATATGTCTGTATGCTTTTTTATAAACTTCGGGTCCTTTTTCTTTTCCGTTGAAAACACCTGACCAGGGAAACCAATTTCCGTTCATTTCGACAGCAAACTCAATTATCATTACAATATTGCTTTTCTTAACATCGTTTGCATATTCCGTTAAATCTTCATCAAAGTTTCCGTCAATAATTTTTTTCAGAGAATATACCGGATCTTTCTTCCCAATGTTAAAAGCTGACCACGGAAGCATTCTTATGCAGGGAACGAAACCCATTTGGGCAACAAGTTTTGCCTCGTCCTCCGGAAATTCTATTCCATCGAACCAATGATTTGAAAAATGAATTATAACCGGCTTTGCGCCTGCAATATCAATATATTCGTTAATATAATATTTTTGCTCTGTTTCATTTTTAAAATCAATATTTGGAAAAATTGAATGATAAATCCCGGAAGTTGGCTCTGCAACTTTATATGCACCCTGATATTTAATATATTCACTTCCGCTTCCGCAACCCACGGCAGTCAATATTATAAGAAAAATAATCGCTTTGAAAATCATAAATATTTTTATCATCTTGTAATTTATGTATAGTAAACCTTAAAAAAAACATTTAAACGGTTTATGTTTCTAAAACGAGCAAGAATATATTTAAGAAGAGTTTTTGATATCAGAACAGGTTCCGGAAAAGAGGAAACCCTCGCTGAAATTTCATCAGGTGTTTCATTAAAGGGATTTAATTTCTGGATGCTTGTTTGCTCAGCTCTGATTGCCTCACTCGGACTTGACACAGATTCAACTGCCGTTATTATCGGAGCTATGCTTATTTCCCCCCTGATGAATCCTATTCTCGGAGTCGGACTTTCACTCGGTATTAACGACAAAGAATTACTGTTCAGGTCAATAAAAAGTCTCGGCTTAGCGACTTTAGCAGGATTTCTTTCAAGCGTCATATATTTTAAATTAACTCCTTTCGGCAATATTACATCCGAACTTGTAGCCCGCACTACTCCAACTTTACTCGATGTACTTATTGCATTTTTTGGAGGAATAGCAGGAATTGTATCGGGTTCAAGAAAAATAAAAACAAATGCGATTCCGGGTGTGGCAATTGCAACAGCTTTAATGCCTCCGCTTTGTACTTCGGGTTTTGGATTAGCAACCGGCAGGTGGGATTTTTTCCTTGGCGGATTTTATTTATTTTTCATTAATGCGGTCTTTATAAGTCTTGCAACATTCCTTATTATAAAATATCTTCGTTTTCCCGTAAAGCATTTCCTTAACAAAACGAAAGAAAGAAATAACAGGAGATATATGATTGTTTTTCTTCTTTTGGTGGTTAGCCCAAGCATCTATTTTCTTTACACCTCTTACTTACAGCATAATGAGAAGAGAAAAATTGATTTTATTTTAAACGAAAGAATGTTAAAAGACAATATAGATTTACTCAGATCAGATGTAATTAGAACAGATTCTGTTAATTATATAAATATTTATCATTCCGGAAAAGTAATAACACCGGCTAAACAAAAAACTTATGATTCACTGCTGAAGGCAAACGGATTAGATAATTTCAAAATGAACTTCAAAAGATTAAATATATCAAAAGACGAAGTCGTTAATTTAAGCAAAGAGATAGTTGAAAATTACATAAAGGATATTGAACTTAAAACTATTCAAATAAACGATTCACTGCGGGGAGTCAGACTAATGTCGTTGGAGCAGATTACAAAAGAAGTTGAATATGCTTTTCCTGATATAAAAATCGAAAATACCGGGATTTTATCAGACAGTATAAATGCTATTATGTTTAATCTCGTAAAGAAAATTCAAAAAGCCGAAGAAGAAAGACTTTTATCAAATTTTTACAATTATCTGAAAGTTAGATATAATAAAGATACTTTAATATTAATCCAAAACCAAAATAAAAAATGAAAATCAAAACATTAGCTTTAACATTAATATTCCTTGCCTTTACGGGAATACTGAGTGCACAGACGCTTGAAGAAATACTGGAAAAACATTATACTGCCGTAGGCGGAGCAGATAAATGGTCATCGGTTAACACCCTTAAAACAACCGGAAAGATGAAGATGATGGGAATGGAAGCCGATATGACAATATTTAAAAAAAGAACAAATAAAATGTTTGTTGAAATCGGAATAATGGGAAGCAGTGTAAAGCAAGGGTATAACGGAACAACAGCATGGCAGATAGACGGAGTAATGGGTTCCGGAAAACCGGAAGTGATTGAAGGAGAGAAAGCAAGTTCCCTTATAAGAAATTCTAAAATGGAAGGCGAACTTTTCAATACCTCGGAAAATTTTACTAAAATTGAACTCGCAGGTCAGGAAGAGGTTGACGGAGTTAATTGCTTTAAAATATCTGCAGTTGATAAAAACGAACAGGATATAACTTATTACCTCAATGCGGAAACATTGCTCATTGAAAAGAAAATCGTTGAAAATATGAAAGGCGATACTCAGGGTATGACTATAAAATTTGAAGAGTACAAAGATTTCAGCGGCATAATGCTTCCGGTGAAATCTTTACAGGAAATGAAACTCAAACAAGGAAAATTCAAACAGGAACTGATAATCAGCACCGTTGAATTCAACTTAGATGTACAGGATTCTATTTTCGAAATGCCTTCTAAATAGAATTATTTTACAACAATCATTTTCTTAACAGCGGAATAACTTCCGGCAGTAAGTTTATAATAATATACTCCGGAGCTTATTCCGTTTGCATTAAAGGTAACGGAATATGTACCGGGTTGAAACGTTTGATTAACAACAACGCTTACCTGCTTACCGTTTATATCGTAAACGCTTATATTGGCATTTTCCGGTTTCAGCATTTGCCACCTGATTGTTGTCTCGGGATTAAATGGGTTCGGATAGTTCTGGAATAGTTCGTACTTATCGGGAATTGTTGAATTCTCTTCGGATATAAAAGTAGCACCGCCATTTGTAGTTTTCAAAACCTTGCCTGACCAGCTTGTGATATAGCCGGTGGCTGCCGAAGGAAAATGAATAGTATAAAGATTTTCTGAGAGTGGAGTATTCTGAACACCCCAGTTTAATCCTGCATTTGTAGTTTTAAGAACTTTTCCCGCACCTGTGCATATATAGCCTGTATTAGCATCCGTAAAGGACATATCCCAACCGGCACCGATTCCCTCATTTGTATGAATAAGTGACCAGGTATCTCCGCCGTCAGTAGTTTTCACTATTCTGCAGTTTGTAGTATTTGTGCAGTAATAACCGGTGTTTGCATCCGAGAAATAAACTGCCTCAGCAGTTTCAAACGGGGAAATGAAATTACCGACTTTATTAACCCAGGTTTGACCTGCATCAGTGGTTTTAAGAAAAACATTTGCCCCGCCGACATATCCGGTATTCTCATTTACAAAATAAATTCCGTTGAGTGAAGTCATAGTCGGAGCAATAAGAACTGTCCAGTTGTCACCTTTATTGGTTGTCTTCATAATTGTTCCGCCGCTGCCCGCAACATATCCCGTATTTGAAGACGTGAAGAAAAGTCCCCAGAACTGTTTGGTGGTATCGGAGAATATAGTATTCCAGTTATTACCTCCGTTCACTGTTCTTAAAATTTTACCGTAATTTCCGCTTATAAAAACCGTATCGGGATGTAACATAAAAATTGACATATACCTTTGCGAAGTAAAATTAGAATTTTGAGCAACAAAATTCACACCGCCGTTAGTGGTTTTATAAATATTGAAAGTCGAGCCGTTATATAGAACTCCGGAATAGTATCCCGTATTTTCATTGAAAAACTTCATTGTATAAGATGACTGCGATTGCGCCGGAGTATATTGGATTGCCCATTGTGCAAATGAAAGGTTAGAGCACAAAAATATTGCAGCTAAAAACAGGTAAGATTTCTTCATAATAAAAAAATTTTTAATTATTTAATTATTTAAAAAATATAATTATTAAGAATAAATGAAAAGCCAAATTAAATAACTTAGATGAAATGTCCTTCTTAAGTATTGATATTTTTCGAAAATAAAATAAGCCCGGTTTTCCGGGCTCAATTTAATGAATGTATTGTTTTATAACGTAAATGTCCCCGATTAAACTCAACTCCCACACAATTCAGCCGCACAAACAACAAAACCTAAAATCCCTATCGGTAAATACTATATACGACACATTTTTGAAAAAGCAAACACGAATAAATAATTTTTTATAATTACTTAAAAATCATTTCCCTGTCTTTATATATTAGTCAGTCGAAAACTATAGAAACAAACACCGCATAAAATTATCAAATGTAACATACAAAGTATGTTTTAAAAATTTTTTAAAAAACATCTAAATTTTAAGAATTTAATTTGTTTAATAATATTTTTATATTAAAATAAAAAATGCTATGGCAATAATATCAATGTTTTACGGAATTATAATTTCAATATATTATCTTGACAATAAAAAACATAATACCCCCCATATACACGTTAAATTTCAAGATTTTGAGGCAGTGATTTCGATACCTGATGGAAGACTCATGGAGGGTAATTTGCCAACAAACAAAATGAAACTACTATTAGCGTGGATTGAAATCCATAGTGATGAATTGATGGCTAATTGGGAGCTTGCAAGCAAGGGCGAATCAGTTTTTAAGATTGAACCATTAAAATAAATAAAATGAACCCGAGAGTAAAAAATGTATTTCCGAATAACGATTATACTTTGACAATTACTTTTACTAACGATGAAGTAAAAATATTTGATGTAAAACCTTATTTGGAAATTGGAATATTTAAAGAATTAAAAGATCTAAGTTTGTTTAAAACCGTGAAACCATTTTTAAATAGTATTCAGTGGATGAACGGACAGGATTTTTGTCCTGATACACTTTACTTAGAAAGCAAATAATGTTTGTTCATCACCGGCTTAAACTCAAATTCTTCGCCGTTCCACCAGCGGACACGGGATTTGAGTGAGTCGAGGTAAACCTGCATATTTGAGATGGGTTGTATTTTTCCTTCGGAAAGAAGATTGTCGTATGCTTTATTAAATTGGTTGGATGTAGAAATATTTACAACATTCATTTCTTTATCAAATTGATAGACTAAATGGGCGTTATCTATGAAGCTCTTTTCCATTGGTCCGTCAAGAACATTTAAAAACAAATTATTTCCCGACTCAACGAAATAATCGCCGGTATTGAAATTTGAAACATTAAAAGTTGTCATTAATGTTTTTGGAAATAAAATATAGTATTTCTCGGTTCCTTTAATTCCTGATTTCAGCGGGTCGGTTTTAAACGAAGCGCCTGCCATTTTATTTGGGTCAAGAACTACTAAACTTCCGCAGCGATAACCGGGATAGTTATTTATACCCGATGCAATAATTTCTTTGCTGCCGTCTTTATCAATATCCAAAGCAGAGATACAATTAAAATAACCTGAATGCCAATACTCTGATATTAACTTCCCTTCGTTGTTTAAAATTACGAGTCTGTCGGGAAAGAATGGGCAGAAGTATGCATTTGCAATAATTTCTTTTTTCCCGTCATTGTTAATATCATCAACCACAATGTGTCTGAACATCCAATCCCCTTTAAGAGAATCTGATTCCCATTCGTAAACAAAATCTGTTTTAGGCAGTTGAAACTTCCACTTGATTTCATTATTTGCATTACAGCAAATCACAAAATCTTTCCCTTCCGGTTTATCATTCCCAACGTTATTGGCATATATAATTTCATTTACTCCGTCGTTATCTATGTCGCTTATTTTAATAAAAGAAGTAAAGAAATACTCCGAAAATTTTTTGCGGTCTATGTGTTTTATTTCCGGCTCGGTATATTCCCATACCTTTATATCATATTTATTGTAAACGGAATAAACACAGTCATTAAATTCTGCTCTGACCGGGTTTTTGTCTAAGTTCGGCAATAAATGAACAAAGACTAAGTAAAGAATAATAAGAAACGTAATAATCGTGAATGACCAGTCAGCTGCCCTGTGATATCTGTGATAGTTTGCCTTTAATTTTTCGTGGAACGTAAGTTCAAACCTTTCTACAATATCCAGATTTTTAAAAACACTTTCAAAAGACTTGCAGGGAATCAGTTCAAGTCTCCGGGCAGGATAAATAAAATTTAATTTTTCAAGCTCTGCTTTGGCTTCGGCTAAATTATCTTCAGGAATAATAAATTTATTATATTTCGAATAAAATACTGTTTTGATTTTCTGATTTAATGAATCCTGACTAAGAATTAATAAATTTCCTTTACCGTCTATCTCCCCGGTAAAAACACAATCTTCTCTGAACTTGAAATAGTATTTGTTAATATTATTTATTAAAATCGAATTATACGCTAAACATACCGCCGCTAAACCAAGAGAATTTCCTTTATAAATAAAATCTTTTCTTTCAAAATGAAACGAAAAATTGCAATTTCCGCTTTCTAACCCTGTTTTCTTGGCATAAGCTTTTGAGAGGGTTGTAAGTTTACTAAGATATTCCAGAGTATAAATATTTTCGGAGTCAACCGTGTTGAGAAACTCAACCTTATCAATATTTTCGCCTTTAGTCCTGAGACTCGAGTTAAGAATTAACTTATGGATTTCACCATATTCAATTTTAATGTTTTCGTCAAAAGATTCTTCGATTAATACAATTGGAATTGAATTAGATGAAAATGAATTGGTTTCCTGTTGTCCAATATTTTCATTGAAAAGAATATTTTTGAGCTCTTTTTTCCGTTTGCCAATAACTGCTTCTGCATCATTTAATTTTGCTTTCAGCGTTTCGGAAATACCGTTTTTCCCGGAATAAGACAGTATTTCCCCGATGCTTAAATAATCTTCATAGCTAAGAAATAAATCTCCGGGCTTGCTTATTAACTCAAGAAGTTTTTCTATATTCAGAATAAGGTACGGAAAAAATTTATCCTGATTTTCCGATTTTATAATTTTTTTCAGGAATGCAGTAAAAGAAATAATTTTATAACCGTTTGTTGCTATACTTCCGTATAACTTATCAAGCCGTTGAGATTCAATTTCGATTTCAAATAAATTCAGCAAGGTTTATTCCGATTCAATAATAATTAGTTTTGATATAAAGTCCGGTAACTCTGATTCTATAACTTTATTATTCTGAATACTAAATGATTGAATAATTGATGTATTATCCTCGCTAATTATAAAGCCCTTATATTCTTTATCTTTTTGAATACCGGTAAGTTTCACCGAAAATCTGCCGGCATATTTTTTCAGCTTAAATACAATCCCGCCGTTTATTTTAACGGTCTCAACATTAATACCATTATCCGGGGATGAGTCATTCGATGCTGTTATCAGGGGATAATTTATAACCGGACGGAATATTGTCAAATCAACATTCTCGGAAAAATTCAAAACATTGATTCTAACAAATCCGTTTGTATCTGCGGCAAAAAATCCGATACCTTTTATTCTGACAATTGCATTTGAAACATCATTTGCATTTTCGGAAATTAAATATATGCTGTACTTTTTTGACAAAGAATTATAAAAAACTTTTGCAATAATCAAATGTTCAGCCGAAGCAAATGACTTAATGTGTCTGAATTCGTTTGTTTGAACCAATCCTGTGGCAGCAGCTAATTTTGTTGTGTTAATATTTTCGAATGTAGAAAATAATGTCAGGTGTATGATATTTTTTGAAACAATACTTCCGGATTCCGGTTCGCTTTTGGTCCCGGGTATCTCATCATAGATTTCATAAAAATCTTCTATTTCAGATATCCTTCTCTGTAAAGTCCCGTCAAAACGTAATTGATTTTCAATTTGATTTTTCACCTCTGCGTCGAGAGAAGTGCTTTTCTTTACATATAAATGCAATATGTAATCTTCTAAAATTACCATGTCTTTATTTAAAAAAATAGTATTTAATTGTTATCAGGTTGTAAATATTCATCATAGTTAATATATGACACATTTTTGTTTTCTTTAACGTAATTATCCAGTCTCTCTTTATATAAACGCGTGATTATGTTACATATTTTAGTTTCACTTATTGATTTTAAAAATATATCCTGTGTATTTAAAATCACAAATAAATTCTTAATAAATTCGGGAACACGATAATTTCTATAATCAAATGTTAATAGCTGATTTATCAATACAGTTTCTTCAAACTCCGGCAATTTAAAATCAAGTTTGCTTTTCCCGCAGGCAAATAAATATTTTTCTTTGTCGTATATTATAAAATTATATTCACTGCTATTCCTTTGAAAAAATACTCTTACCGCTTTTCTGACCTTATAAAATATCTCCCCGTTTTCATCTTTTATATCCGTTAGCCTTTGATTTGTCCTTGATATTATTAAAGCCGATAACCTTGCATTTAGTTCGTCTTCCGGGCAGGCATTAATTTTTTCCGCCGTATTTCCAAAATATATATTTAACGAAGCATATTTCCCGTTTTCCTCAGCAAATAAATCTGCTATAATATCGTATGCAATATCAGCAGGTGATAAACCGCTTTCGTTGAGCGCTGATTCTCTTAAAATACTGCTGTTAAACGCTTTAACCGCAAGTTTAAGACAGGTTTCTATAAACAAATTTCTGTGAGGGGAGTTTTTCCCGTCAACAATAACTGATATTAAAACATCTTTCATATTTTGCAGATATAAAAGTAAAATTCAGTGCAATTTATAATTTTATTGGAAATAATGAAATATAAATATATTGCCTCATTTCAATTGAACATTGTTGGTATAATGGTTAAAATTGGAAAAATTAATTACAATTTTATGAAATTATTTATTTCTTTGGTTTTATTTGCTTCTCTGGCATTTGGCTGTGCATCATCCAAAAAAGAAGACAGGTGGACAATGCTGCAATATGATTTTACGGCAGGTCCTATTAGCCCTGAATATTACTACGAATACAACATAACTATTGAAACAAACGGCAAGGGTACTTTTATATACAAAGCCGGAAGCGAAACTTTCAATTATTCGTTCACCGTTACAAACTCTCAGTTATTGAAACTGACTGAGGCAATTGATAAAAGCAAAATTCTTGACGAAAACATTAAAGAAGGCGAAAAATTACTCGGAGGTCCGACAAAAAAGCTGAAAGTGCTTTATGTAAACCCTGACCCAAACTTTGACCAGCCCCCAAAAGTATATGAAACTCCTTATTTCATTGCCAAGGAATATTCGGAAAACGTGAACAAACTTTATGAGCTGATAGTAAACACAGTACCTCAGGATTTATTCAAGGATGCACAAAAGAAAGCGGAAGATTTAAGAAATAAAAATTAACTCTTTGGTTTTATTTCGTAACCGCCGCCTTTAATATCTTTAATTTCGTAACCTTTTTCAAGAATCAGGTTTCTTAATTCATCTGCCGATTTGAAATCTTTATTCGATTTCGCTTCTTTTCTTTTTTCCGCCAGTTCGGAAATCTCCTGAGGAATTTCAACCGAAGCCGAAACGTTAATTTCATTTATTTTCAAACCAAGCACGAAATCAAACTTATATGCTAATGCAAGTTTTTCCGCAGGGTTAAGACTATCCTCTTTTAATACTTCCCATAAAACTGCAATTCCTTCGGTTACATTCAAGTCATCATTTATACAATTCGAAAAATTTTCTTCGTACTCTTTACCTTTTCCGGATAATTCTTTTGCCGCAATTCCATCTGAAAGTTTATATGCTTCTTCAACTTTTGATTTAAGGTTGTTAAATCCGTTTCTTGCAGCATCAAGGTTATCAAAAGAAAATTTGATTTTTTTCCTGTAGTGCGTCATCAAAAGGAAATACCTGTAATCAAGCGGTGAATAACCTTTATCCATAAGGGTTTTCAGTCTTAAAAATTCCCCCGCCGACTTAGACATCTTGCCCTTTTCTTCTATTAAAAATTCTCCGTGCAGCCAGTAGCGGACAAACTGTTTTCCCGTGCAGGCTTCGGATTGAGCAATTTCGTTTGTGTGATGAATCGGAATATGGTCAACTCCTCCGCAGTGAATATCAAAAGTATCTCCGAGAAATTTTCTGCTCATTGCAGAGCACTCAATATGCCATCCCGGAAATCCTTTTCCCCATGGTGAGTCCCATTCCATCTGTCTTTGCTTTTCTTTTGGCGAAAATTTCCACAATGCAAAGTCTGTCTTGTTTTTCTTTTCTTCCGAAAAGGCAATCCGCTTTCCTTCCTCAAGTCCGTGAATATCAAGCAATGCGAGTTTTCCATATTCCGGAAATTTCATTGTATCGAAATAAACTCCGTCTGAAGTTGAATATGTAAATCCTTTCTTCTCAAGGCAGTTTACCATTTCTACCTGTTCTTTAATGTAATCCGTTGCTTTACACCATACTGACGGTTGGAGTATGTTAAGGTTTTTAATGTCCTCCATAAAAGCTTCGGTATAAAACTCCGCAATTTCCCAGACTGTTTTGCCTTCGCGTATAGAACCTTTCTCCATTTTATCTTCGCCCTCATCATCATCGGAGACAAGATGTCCCACATCAGTTATATTGACAACATGGTTAACCTTATATGCATTAAAAAGCAGAACCCTTTTTAAAATATCTTCAAAAAAATATGCTCTTAAATTTCCGATATGTGCAAAATTATAAACGGTGGGTCCGCAGCAATACATTTTTACATTGCCTTCTTCAAGCGGAATAAATTCTTCTTTCTTTCTTGTAAACGTATTGAATAATTGTAGTTTGTTCATATATCTAAATTAACTATTAGTAATATTTGAAAAAATGCATTTTATAAATCCCGGTTGTTACCTTAACTTAAAAATTGAAAATATAATTTCATATTTCTCCTCAAGTCTTTTATTATAATAAAGATTTTGCGGATTTGGCGTTAAAAATCGCCAGTCTTCTGAAATCAGTGATAATTTTTCAACAATCTGCCATCTGTGTTTAAAACTTTCATTATGCAGAAATTTTACGGCTTCAATTTCGCCTTGCGTAAATTCGTTTGGGTTCAGCTTTTCCTTTGCGTAATTTGAATCGAGCCGGAAATATTCAATTTTAGCCGCCTGAAATATCCTGAAAATTGTCTCTTCACTGCTTATTCCAACATAATCAAGTGCCTGACGAAACGAAGATTGATTGTCATAAGTTATACCGTTAAGATGATTAATTTTTGTTGTATTAAGATTTCCCGATTGAAGATAATTAATAACCTGTTCGTTAACTTCAAATGAAATTTTCTCAAAAACTTTTTGCTGAAATACATTTTGCATTACAAAAAGCAATAACAAAGAAATTAAAGCTGATGATACAGGCGTAATAAGCCAACCTAAGCTGATTTTTCCGATAATTTTATAATTCAGATAACTTCCTCCTTTTGCAAGTGCAATTCCTATAACCGCGCCAACCATTGCCTGAGTTACTGAAATAGGAACTAACGGAATAGCCGGAATATGAAGAGTCAATAAAAACTTATGAAGTGTCTGAGAAGAAAAAACAAATAATGTTACAGATACGGCAAAAACGCTTGCCAATGCTGAAATAGGGGTGAGTTTGAAAATTTTCGAACCTATTGTATCAATTGTTTTACGGGAATAACTTATTATCCCGGCTGCCATCGAAAGCGCCCCCGTGAAGAAAAGCTGCTGAAGAGCCGTAATTTTAAAATTCTCATAAACCTGAATATCTCTGAACGGAGAAGACGTGATAAAAACTCCTACAACTTTTGCGATGTTATTTGCTCCAAGGCTATAGGCTCCAAAAGCAGCAGCAAGAATAAATCCGTAACGGGTAAGTGCATCTATTTCAAGCAAATGAATCTTTGAAAATTTTATAATTCTGTTAAACAAAAGATATAGAACAAAAGATAATGCTCCTGCAATAAGCGGATTGAAAACCCAGGAAAATAAAATCAGTATTAAAGAGTTGATATCCGTAGGCGATGATGTAAATAAATTCCATCCTAAAATCGCACCTACAATTGCCTGAGAAACTGAAACCGGAAGACCTCTCTTGATTAAAAGAAAAACAGATATTGCAGCAGCAAGCGAAACCGAAAAAGAGCCCGCAATTGCATTAACATCTCCAAGTACGCCTATTGTATGAGTAGTTCCCGCACCGCTAATCATAGCTCCGAGAATTAAGAATATCGAAGTAATAATCGCAGCGCTTCTGAATCGGAGCATTTTTGTACTAACCGCCGTTCCAAAAACATTTGCCGCATCATTTGCACCAAGTGACCAACCGAGAAACATTCCGCTTGAAAGAAAAATCCAGATCATGTTTTATCCGAATCTTTTAATAACTGCAATTGAAAGCCTGTCACATACATCCTCTGCCGAATCTGCAATTTGCTCAATATGATATGTAAAATATCTTAAATGTATTTTTTCGGCAAGTCCGAGATTTGTGTTTGCAAAAATATTCCGTTTTAACTTATCTGCAAGAACATCTGCTTCTTTTTCATAAAACACAGATTTATTAATGTTATCCCTTACTTTCTGGTAATCCGAAAAATATGCCCGAACTGCATAAACCATATATTCCACGGAAGTAACTGACGTATTTGTAAGCTCTAAAAATAAACTTGCAAACTCGGGCAGTATATTTGGTTTTTCCACCGAATATTGGAAAATAGTTTCCTTCGATTTGTTCAAAACTTTATCGACACTTTCAAGCAAACCAAGGACATCTCCCCTGTATTCAGGTATCAATGTGTGTAAATAAAGCTTCGTTTCTATAGTTCTTCTGAGGTTATCTGCAGATTCCTCTGTAGTTGAAATTTCAGTCAGCGTTTTTTCAAACATATCATTCAGGTTTTCTATATAATATTTCACGCCCTGTTTGAATTGCAAACTCCCTGAGAGAATTTTATCGAGAAACTCATCTATCTGAGTTTCAAGTTTCTTTGTTTTTTTACTTGCAAACATAAGAATTTTATTAGCATAAAAAGAAAAAAGGACTGCCGTTTCACCGGCAGCCCTTTATAGGGAAAAATTTAAAGTTAATTATTTTACGAGCATCAACTTTTTAGTTTCGGAGAAGTTCTTTCCTTCGATATTTGTGAAATTGATTTTGTAATAATAAATTCCGCTTGAAAGATTTGAAGCGTTAAAGTTTACTTCATAAGTTCCTGTGCTGAGTGTGTTGCCAACAAGACTTGAAACTTCTTTTCCAAGTGTATTATATACTTTTAATGTAACAAATCCTTGCGAAGGAATTGAGAACTTAATATTTGTTGTCGGGTTGAAAGGATTCGGATAATTTTGTGAAAGTGAGAAATTATCTGCAATACCGGATTCAATTTTTACAGAAGTTGTAATTCCAGCCCAGGTTTTTCCGATTTTTATTCCGTCAATATTCATTGTTGGTGAAGAAGCTGATGAACCCTGCCTTAAAGCAATTCTTGCAAGATTTGGAGCATCTGTAACAGTTCCTGTAACCGGTCCTACATAAGGAGTAGTTGGTTCGGTTCCGGGAATTGCACCGCTGATTACGAATAAACTCATTTCATCGTCTGAGGTTGAAGTTGTATTGAAAACATATTTTACAACCAAAAGATATGTTGTGCCAAGTGCAAATCCGTTAGCTCCATAAACTATAGGTCCGCCTGATGCTGCACCTTTAGAAAGACCAAAAGAGATTGTACCGCCGTCATCTTTTGCATAAAGTCTTGAAGTATAGTGAGGAGTTTAACGATAAATGAGAACTCGAGCAATTTTTTTTAGCGAAAAAGGGGGTGTTTTTAAGGTTTTTTTTTGGAGCTATTTGAGAAATTGGTGTATTTGGAGATAAATGAGAAAAATAATTAGTGAAAAATGGGGTGTTTTTAAGGTTTTTGTAGCACTTGCGAACAATAGTTCGCATTCATTTGCGAACTTTGCGAACTCAAAATTGATTGCGAACAAATGACCTTGTAAGTCTTATTTCTTTTTAGTGCCTTTTATGCCTTTTAAAAGTGTTGAATTAATATATTTAACAGCTTCAATACCGACCATTTTTTTTACCACTTCAATTTCCTCTTTCAATTTCTCATTTTCTCTTAAAATTGCTGAATCCCCCTTCTTCCCGGTACAATCTTTTGCATACATTTCCCCTTCACCGGTCAATAGCCAATTAACATTGATTCCAATTTTAGCAATTGCAGAATAAAAGTCAGAAGAAGGTTTAACCTTACCTTTTTCGTATTTCGATAAATTTCCTTTATCGAAAGTGTGCCCTTGTTTTGTGAGCATTTCTGCGAATTTCTCAAATGTTAATGAGCCTCTTATTATTTTTATTCTATCAGGTAAAGACATAAAAAATATAGTAATTTTACTATTTTGGTATTGACAAGTGGTAATATTACCATTATCTTTGTAATAATTATTTTACAAAGTATTTCATAATAAATCAAATGTCAAGTAAAAACACAAACACAAAACCTTTGCAAATACCGCGCCAAAGAATCTACAAGGCAGTAGAGAAAAAGAAGACTCTTTCCCTGATTGCAGAAGATATTGGTATATCCCAGAGCTATCTATCCTTAATACTCAACGGTCATCGCCGTCTGAACCCATTAAATAAATTTCACCAAAAAATATACCGCAAACTTCAAACTATATAATATGACACACATTGAAGAATATTGCACTATAAATAATATTTCCCGCAGATGGGCAGAAAAGCTAATCTCAACCGGCAAACTCCCCGCAATAAAACAAAACGGGAAGACATACATCATAACCCATCAGGAGCCAAGCAACAAAGCAGAGACAATTTCCCCGAAAGAATTCACATCTCAAATAAGGCAAAAAGCAGCTACGGGTGTTTCAATTGAGAAGCTATTAATAGAAGTCGAAATTTACGAAAAGAAAAATGGACAAAAGCTCAAAGGATGTTCATATAAAACACTATGGGCAATATCAGCCGGAAAAAGAGACGCAAAAAGAAAAGACCGGGGAGATAAATATGCGGTAAAAAATCCACTATTAAAGAATTCACAAAACAAACTTTTAGAAATAGCATCATGGCTATATTTCCAAAATGCACAGCCAAACCTATCATTAACATGTGACCTGATCAACGAATATGCAAAGACAAACGAAGAATATTACGAGCTTGCTGCAATACCAAAAGCAACAATGTACTCATATTTAAGGAGTTCATTCAATGCATCGGGGTACCGGCTATTGCACGAATTTCTTAACCACTACAATACATTTAGCCGGGATCTGCCAACCGTGAAAGGTGCCTTCACGAACGACATTAGATTTTTCGACTACATTATCGGAGATGACCACAAACTCGACATTGCCTCAGTACTCGTATGGGATGAATCCAAAAAAGAATTCATCTCCAAGCAAATGAAACTATGGCTCTGGGTGGAAGCAGTAACGATGTATCCGCTCGGATGGTGTATTAAAGTCGGAGATTTCACAACAAATGACTTGATACAATCGCTAACACCGGTACTATTGAAATACGGCTACCCAATGAAATCAGTAATGGTTGACAACGGAATCGGCAGAAGCGAAGAGTTTAAAAATTTTCTGACAAATGCAGGAACATCAGTTGAATTCTCTGAGGCATATAAACCGACAAACAAATCAACCGGTGAGAGGTCATTCGGATTTATAAAAAATGAGCACGATGTATTTTTCAAAAATTTTGTAGGTCCGGATAAACTTCGCGAATCTCGGCACAGCACAAATAAATTAAGCCCGGAAGATGCAGTAATATTTTTTGAAGAGGCAAAGAAATCACTTGAGAGCTATCTCTTAAGTTTCTGCATAACCCGCCGCCGCAATCGCAGGATAGACCGGAAGCAAGTTAATATTTCAATCAAAGACTACTACGAAAAGCTCTCACTCACATACCAATTCTCAAAACCCAACATAATAAAAATAAAAACTGCATCGTGTAAGCAGGATGTAAAAGTGTTCAAATCTAAAATTGTAATAAACAAAAATCAGTTCGTACCCCGTGATATAATCCCACTATGCTTTTATAACCACAAAGTAATAGTGAAATATAACCCGGCAGACTACAGCGAGATATATATCTATGCGTATTCAGATACAACAGACATAGCAACCGGTGAAACTTTCTCAAAAGGTGATTACATCGCAACACTCTGCAATACAGAGCTTGACCCACAGCGCAGGAGCAACATTTCAATATATAATAAGAAACTGAAAAAAGCACTTAAGACAGCAGCAGAAAACATCAAAGCAATCTCCGACACTGAATATAGCTCTGCACTCCCCGGAGCAATATCAGCAACAGGAGATTACATAGAAAAGCACAAAGAAGAACTTAAAGAAATTGAAGCTGCACTGGTAAATGCAATCCCAACAGTTGGTACCAATAAAACATCAATTGACGAAAAAAATAATAAAGCAGCAAAAGAATCTCAACTTTCAGCAACGGAAAATTTCGAATTCAATCTCAGTCTTCCGGAGGAACACGATTTCAGTCAATATCCGGATATAAACGACATACAAATTGAGGAAAATTAAAATGAAAAACACAGAAACAAAAAGAAAACAGATGAAGGCAAACAGAGCCTTCGTAATCTCAAACGGAGTGAAAGATACATTAGTATTCCGTGATGCAAACACGAACGAACTAATAGAGCTAAAAGACAACACGGACACCGGCAACATACTAAAAAGCAAATGGGCATTTTCAAATCAACCAATAATCATAAACTAAAAAACAAATGAAAGAAGTACTCGAAAACCAACCAACCAGCGAGCTTGTAGTAACAGAAACCGGCGAAGTAAAACTACCCGGAAACTTTGAAAAACTCTCCGAGAAAAAACAAAAAGCAGTAATCATCACAGAGCTTCAGGAAGCCGAGCACAGCTTTGTATCGGTGATAACAAAGCAAAAAGATATTAACGAACGAATCAAACGCCTCACATACCAGCTCTCACAGACCAAGCAAATGCAAGAACTGAAAGCATTGAAAAAAGACGTGAACGAAATGACAAAGCTCTCTAACCTTATGCTCATCAGAGTCCAGGGAATGCTCCACCTTGCAAAAAAACTCGGCTTTGACGTAACCGCCGAGATGAAAAATTTTAAAATGATAACTCAATGAAGGAAGAAAAATTAAACATAACAAAAGTGATATACTTCCAACGGAGAAAACACATAATCAGTTATTGGATAAAATATCCGGTTATGTACCAGGGCAAATTTAACCCGGTAATTATAAAATTTCATCTCAATTAACGCAAAAATCTCATAAAGCCGAAATGATAATAACACAAATAAAATTATCCAACGAAATAATCACCAGAGCAATGACGGCTAATAAAATTAAGGTAGCTTCGATTATTAATACCGGCAACCCCCGAAAAGCGATAACATTATATTATGCGGACTTACTCCCACAAATAACATACATCGTTTCCGGAGATTTTTACAACAATTTTTTAAAATCAACCCTTGAAAATAATGGGAAAAATTAAAGACATTCACCCAATTACAGGTCTCGACTGGCAATGGTACGGATACACCAATCCATACGACAACGGGCCTGAATGCGAGGCAGAAATTCAATGCGAGGCAAAATACCGCCGCAGATATGCCGAAGTAATAAAAGAAATCAGAGACAAAAAAAAAGGAGCAAATCAATGAGCAAAAGCGATGACATTGCATTGGAATACGTAATAGAGGAATTCCGCGAATTTGTCAACTTAGTCAGACAGATGAGAGAGCAGCAACAAATATATTTTAAAGAAAGAACAAAAGAATCGCTCTACATGGCAATAGAGCTTGAAAAAGAAGTTAACAAACAAATTAAAGAGCTTGAAATCAAACTTTCAAAAAAAGAAAACTCAGAGGAAGGAACACTCAATGAAATATAATCAAACACCGTATCTTCAGCTTGACCTCGCAAATGCAACACACTGCGAGAAGCATTACTCCTACAACGGAAAAGATATCGTAATGTATCTCACAATAGAATATCCGGGAAAAATAGAAAAACTGCCATACACATCAGAATCGGCTATGCAAAAAGACTACAAAAAGATTCTTCAAAGAATTGACAAAAATATCCCGATTACACCATTCTCTCCCGGAATAAAACCAAGACACGAAAGAAAACTGAGAGGAGTATTACAAGGATGAAATACAAAAGCAGGCGTTCTTTTCTTAACGCAAAAATCTCATATATCGCAAAAAAAATTGCAGGAAATTTTTCAGAAGTATTAATCTCAAATGAATACTATGTAATTCACAAAGATAAATCACTACCAACAGAAATTATATTTCCCGGTGTTTCAAAAATTTCGGATACCTACGCCGAAATGCTCTACGAACGCCTGCTACTTGTAGAAAAAGAAAATAGTAAATTTTTAAAAACGCTAAACCTGCCAATCAATAATAAAGAACAAAGGCAAACACAAAACGGCGAAGATAGCACAAAAAAAATAGAAGCGAAAACTATCCCTCCAACAGCAATCAATACCACCTCCCACCTTACCCAAGTATCTTCGCCGGATTTGCCTCTTGTGTCAACATTCCTGAATATGACACTCAACCAAAGAAAAATTATTATTAAAATAACTAAATATGAATTCCAATGGCAAGCAGCTGCAACATTCAGCTTTATTTTACAAACTATTCCCTCGCTTCGCCGCCGCCTGAGCCAATATGAAATTCATAAATCAAAGCTCTCAATTCTCTACAATATTCTAAGCAAGAATGAAGCCGACAAAATAATTAAAAAACTTATCTCTATTCAAAAAAGAAACAAAGCAAAGGAAAACAAACAATGACATTTTTACTCGGATTTATTTCCGGAATAATTTTCACTTATTTTATAAAAATACTCTCACAATCTTCAAATTATTCCAAAATCAAAACCGACCGATCCAAAACACATCAACTACTCCATCAAGCCGAATTCAACCGGCTTATCCCTGAAGATGCTGATATCACATCACTCACAGACCCGGAAACGCTTCCGGATTTTTCTAAAATCTCAAAAATAAAACCCATTTATATAAATAAAATAAACTAAAAAATTATGGCAAAAACAAAACCACAAACTCAGCAAGAAACAACAATCAAAGATTGGCAGGAAGCCGATACAGTATTAAGAGTACTCGGAACCCTCACCCAAAAAATTAAAGCAAGCGAATCCGAAATGAACCTCAAAATTACCGAGATTCAACAAAAACACCAGCCCTCACTTGACAACCTTAACGAAGAAAAAATCGGACTCGAAAGAAATCTCCAGCTCTTTGTCGAATCCAAACGCTCCGAATTTGACGAAAAAAAATCAAAAGAACTCTCATTCGGAATTGTATCATTCCGCTTATCCACACCAAGTCTGAAAACCCTTAAAGGTTTCACATGGGAAGCCGTCAAAAGCGTAATTGCAAAATCAAAAAAATACGCAGACCAATTTCTCAAAACCAAAACCGACTTAAACAAACAAGCCATACTCAACGCAAACCTCAAAGAAACTGAGCTATCCAAAATTGGATGTGTAATCTCTCAGGAAGAAAATTTCTACTACGAATCATTCGAAAGAAAATAAAGAGATATAAAATGAATACTAACCAAACAAATAATAATCCAACTCAGAAAAATTGCCGTCCTGAAATCGCAAAGCAACTCCAATTAGCTTTGAGACGAAGTTTCTATAACTCAATCCATCAGGGAGGGCTTGCAGCTCATCAAATAAACTTTTCCCCATTGCAAGCATATATAACGAATGTACTTTTAAAACAAACTCCCTTTCCTTCCCTCCATAGCCCTTTCTTTTTCTGTCCCTTTGTAGAGGCGTTGCGAGAACGTACGACAAAATTTCTTCCCGGGTTATTCCGAAAACCTCTGTCATTTTTGCTAATTCTCCTGATGAAATTATATATTCCAATTTCTCCCGTTCCGCATCGGATAAGGTTGTTTTTATTTCCGAAGCGATTACTTCAAACCACTGACCATATTTATCGTGAAACATAATTTTTTATTTGAACATCATAAATAATAAACGCAAAAACAATGAAAAGAATCAGAAAGAAAGTAATAATAAAATCGCTATTACTTTATAAACTTTCTACTTTATAAACTTTTCAAACATGACAGACTTAAACCATCTCATCGCAGTTCTAAAACTCTACACAGAGCACAACCCGGTAACCTCCTCATCGCTCGAACAAAAATTTGAGGTTACCGGTGCAGAGCTCCGGAGCTATATCCGCAAACTGCGAAGAGCAGGTCACCCGATTGCAAACTCACCATTCGGATATTACTACGCAAAAAGTTAAAAAGAAATTGAACCAAAACTACAAGACCTCGAATCAAGAGCTCTCTCAATGCTTGAGACCGTTAAAAAACTCAAATCAAACTTTTCCCCTGCAGAGCAACAGCAGGAATCACTCTTCTAAAACCATAATACATGAAAAATAAAGAAATAGCAAAAATCACAGGCGTCTCCGAAAGCTACGTATCTAAAGTACGAGCCAAATTAATTACCGCAGGAGATAAAGTAGATATTATAAGTGCACTATTTGACATCGAGCTACACATCAGAGATATTATAAAAGATGATAGATTTTGGGAAATTTGCGAAGTTGCAATAGCTAAATCGCGAAGTATAGAAGTTCGGAAATATGCAGTCAGATGTCAACATTTAAGTGAAATAATAAGAAGAGAAGCCAGCAATCAAAATAATGACGTTAATTAATTCAAATAAATAATATGAGATGTCCTAAATGCAACAATCCAAAATCAGAAGTCCTTGACACCAGATCCTTCCGGACGTTCAAATTGCGACTCAGAAGATGCCTCAAATGTTATTATGAATGGAAAACAAAAGAAGAAATTATAACAGGCGATGAATACCTCGAAAATTTAAGAAATAATAACTACGGAATTCAGACTAACTTAAAAGTTAATAAATGAAATACACAAATAAAATTTACAGCCACCTGATAAGCGGTGCGATAAAAGGTTATATAGCGGGGAAGCAGATACGCCCCAATAAAAAAAAGATTAAACCCTCAATAAAACTTTCCGAACCGGAACAAATATCTCTCAACGACTCAGAAATCCCAGGCGAATTCATATTCAACCTCGTTGATAAAGAAGTCATTAACCTTTCCAAATTATCACTATTTAAAGTTGCCTCGGTCGGCTCATACGAACTTCAGGAAAAATTAAAATCTCTGGCAATTGAATCAAAAACAAACCCCGAAATTAAAAACCCAACCGAACATTTTAAAATTAACGCATTCAAATTAATAACTCAATACGTTCCCTCTGATAAATGGCCACGGGGAAATTGGCTTGACACAAACCTCAGAACAGCAACGCGAAGCAGCTTCTACGCCGCAAGATATAACAAACTTCAAGACCCTGAGCTTCTCTCCATTTATCCCGCTTATAGATACAAAACACAGGAAGACGAAAGAGTCCGCGATGAACACACTATACTCAACAACAGCGTGTATCTTGCAAACGACCCAATCTGGCAGGAAATCTGGCCTCCCAACGGATGGAACTGTCGTTGTTACATTGAAGAAATTGACGCTGAAGAATTCTCTCAAATAGAAAAAACAAACGGTAACATCCAACCGACAAATCACCAACAAAGAAAACAAATTCTCAACGACTCAAAAATCCCGGACGAATTTCAACTCAACCCCGCAAACGGTGATTCTATTCTCAATAAATGGTTCCTCGAAAAATTAACCGATTTTGAAGAGCCCATTCAACTAAAAATAATCAACGATGTAATAAATTACAAAGATACTTCGAGAAAAAATTATATGTCCGCTATAGACTACTCTAAAGAGCTGCTTAATGATCCTCAATTCAGAAATTTCCTATCTCAAAATAAACTTCCCTTTCACGCATCCTCAATTATCGCTGCATATACAGCAAGGGTTCCTACTTATAAAAATATTTCACATTCAAATATTAACTCAGCACTTTCAGGAAGAAATATACTATCAGAAAATATTATTAAATTAAAAGTAACATTAGAATCCGAACTATATAAATTACCTTCTCAACCCGCAATCTCGTATAGGGGGATTAATTTCGGAAACTACGATGATCTCAAGCCCGGTAAGTTTTTCTCAGAAAATAACTTCTTATCTTCTTCACTTAACGAATTAACCGCATTAGAATACGGCAAAAAATATCTATTTATTATTAACGGCAAATCCGGTAAATTTATTAAAAATTTAAGTGTTATTAAAAAAGATGAGGAAGTTGTATATTTGCCGAATACTATTTTCAAGATTGATAAAGTACAAAAATCAAACAATAATACTACAGCTATTTTCTTAAACGAAATAATTTTATAAAAATTATGATATGAAAGATTATGAAAAGTGACGAAAAAAATATATGGAATAATTTATTAGAAAAAACCTTTAAACTTGACTCCTTCAGGAACTTACCGGATTCCGAAAAAATTACACTAAAAAAATGCATTACCCTTTACGAGAACGATGAAGATATTGAATGCTTCCGGATAGTTGACACACTAACCGATGAAGCACAGTTTATTTTTAGGACATTAAGAACTCACTTCCGATGGGATTGTATGGATTCCCTTTAACTTAAAAATAATATCAAGCTCTTTCTTAAAGGAACCCAAACTCCGGGTTTCCTGAATCCCTTAAAGCAAAGCACCACTATATCTCCTCACATATTTTTCCGCCTATCAAAACTACCTTTAAATGCCGATACTCCCTCACCCGCAGACTTATCAATGCACATCCTCTGCGTCAACCATACCGCATAACCGAAAGCATCGCTTAAATGCGACAACTCCTTCTTACTCTTATCAATAAAAAATCCGTTCGCTCCCTGCTTCCATGTTACAAGTTCCAGATCTTTTATTAAATACTTACACCCGCCTAAAACCCTCAGCTGCTTTGCCTCAAAAAGTTTATTAACTAAATTTGTTCTGTCTCTTACTGCAGGGTTTGCCGGGTCAACATATACGCTATGTTTAATCTCCGCCCTTGCAAAGCAGTCCTTAATAATCATATAATCATTCACCTGACCAATCGTTTGCCGCTTCATTCCGGATGAGTCGCCTGTTATTATAATTGACTTGTAATCTCCCTTCAAATAAATTTCTGACAACCTCGAAATTATCACCTCGCACAGCTCTCGCGTATTTGAATTATGTATTTTAAATTCTTCAACTGCATTTATTTTATTCCCTTTTATTATCAGCAGTACGGCACACATAGGGTCAACATTAAAATCGAATCCAATAATAATATCCTCAACTGGCTTTTCTTTATTTCCACTCAACATTTCTTCATCAACCAAATTTATATTCCTATCAAACGCATAATATACTTTCCCTCCTGATAAAGATACATATTTTCCCATCAAATATACTTCCTGCATCTTCGCATCGTACTTACTCACCAGAGTATCAATATATTCCTTTGAAAGATATTTATTTTGATATGTGCTCATCGTTAGCGTATAAAGATTTGAACTGTTTGAATCCTTCTCGAAATATTCATGACCCCATTCCATTTTATCCGGCTCCGGCGTTCCTGCCCAGAATATTTCTCGAAGTGAAGCCTTCGGATGTCTTACCCTCGCTATTAGATTGTCATACGTTTCTTTTTTTTGTGAAAAAGGTTCATCCATTCCTACGCAGGCAACGTTAGGACCTTTTACAAACTTTTGACCGATAAGAAATATATTACCTTCTTCATCGCCATAATCTATAACAAAATGACCCATATCTTTTGTAAAATCATAATGCAAACCGTTATTCTCACAAAAACTTTTCAAATGTGGCAGCACCGTCATCAATGCATTATCTTCTGACGGTGAAGAAAGGATTACCCAGTAAGGGCGATTGATATACGAAAGAGCAATCCCCTCTGCGGCAAATGCCATTGTTTTTCCAGACCCATAGCCGCCCTTTAAACCCTTCTCGTATGACTTTGCCTTATGCCATTTTTCCTGAGCCGGTGAAGGAATATATGTCGGCAGCAGTTTCCTGATAACATTATACGTATTGTTTGCCCCTGTGAGTGTTTTCTTTTGCTTCTCGAAGAATATATTTTTCTCTTCGATATTTGCCTGCTCAAGTAAAGTAGTTTTTTTCATTGGGAGTTGTTTTTTATCATTCCTATTATTTCTTCTTTTGTTATACCCGGTTTTAACTGCCTGATACATTTCTCAAATATCGCGAAATCTGTGTTAAGTTCATATTGCGGCTTCATGCGGTCATATATTCTCGTAAGCATTTCAATTGATTTAATATCACCCACCTCCGAAACCGCCCGAATCTGTTCTTCAAATAAATGCATAAGCATTTGTTCACGGAGAAGCTCTCTATCAAGAGGCAGGTCAAGTTCGTTATGTTTTTGCCATCTATTATATGCGTTTATCAGTATCAGCACAATATCATTCATGTCATCTTTCTTTATCGCAAATTTATAATTACCCAGCTTCACCGTGACCTCACCTGTTGTTATCATTTCCATATCAAAATGTTTTTCTATGAATTTTTTAAATTCACTTCCAAAAGCACTTTCCTTCACCGACTCCGTCTCTTCTATCTTTGTTTTTTTTGCTTTCACGTAACTCATTTTCTTTTTTGTCTTTAATTCTGAAATTTTTCTCGCCTCCTCTAAAGTTTTACCGGCTCGCATTGCCTCCAAGATTATCACACTCTCCCTTTTGTCCGGACTAACCCTCTCCTTTCCTTCGTCGCTTCGTCTCTTCCTCAACCCAGGTATCTTTTTATGAATATCTCTATATATTGTCTTTTCGCTTATACTATATGCCTCACATATACCCTTCATCTTCGCTTTATATTTTTCTGTGTATTTTTTATCAAGAATCATCTTTGCCCGAAGCTCTTTTAACTCACGCATTTCCTCCGCGTATTTTGTTCCTCTTTTTATCATATTATATTTTTTATATTTCTTTGTAAAATGGTTATTATTCTTCTCAAATCTTCCTCCGTCAGCAATGCAAACTCACGCTTCGGAATTTCTATATAGCCCTTCTTAGTCAATGCGAGTTTTTTCCATACTTCCTTCTTTGTCTCATAATACTTTGCCCAAAAAAACTTACGCATCTTTTTGGTTACTCCTATCCTTCCTCCTCTATTATGTATCTCCGCATAATTCGTACCAAACAACACAGTAATTCTATTCTCTGATATACTACTGCTTATGCTCGAAAATAAATCCCCGCTCTTGCCGGATAATATCTTTCGTCCATCAGTAATCAATTTCGGTTTCCACCTCTCTGGTCTTCCTTGTTTTGCAAAATTCATACGTACCGAACGCACAAGCTCTATCTCCAATACCTTTAATATCTTCTTTGGTATAGATCCTTCCTTCTGCTTCAATATTTCCGGAATTTTCACAACGCTCATCTATACGTTCGCCTCGCTTCGCTTTGCATAATTACTTTATCCTCTTTTATCTCCGCAGGTATCTCTTTTATTATAATTTCTCCACGAGAGATTTTTGTCAACATCTTCAACGCATCTTCATATTTATCCCTTACAAATTCGGGAATGTCTCGAAATTGCACCCTGCTATGCAAATTATAAATACTAATATCGAATGCCGCCTGTACCAATATTCCCGGTATAGGGGAAATATTCAAAGGCGTCTCACATACCAGAGAAAGGTAGCCATTTATAACTCCCTCTGCCGTTTCTATAGCTTCCTCTAAATTCGCCTCCTCTTTTACTATTAGAGTATCCAAATCCTCTTTGTTCATCCTTCTATCAAAATCCTCCCTTGTTATATATTGTCCCATAATATTTTTTATTTTATTTTTTTAACTTTAAAAACTTGATTAACTTTAAAAACTTTCTATACAAGCTCTCTTATTATATCATCTATGTCCTGTTCACTGCCGCCTGTCTTCTGTTCACTGCCGCCTGTCTTCTGTTCACTGCCGCCTGTCATCTGTTCACTGCTTTTCTGCAACTCAAACCCAAACTCATCTACCAACATTTCTATATCCGGCTCATAACCCGCAGCTCTCAGATTCCGCAATATCTCCGATAATTGCTTCTTATCATCTATCCCCCTCGTCTCCGGAAATACCACCACAGGATAGTCCGTAACACCCGAAAAATTTAGGTCTATCAATCGTCTGTTTAACCTATTCAGCGTTTCCTCAACAATCATTACATCACTGTTCAATATATCCTCACGAACTGTATTATGAACCCTTGCGGCAGCATAGCTTCCCGTATCACCAACCGATGTGGTTAACGTCTGACCCAATACTCTTATCGAGATTGAATTATTAAAATATTCTATGTAATCTTTATATATATCCGAACTCTCTTTCTTCCCGGCAGTGCTCGGGAATTCAAGATCGGTGTTATTAGAGATAACTGCCCAACTGTTTGCTCCAAAGTTTTTTACCCCATCTTCAAGGGCTCTTATATCCGAAGGGGTCGCGCTCAATGGGTCATACTTCCCTACACGGGAAGGGGTTGCATATAACTCTAAAAATGTCGACCAGTCGCTTATTCCGTATCTCTTAAAATAATATGCTATGATTAAACTATCTATACAGCCATTCATACATCCATTCTGCGAATTTCCATCATAACTATGAACCTCTAATAATTTACGCGGATCAACTTCCACTTTCTTTATATTACTCATATCTATCCTATCTCCGTAAGAATTTGAACTTAATACTCTCATAAAATTGCTATCATTTTCCCGAATGTCCAATATCGAATACTCATTTGATATATCATCATATAACACTAAATGATTGGGAACTAACTCTATTTTCTCAGGTACTATCTTCCCGGCTCTAACCCCATAATCAATCTCAAATATACTCAAACCTTGTAACTGTGATTCCACTATGTCAGATACAACATTAGCTATATCAACCCCCTTATAACTTTCTATAATATACTCTCTTATCGCTCCCTCGCCCCCTTGTATTATACTATCAAACCCCTTGCTCCGCAAAGCTGAACGCAATTTCCCGATTAACGACAACTTACGAGTCTGACATACACCACCGATAAATAAATCCTCCCTGCGAATATACTCAAAAAATAACGACTTCCAAAAATTAAGACCTCGCCTCGCTGTTTCTATATACCTCTTGATTCTCTGTAAGTCAAGTTCCGCAAATTCACTCGTAAAAAGCGAGTATATATTTCTTGGATTTGACTTCGGAATACTTTTTATTACCGGACTTAAGGGTTTCGATACCGGCTTTCTAAAATTAAATATATTCATGCTAATTTTCCTTTCTTATTTTTTTTATTTCTCTTCTCATTCCCATGCTCCGGCTTGGGAATGTCAATTTACTTTTTTTCTGTGTTCACTTTTTTTGTACAACTTTTATCCATAAAAAAATGCACTAAAAAAGCTGTATTCATTAATCCCACTATACAAGCCCAATAAAATATTAATCCTATTAACACAGTTGAGCCATTTTAAGCCCCGTAGAGACGTTTTCTCGAAAAAGACAGGGTAACGTATGGGTACGAAAAAAGTTCACATTTTTCAGTTTTTCCCTCACTTTTGAGGTTATTATTCAAGTTTTTACCCCACTTTTTGGGGTGAAATTCCATTCTATTCAAGTTTTTTTCCATTTTTGAGGTCATTATTCAAGTTTTTTTTTTGCACTTCGGAAATTCATTGACCTATTTTTGCCGTTTTTAGTATTTATACGCAAAATTTACGGTTTTTTGCTTTCTTTTGGTGTACAAAAAAAGTGAACACCGATACTTTTTTTTAAAACTTCTCATCACGTAATCGAATAATTTATACTTACTGCATAAATCTCTACTCCATACTCACTCTCCACATACCTCACCTCTCTAAACTCTAAACCTATATATCTCGCTTGCCCGGTTACATCTGTAAATCCCAGTCCATTCGCATTTATTACCGCATTAACAACTCGCTCAATTACCGTAGGAATAAATTCCTCGCTCTCCTCGGGGCTATTTAGTTTCCCGCCAATATATACGATTATACTCCCCTCGTAAGAACAAACCTCGCCATTTCCATACACTTGCTCCGGAACTAAACTCTCAACCCTGACCATCACAGCCGGAAATGAAGGTATCCATTCCCCTCCGGATGAAAACTCATTCCTGTAGCGTTTCGCATTTGGAAAAAGTCCCCTTAAAAAATAAATTACTGCTGCTTCTACTTGATGTACCATATATATTTTTTTTATACAAAAGTAAGGAATATACTTCTCTAAGTCTCTATTAAATAAGCGAAATACGCCATATTGATTATACTTTATTGCAATCGGATATAATAACTCCTATGTTTGTATTAAATATTTATAACGCTGTAAAAAAAATAAAAATGACTTTACCTCAAAAATATTTTTTAGTCTGTAAACCGGGAGTTATTTCTCACAACGGAAAAGAACTTATACTTACAGCCGATATCCTCAAAGAAATTGCTGAATCTTATAACCCTCAATTCCACGAAGCTCCATTGACACTTGACCACGCCCAGTCCGGCGCTGCTCACGGATATGTCTCTGATGTTGTATTCTCCGAACCCGACGGCGGTCTCCTTGTTTCATTCGTAAAACTCTCCGATGAAATTATTGCTCTCACCTCACTCGGTAGATACCAAAGACCTTCTATTGAAATTGGCGTATATAACGAAAAATTTTATCTGAGAGCTGTTTCTCTCGTTCCATTTCCTCAAGTAAAAGGGCTTCCTCCTATCAAACTTTCCGAATCCAACCTTTCACAATCCTATACATTCACATCACCGGAACTCAATATTTCCTTCATTGATACTTCTAAAACAAACAATAAAAATATGAACAGCAAAATTATTCTCCTTGCAGAATCTCTATCTCTGCCCGCAACAAATGAAGAAGAGGCCTTATCAAGTATATCTTCTCATATTACATCCATATCTCAAAAAAATTCTGAACTCGAAATATCTCTCGCAGATATCCAGTCGAAGATTGTTACGTTACAAGAGGAAAAAATAACAACTCAAAAAAAAGCTAATACAGCACTCGTTGATTCTCTTATCGCACAAAAAAAAGCCCTTCCCGCCTCGAAAGATTCACTGATTGCCCTGGCCGAATCTGCTCCCGATGAATTTATTAAACTTGCAGAAACTCTTCCCGTGCTTTCTATATTCGACTCCGGCGCCGTACCTAAAAAACAACCAAATTCTCCGGAATCGAAAGATATAATGATAGACGGAAAACCTGTTACATATAAAGATTTGCTCAAGGACCTATCCCTTCAGGAAAAGCTCACCCAAGAGCAAATTGTTATGCTCCGTGAAAATTATTTTAAAAAATAATCTTCACAATCTCTTGCTCTACAAACTTGATAAACTTGACAAACCTTTAACCTTTAACCTTTAACTTTTAACTTTTAACCTTTAACCTTTAACTTTTAACTTTTAACCTTTAACCTTTAACTAACCTATGCCTTACGACAAAATTGTTCTCGCTGATTCATTCGTCCAACGCCTCATTGAAGGTCTTGGCATTTACAACAAAATGAACCGTTCCTTTGACGCTCTCGTTAAAGATGGTGCTTCTTCTGTTGACATTCCTGACCTCGCAATTCCGGAAGTTAAAACTGCCGGAGTACCTCTTGTTGATGATTCAAG
Organism: uncultured Ignavibacteriota bacterium; assembly: GCA_937983305.1. Lineage (GTDB taxonomy): Bacteria > Bacteroidota > Ignavibacteria > Tepidaquicellales > Tepidaquicellaceae > DSSM01. Next base: position 1,859 of record CALKAJ010000129.1, on the reverse strand, counting down.
GAAAAAAACAAAAACAGATACTACTATGATCAATATCCCATTGACTAAGTATTCTGTCCCGCTCGCTGATGAATTGCTTGGTGCTTATGAATCCAACGGCACTCTGCTCACAGCTTACATCAACTCTGCGGCCTCTGTAATCCAAGAAAAACTCGATAAACTTGTACTTACCGCCGCTCAAGGTACAACCGAAAAATCTGCCTTTGCTGCGGCAACTATGGGATGGAGCGATATCATTGACATAAATAAAAAATTTGATATCCTTAAAGTTCCCAAAAATGATAGAGTCATCGTAGTTGACTCCAATCTCGCATCGGAATTCTTTGGTATCGACACCGTAAAGTCTGCTATCTCTTTCAATCCCAATTACCTCGAATCAGGAACCTTCCTCAAATTCATGGGTAATAATTTCTTCATCACCGGTGTAATGGATACTATTACAGTTTCTTCTGCGCAGAAATATACTATGGTCGGAATCTACGGACCCGGTATGGCGGTAGTTATTAACAAACTCGGCGACATAAAAGAAGCATGGGACTCCGTCAACCTGCAGACCGTTGTTGACGTTATTTGTCATGCCGGTGTTAAACTGCTCAAAAATCAATTCGCCGTAGTCAAATACAAACCTTAAATAAATCCGCGATAATATCTTTACAAACCTGGAATTTATCCCGACTTGTCGGGAAACTTTAGAAACTTTATAAACTTTCAAATTAATTAACCTATGCCTGCTAACACGCGTAAATCATCAACCGGACTAAGATTCAAATCCGGTAACCTTTTCCTCATAAAAACCGCCTCCGGCGTATGGGAAGGACTTGGTAATATCATATCAGGTAAAATCAATCTCAAAGCAGAAGAAGTCTCGGTTAAATATGCCGATAACAACACCGCCTCCGGTGAAGGTGCTTCTTCTTGCGGTATAAATATCGAACTCGCTCAGGTTAACAAAGAAGTTGTTGATAGAGTACTTGAAATCTGTGGTACAGAAGTTAAAGTCTATTATAACAATGGTTCCAACGGCTCAAAAACTCAGGAAATTTTTGCTGATAAAGTAATATTTAAAAAAGAAATCGACTGGGAAATGAAAGCATCAACTCACCAAAAAATCACTATCACCGGACTTATTAACCCGGCTGATAATGGACTTTGTGACTGTGTTCCTGATACTGACCTCCCTGAGGAGGCAACTGCATCCGGACTAACCGCAATCGATTCCAAGAACCCTTACTTTGTAATCCTCGAAACCTAATCCCTGATAACGAAGCTGCTCTTCTCTCCCGGAGAGCAGCTTTCTAAAAAAAACGAAGTATGATAGAAGAGCTAATTATTTTTGTAGGCACAAACCTCCTGAGCATTTTAATTACAATGCACATCAACGCAATCCGGAATAAAAAACTGTATCGCAATTCCGTGTTCAACAATTTCGATAAGATTAACAAACACATCAAAATCATTGTCTCTGCCCTCTGTAAATCCAATGGTTTCGGCGAACGATTCGAAGCGGAATATAACGATGAACTCAAAACTCAAAAACTTAAAGATGACCTCGATGCCGATGTCATATAACAAAAAACATAACAACACCGATTCAAAGTCCTCTTTCCAAAGCTCAGGCTTGGGAACGCCTTCGCGTTTCTCTTGGATATCTGTCTATAAAATTTCGCTCTACGCTTTCCTTATATTCCTCGCGGCAATGGTCGCCTACAAAGGATATAATCTCCTCTTCCCTGACCCCGTTCCAACTCCTGTATTCCTCAACCCCAATCTCGAAACCCAACGCGAAAGGGAAGTCCAACGCGACACCGTAGATCGGAAGAGCACACGTCTGAACTCCAGTCACGAATCACCACATCGTA
>CALKAJ010000128.1 GCA_937983305.1 uncultured Ignavibacteriota bacterium | reverse complement strand
AAAGCAAAAGGAAGGCTGAACAGAGAGAGAGTGATGGAGGCATATATGAGGTTGCTTTTTGAGAGGAAGAAAAGGCCAACGCATCAGCAACTGGCGGAAGATACGGGATTATCGGAGAGAACGATTTCGAGGCATCTGCAAAAGCTGAGATTTGAGAAGAATTTGCAGGAGGTTTATAAGCAGAAGACTGATGAGGTGATACAGGCACTTTTAGAATCTGCGAAGAAAGGCAAAGCGGCAGAGGTGAAGCTATGGCTGCAATTTATTGAGCAATGGAGTGAGAGTACGAATATTAATCATTCGGGAGAAGTTCAAGTTTCGAAGATTAATTTTATTGAGGCAAAGCCGAAAAAGGGAGATGATGAAGACAGATAACGATATAATGAATTTTACGGTTACGAACGTTTTTAAGAGAAATCTTAAGTCCAAAGCAAGGGTGCTTTTAAATTGCGGAGGTGCAAGGTCATCGAAGAGTTACAGTATTTGTCAGCTTTTTATTTACAGGATGCTGAGAGAGAGCAGAAAGAATTTTCTGATTACAAGAAAAACTCTTCCGGCTTTGAGAATTACGGCTATGAAGTTATTTATTGATTTGATGAAGGAATACGGTTTATTTCATAAGGGAGAATTTAACAAGACTTTCAGGGAATACAGATTTAATTCAAACTATGTGCTTTTCAGTTCGCTTGATGAGGCGACAAAGATTCAGAGTACGAGTTTCAATTACATCTGGATGGAGGAAGCGGAGGAATTCACATACGACGATTTTATTACTTTGAAAACTCGTTTGAGCGCTCCAAAGAGGAAACAGGAATTTAATCAGATATTTCTGACATATAATCCGAAGAAGGAAAATTCATATATTAATAAGAGGGTGATAAATGAGAGGGATTCGGTATTGATAAAATCGAGTTATAAGGACAATCCGACACTGAGCAGTGATTATATAAGACTTTTGAGAGATATGGAAGAGCAATCGCCTGATTATTATAAGATATTTGCTTTAGGGGAATATGCAACGAATGACGGAATAATTTTTACAAATATCAGGAATATTAAAGTATATCCGGTGGATTTTGAGGAGACGATTTACGGGCTGGATTTCGGGTATAATAATCCGACTGCACTTGTGAGAGCGGATATAAGGGGCGGGATTTATTATTTAAGCGAGGTTTTGTATGAGACAAGGTTAACAAATTCGGATTTGATAGAGCGGATGCGGGATTTGATACCTAACAGGAGAAAGAAAATATATTGCGATTCGGCAGAGCCGGCAAGGATAGATGAATTGAGGAAGGCGGGATTTAATGCAATAGCGGCAGTGAAGAGCGTGAAAGACGGAATAGATTTTGTGAAGCGGTGCGAGATATATACGAATGACGAGAATGTAAATCTTAATAAGGAGGTTGAGGAATATTCATATAAGAAGAGTAAGAGCGGAGAATATACAGATGAGCCGATAAGTTACTGTTCGCATTTTCCGGATGCGATACGATATGCGATTTACGGTTTTAACAGAGTGAAAACACCTAATGTTCGATTTTTTAACTTTTAAAAATATAGGAGAAAAAAATGATTAAAAATTTCATTAACAAAATCAGAAACGGCTTCGGAGGAGAGAAGAGAAAGGGCTATGAAAACGGATGGCTGAACTTTTCGCCGGGCAGGACTTCATACGGGAGTCAGGTTTACAAGAGCTATTCATACGCCTGCATAAATGCGCGGGCTGAGAATATTGCAAAGGCACGGATATATTTAAAGAGGAGGACATCAAAGGGCTATAATGAGTTAAGGGAGCATAAGTTTATTGATATTATGAATAAGCCGAACGATGTTCATCAGAGTTTTGAGATATTGCTTTTTCTTATTGCGGCTTCATTGGATATGTTCGGGAATGCATATTTGCTTATAGACAGGCATAAGAGAAGGAGCGAGACAGTGAAAAATAAAGAGCCAAAGGGGCTGTACTTTCTCCCCTATCATAATACGAGGATAGTGATGAACGATGAGAATAACAGGATAAAGAGTTACGAATATAAGGAAGGAAATAATTCGTATCTGATACCTGCGAGCGATGTGATACATTTTATGGTGCCTTCGCCGATGAATAATATTGAGGGTAAATCAATTGCTTCGGCTTTTAATTATACGCTTGATATAGATTTTTTCCAGAATTTGTTTCAGAAAAGTTTTTATGAGAACAATGCGAGTATAGGGCTGATACTTGAATGTGATGAGACGCTGAACGACGAGCAATATGAGAGACTGGAGACGAGGTTACAGCAGAAATATACGGGAGCGGATAAATCAGGAAAGCCGCTGATACTTGAAGACGGATTGAAGGCAAGTTCGTTTAAGCCATCGGTCAAGGACGTGGAAATGCTCCCCGCGAGAAAGCTGATACGTGATGAGATACTTGCGATATACAGGGTTCCGAAGGTGATATTGGGAATATTAGAGGATGTGAACTATGCAGGTTCGAGAGAGGCGTACAGGGTTTTTAACGAATACACGATAAAGCCGTATGCGAAGATTTGTATTGAGTCGAAGCTGAACATTTTTTTAAGAGAGAATTTTGAGGAGGATTTGAAGCTGGAGATGGAGTATGAATTTGAAACGGACAGGAAACTGCAATTGGAGGCGTATGAGATTTACAGGAAATATGATATTGCGAGCGTTGAGGAGATAAGGGAAATTGAACAATTAAGAATTAAGAATTAAGAA
>CALKAJ010000127.1 GCA_937983305.1 uncultured Ignavibacteriota bacterium | reverse complement strand
CGACCACCGAGATCTACACTCTTTCCCTACACGACGCTCTTCCGATCTGTTTCGGAGTCGCAGGTGTGTTGTTTCTTGTAATTTTTATTTTCAAAAAACACAATTTCAAAATTGATAAAGAAGACAGACTAAGGTTTTTAGTACTTGGTATTCTTGTTATTCCTATAAATCAGTTTTGTTTTCTTAAAGGTGTAAGTCTGTCAACTGCATCTCACTCAGGTGTGATGTATTCTCTTACTCCCCTTTTTTCTTTCTTCCTCTCAATTAAACTGAAGAATGAATTATTTTCCGGAAAAAAATTAGTTTCAATTTTAATTTCCATTGTTGGAATATTTATTGTCTTTTATGAAAGTATTATGCTCACTACAAAATCCGAATCAACAATGCTCTGGGGAGATATACTGCTTTTCTTTGCTGTTTTTTCATGGGCGGCATATCTTACTATAGGAAATGATATGGTAAAAAAATACGGCGCAATAAAAACTTCAACAATAGCTTTCTGGATTGGGTTGATTTTATATATCCCTGTTTTTATTTACGATTTACCAAACTTTCATCCGGAAAATATCAGTGCACTTGGAATTTTGAGTTTTATTCATCTTTCATTAATAGTATCTTTCGGAGGCTATTTTGCATTTATTTACGCAACAAAATTTATTCAGGTAAGTTCTTTGACTACAACAGTTAATTTTTCTCCGATTGTAACTATTATTTTTGCGTATATATTATTAAAAGAGAGCTTATCGAATTATTTTATTATAGGTGCAATGATTACCTTAATCGGTGTAATTTTGATTCAGAGTTTTAATAATAGCAGATACAACAAAAATGGAATTATCGAAAACATTTGAAATACAGAAATATAAAATAAAAATTGCACGAAACTCTTTCTTTGTCGCAATTTTTATTGTTTCGATAAAATTAGTCGCTGCGATTCTCAGCGGAAGTCTTGCTGTTTTATCTGAACTTTTCCATTCATCTACAGATTTAATTGCCGCATTGGCAACACTAATCAGTTTGCATTATTCCGGAAAGCCACCCGATGAAAAGCATAACTACGGTCACGATAAAATTGAAAGTTTTTCGGCTTTATTTCAGGTGCTGATTTTAATTCTTATTTGTGTTTATATTCTCTACGAAGCTGTTGACAGAATTATTCATCCTCCCAAAAATATTGATATTGATGCGTTTACGTTTAGCGTAATTCTTATTGCCATTGTACTGGATATATGGCGTTCCCGGGTTTTAAAGAAAGCCGCAATAGCGACAAAATCTCAGGCACTTGAAGCTGACTCGCTTCATTTTTCATCTGATATATTCAGCTCGGTTGTAGTTCTTGCCGGAATGTTTCTATACAGGGTGAATCCTATTTTCGACCCGATTGCCGCAATCGCAGTTTCGATAATAATAATTTTTACAACTTTCAATCTTTCCAAAAAAGCTTTTGATACATTGCTCGATAAAACCCCGAAAGGATTGCACGATAAAATTCGAGGCGATGTTTTAAATATAAACGGAATCGAATCCGTAAAATCACTTAGAATCCGAAGCACGGGTGCTAAAATATTTATTGATATGGTTATCGGTATTGCACGAACAAAGCTATTTTCGGAATCGCACGGAATCCTGAACGTAGTCGAAAGAAGAATTCTTGACATTGCTCCCGGAGCTGATATTGTAATACACCCTGAACCTGTTGAAACGAAAGATGAAACTATTAACGATAAAGTTAAAATGCTCGTAAACGAAGCCGGCTATAAATGTCACGATATATTTTCGCATAAAATCGGAAATGAGATATTTACGGAATTGCACATTGAGATTACTCATACAAACAGTCTCGTAACTGCACACAACGATATTGATTACCTTGAAAAAGAAATACTCTCTAAAATACCTTTAATAAATCATATAAAAATCCATCTTGATGAACCAAGCGGATTATTATACGAAACTGAGGATATTACTGAAGAAAGTCCGGAACTGACGGGAAAAATAAATGAAGTCATTAATTCGGCAGATGAAATATTACATTTTCACGATATACGCATAATTTCTTCTGAAGGAAAAATCAGAGTGTCATTGAATTGCGAATTCCACGAGGGAAAAACACTTGAAGAAGTACACGAACTTGTAACGATTTATGAAAGCAAATTGTTTTTAAAATTGAAAAAAATAAATCCAAAAATATCAAACGTAATAATTCACGCCGAACCTATCGGACACGAATAAAAATTAATAAAATATGGAAAAAATTAAAATTGGAATAATCGGCTGCGGACATCTTGGAAAGATGCATATAAAAAATCTTTCGGAATTATCGGATGAAATGGATAATGTAGAGCTGCACGGAGTATTTGATTCCGATAAGGAAAAATATTCTTCTATTGCAGGTTACAGCAATATTGTGCGTTATGAATCTCTTGATGAATTATTGGAAAATATTAATACTGCATTTATTATAACACCTACATCAACTCATTTTGATATAGCTGAAAAAGCTCTCTCAAAAGGAATAAATCTTTTTATTGAGAAACCTGTAACGGCAGAACTTAGCGATGCTTATAAGTTGAGAGAGTTATATAAAAATGCCGGCAATGTAATAATTCAAATAGGTCATATCGAAAGATTCAATCCTGCACTGTTATCTGTCGAATCTTTAAATCTGAAACCGATGTTCATAGAGAGTCACAGACTTGCATCATTCAATCCTCGTGGAACTGATGTCTCCGTCATACAGGATTTAATGATTCACGATATTGATATTATTTTGAATCTGGTAAAATCGAAGGTATCTTCAATTGATGCAACCGGTGTAGCGATTTTGACAAAACAAATTGATATTGCAAATGCAAGAATCAAATTTGAAAACGGCTGTGTTGCTAATATAACCGCATCAAGAATATCACAGAAAAAAATGAGAAAGATGAGAATATTTCAGAAGAATGCCTATATATCGGTTGATTTTCAGGAAAATAATTCCGAAGTGTTCAGACTTACAGAAAGCGAAGACTCAACAGCGAGAGGAATAAAAATGCCGATACCCGGAACAAAAAACATTATTTATTATGACAAACCTGAAATTCTCGAAAGTAATCCGATGAAAATTGAAGAGAGAAAATTTCTTGAATGTATAAAAACCGGAAAAACACCTGAAGTAACTCTTGAAGACGGAATTCAGGCGCTGGAAGTAGCTCTCGAAATTATTAAAAAAAGTGAAGAATCAATTGGCAAAGTAGTTGAAAATTAAGCTCACAAATAAATTTGTAAAAGATGTTTCCAAATTTGCAAAAAAGAACGAATATAAAGTCTTTCTTGTAGGCGGATATGTTCGTGACTTATTGCTTGGTAAAGAATCTTCGGATATAGATTTTATGGTACTTGGTGACGGAATAAAATTTGCGGAACACCTGGCAAAAGAAATGAAACTCGAAGTAACTGCAGTTTATAAAAATTTCGGAACTGCATTGATTAACGCTCATACCGGAAAATATGAATTCTCTTCCGCAAGAAAAGAAAGTTACAACAGGAATTCACGCAAGCCAAAGATTGAATTTTCAGGACTTGAAGACGACCTTTCACGCAGAGATTTTACAATAAATGCACTATGTATAGATTTAACAAAGCCACCTGAAATAATAGATTTGTTTAAAGGTATTGAGGATATTGAAAACAAAATAATTAAAACTCCTCTCGAGCCTGAAAAAACATTTGATGATGACCCGCTCAGAATTATGCGTGCAATCAGATTTGCATCGAAACTTGAATTTTCAATTGAGAATATGACTCTTATTGCCATAAATAAAATGGCAGGAAGACTTAAAGAAGATTCGGTAGTATCGCAGGAAAGGATTACAAACGAGTTTTTATTAATACTTGGAAGTCCTAAGCCGTCTATCGGATTAAATCTTTTGCAATTAACGGGAGTAATGGATATAATTTTCCCTGAGATATCAATGCTTGCAGGCGTTGACCAAAGATCGGAATATCACCACAAAGATGTATTTAACCACACTCTTCAGGTAGTGGATAATGTAGCCTCGGTTTCGGATAATATCTGGTTAAGATTTGCGGCTTTGGTTCACGATATTGCAAAACCAAAAACAAAAAAATTCATTGAAAATAAAGGATGGAGTTTTCACGGACACGAAGAACTTGGCGCCCGGATGATGAAAAAAATATTCTTAAGAATGAAATTACCCTTACATCAGCTTAACTATATTGAAAAACTTGTAAGAATGCATTTAAGACCAATTCCATTGGCTCAGGAAGTTGTAACTGATTCCGCAATAAGAAGATTAGCCGCAGAGGCAGGGGAAGAATTGGTTGACTTACTGACATTATGCAGAGCAGATATAACTTCCAAGAATCCCGAAAAAATTAAAAGGTTTCTTAAGAACTATGATATAGTAGAAAAGAAAATACTTGAGGTTCAGGAAAAAGATAATCTCAGGAATTTCCAGTCCCCTGTCAGAGGAGAAGAAATTATGAGAATTTGCAATCTCGAGCCGTCGAAAAAAGTCGGAATTATTAAAAAGAAAATCGAAGAAGCAATACTGGAAGGTGAAATTCCGAACGAATATGAATCTGCCCTTAATTATTTATATAAAATCAAAGACGAAATATTAAACTTATAAGATTGATATGGTGTTTCATTATTAGCATATTCTCATAATGAACAGTAAAAATAAAATATCATTCGCTTTATTGATGCTTTCTGCAGTGTTGCTCTTGAACATTGCGCAAACGTTTCATCATCATGAACATATTCAAGACGAGTTAAAATGTCAGATTTGTATTCTCGCCTCATCAGTAGATTTACCTGAAATATCATTTAACCGGATTGATAAAATCTTCCAAAGCGAAGAAATTCAATATCCGGAAAATGATTTTCCTTTCATTCAGAATTACTTAACTTATAACAATCCTTTAAGAGCCCCGCCTGCCTATCTATAGCTTTAAATAAAAATTTTATTAATTAAATTTATATATAAGTTATGGATAAAAACCTAAAAAATTTATTAGGCATAATTATTTATGTCGCTATATCTTCGTTATTTGTCGTTTTTTACTCCTGCGCCGATGACCCTGTCACAACTCAGGAGTCCGAACACTTAGAAGCAGAGGGATTAGTATTAAAAGATACAACAAATAACATAATATTAAAATATTTCAAGGGAGCACTTACACCGGGAAAAGACACTATAAATGTTCCAAATATGATGAATACCTCTGTATTATCAGTGATATTTCTTGATTCAAATCAGGTTGAACTGCCGCCGGAAGAAGACCCTGACCATACATTAGGGTTTGATACTTACGGCTCCACAAAATTCAGTGTTACGAAAGTTACAGGTCAGCAATGGAAAATATTTATGAGCGGCTTGACTCCGGGAAATGATTCCGTGAAATTTCAGGTTCTCCACGAAGGACATGCCGATTTCACTACAATAGCAATTCCTGTCAGAATATTCAACATCGTACAGTGAAAAAATTAATATTAATTGCATTCCTGCTAACAGGCGGGAATGCAATTTCTCAAAATATTGTTGATTCCACATCTTTAAAAAAGGACACTCTGACCGGTGTTTATACTACACCTGACATAGAAGTATCGGATTATGTTCAAAAAACAGCTTTCGATAAAATCATTGAGATGTCATATTCCTTATCCGGAAAGGATTTACAAAGGAATATGAATACTACATTAGCGGCTACAATAAAAAACGAAATGGGAATGTCAATGCGCTCAATGGGACCTGCGCCCTCGAGACCTGTATTCCGCGGGCTTTCAGGAGAAAGGATTACTATATCGGAAGATGGAATTAAAACAAACGATTTATCATCAACATCACCCGACCATTCTGTTGCACTTGAAACATTTACGGTTGAAAAAATCGAAGTACTTCGCGGACCGAAATTACTGACAAAGTCTCCTACCAACGTCGGAGCAGTTATTAATGCAATACGTAATGAAATTCCTCAGGAGCTGCCGGATAAAATAAATATTAATTTTGGGACATACGGAGAAAGTGTAAACTCCGGATTTTCAAGTTCGCTGGTTATCAAAGCACCTGTTTTAGATTTTTCATTGCGGGGTGAAATCAGTAACCGAAATACGGGAAACCAGAAAACCCCTTCAGGAACTCTGTTAAATTCCGGAATTAATACTTTTAATTATTCAGGCGGGTTATCATATATAAAAAATAAAATAATAACAGGGATTTCATACCGTGAATTTAAAACGGACTACGGAATTCCCGGCGGATTTATTGGTGCTCATCCTTTCGGAGTAAATATCGCAATGAAGAAAAAGCAAATTAATTTTAAATTAAAATATGACGTTGGCTCAAAATATCTCGAAAACATTGAAGCTGAGTTTTCAAGGGTAAATTATAACCATAAAGAGTTTGAAAAGTCCGGATTAATTGGAGCAGAGTTTGGAATTACAAATTACAGTGCGGATATTTTATTTAATCATAAAACTTCGGGTAAAATCAAATCCGGAATAGCGGGAATATCTTTCAATCACAGAGATTTTGATATTGGAGGATTCGTATTCACAACTCCCGCAAAGAGTTTAAATCTATCTGCATTCGTTTATGAAAATATAGTAATCAACGATAAATTATCGGTTGAACTTTCAGTGAGGTATAATTACGACGAAATAAATCCGAGAGATAAAAACTACAATTCTTCCATAGGTTATATCACAAACAAAATTTATAACACATTATCCGCAGGTGCATCTGCAGTTTACAGAATTTTCAGAAATCACTATGCAGGAATAAATCTTGTAAGGTCAACCCGCGTTCCGACCATAGAAGAACTATATTCTGAAGGTCCGCACCTCGCCGCCTATTCATACGAAATTGGAAATCCGAATCTCAAATCTGAGTTAGCTTACGGCGGAGAACTGTTCACGTATTACCGCTCCGAAAATTTATATGTAATGATATCCGGATATTACAACGATTTTCCTAACTTTATAATACCTCGAAACACAGGAAAGATAAACTATGCAACACTGCTTCCGATTTATGCAACCGAGGGCGTTCCGGCAATATTAACAGGATTCGAGACACAGCTTGAGTTCAAGCCGTTCAAATTTCTTCAACTGGATTTAAATGCGAGTTATACTTATGGAAAGTTCAATCAAACCGGAACTCCTCTGCCGGCAATACCGCCCTTTAAAATAATATCAAGCCTTTCTTACAAAAGAAATAATTTTCTCTTTGGTGTGATTAACGAATCCGCCTCGAAGCAGCTTCGACTTGATACATTTGAAGAGTCAACAGACGGATATTCAATTTTCGGTTTATTTTCACAATATATCCTCCGAACCGGAAAACTAATCCACAACATCTCCGCGAACATTGACAACATCTTCAACACAGAATACCGCAATCACCTCTCCCGCGTCAAATCCATTATGCCGGAACCCGGCAGAAACTTCCGCGTTATATACCGCCTATTTTTTTAATCACAACTTTCTCCTGTCATTTCTTCATCTCTCTGTCATTCCTTTTTCTCTCTGTCATTCCTTTTTTCTCTCTGTCATTCCTTTTTTCTCTCTGTCATTCCGGCGTAGGCCGGAATCCATTATCATCATTAGCACTACTTCTTTCCTATAAAAAACGAAATACCTCCAAAAAAGTTAATATCCGCAATATTTCTGCTCGAAGAAAGATACGGATTCAAACTAACGTCTGCCTTGTCATTAAGAAACATCCACGCATTCTTATCTGAAACATCAGCGCTCTTAAACAGCAGGTTATGAAAATTAAACTGAGTCCCAACCTTAAATCCGACTCTCTTACTAAATCTATATCCATATTCAACAAGTCCGCCAACACCCATTCTGAAACTTCCGTGATAAGTGTTAAAATACTCAGTTTGTCCAACCTCCTGGTCATAAACTCTGCCTGCAATTATTGCGGCATTTATATGCAAACCAAAACCGAAAGATGACAATTTATTTCTATCTGTATAAACCTTAAATTCACCTCCAACAGCCATATAAGGGAGATTCATCCTATAAAAGCTTGTGCCCGGTTTTTTATTTGCTATTTTATAAGTAGTATCAGCCGGCCATCCCGGAGGATACTGCTTCATACCGTAGGAATTATTTTCTTCCGTTTGGTAATGATTATAGCCGAGAACTAAATACAAATCTATATCGGTATTGTTTTTATAACACCCAACATTATAATTGAACTTAAGAGCCGTCCCAATACCGCTGCTCTGAGCGTAAGATTTGAAAGAATAGAACTCATCATTGGAGCTGCCTTTTAAATCCAGTAAAGGAATACTGTAACCGCCTATAACATCCATTGTAATAAACGGAACTACATACTTAGTGGTACATACAGTTTGAGAAAATGAATTTGAAAAAATAAAAAGGAACGCAACGCAGGAGAAGAGAGTAATTAATTTATTCTTCATATGAAAGAATTTAAGGTTTAAAAAATATTATTTTAAACAACATCTTTACTCTGTGAAAATATACGTAATCCCATTCTGCTAATAATAATCAAACACACTTATTGCAAGTTACTTCATA
>CALKAJ010000126.1 GCA_937983305.1 uncultured Ignavibacteriota bacterium | reverse complement strand
ATAAACTTTATAAACTTTATAAACTTTATAAACTTTATAAACTTTATAAACTTTACGAACTTGATAAACTTTATAAACTTGACAAACTTTTTACTTTATCAGGATCATTGACTTTGTTTCGGAGAACTTTCCGGAAGTGAGGTTATAGAAGTAAACGCCGCTGGAAAGATTCTCTGCGGTGAAAGTTGCCTCGTAAGTGCCGGGTGAAAGTTCTTTGGCAACAAGGGATTTGACAAGCTGTCCGATGTTGTTATATATATTCAAAGTTGTGAATCCGGAATTCGGAATACTGAATTTAATGTTAGTAGAAGGATTGAACGGATTCGGATAATTCTGTGTAAGAGAATAATTTGCGGGGATTTCGCTGTTGAAATTCGTAATTCCAACAAGAGATCCGCTGAGTTCCCATACACCTCTTCCGTGAGTACCGATGCGTAGTTTACCGGATGCGACATTCATATCAAGATGAATTGCTACAGTATTCGGAAGTCCTCCGGCGATTTCAGTCCAGTTGGTTCCGTTATTGGTTGTCATAAATACGCCGATATCTGTTGCGGCAAGAAGTATGTTAGTAGAGAATCCGGGATAGTAATACATTCCATCGTTGACAGGGGAGTCGGGGAGATTTCCAAAAATGCTGACCCAATTCAAGCCGCCGTTTGTAGTTCTATAAACTTTTGCACCGCCGAAACCGGAATGTGTAATAAGTACATCTTCATCATCAACAGGATTTATGTTAATGCTTGTTATAGTTTTTCCGGGAAGTCCTGTTGTAACGTTTGTATAAGTATATCCTCTGTTAATTGATTTGAAAATGTTACTTCCCGAAGAAGCATACATAACAGATGGTTTCGATTTACTGATAGCCATTTCACGGATAGTGCCTGAAGTACCTGTGGAAATTGCAGTCCAGCTTGAAGCGTTGTTAATGGTTTTGAAAACCTGACCGCGAGCAGTGTACATAATTCCGGCAGAATCCGGATGCGAAAGAATAGGTCCAACCCACGAGCCCGAGCCTGTTAATCCTGAAGTAGCTGATGAGAAATTATATCCGCCGTTAGTTGAGCGGAAAACACCGTTGTTCTGTGTTTCGCCGAGTATGATGTTATTGTTTTGAGATTGGAAGCAAACTTCGCCGCCATCGCCGCCATAGGCACCTGTCCAGTTAAGTGTACCGCGTGTTTGCTGAGTACCGTTATCCTGCGTACCGCCGAGAATCTGAGCCGGGTCGGAAGGATTTGATGCAATGCGATAGAACTGAGTAAGATTAAGGTTTGTATTCATATTGACAAAGTTCGTGCCGCGGTTTGTTGATTTATAGACACCGCCGTCATTAACAGCATAGACAATATTTACATCTGTCGGATGGAATTCCATATTGTGCTGGTCAACGTGAGTTGTTCCGCTTGCATAACCATTGGTTATATTAGCCCAGTTAGAGCCGCCGTTTGAAGAGCGGTGAATATCAATTGAGCCGACATAAACCCAATTTGGGTCAAACGGACTTACGTGAATATAGAAATCATACCATGCCTGCGAGCCGCTGAAGTTATAAGAGCCGGAGACATTAGAGAAGTTTACACCTTTATTTGTTGATTTATAAACTGTGATAGTCGAGCCGGAATAAGTAGAAACATAAAAAATATTCGGATTTGATTTCGACATTGCGAGATGGTTACGCGTTCCCGGAGTGATACCTGCACCGACACCCGTAAACGAAAGTCCGGCATTATAAGAAATCATAAAGCCAACATTTCCCATAGCGTAGCAAGTGTCGCCTGTTGTTGAGAAAGTGATGTCATCAAATTTTCCGGAAGCAATATTTGTCCATGAAACACCTGCATCTGTACTGCGATAGATGCCGCTGTTTCCAAGTGCGGCGATTATGAGATTTGCATTCGCCGGGCTGATTGAAATACGTGCGAAGTAAGTAAGGTTTGGAAGTCCTGTAGTATAGTTAGTCCAGGTGTCTCCGCCGTTGGTTGATTTAAGGAGACCGCGTCCGTAGTAGGAAGAACCGCTATAGGTAGCTTCGCCTGTACCGTAATAAATGATGTTTGGATTTGTATGGTCAATTGCAATTGCACCTGTGGAAAGTGAATTTTCGAAATCGGATTTTGGTGACCACGTTAGCCCGCCGTCAGTTGTTTTCCAGATACCGCCGAATGCGGCACCGATATAAATTTTGTTAGGATTGGTTTTATCAACTTTGATAGAAGTGATGCGCGATGAGATAGCACCATAAGAAGGATAACTTCCGGGTGTGGGACCGATTGAGAACCAGTTTACGGAGTTATCAAAATGAAAACCGTTTTCGAGACGGAGTGCATTTCTCTGTTCGAGAGCTTTTGTATAAGCATCCTGAGGGATGAAGTTAAAGGGGTACATTCTTTGTTCGTAGAAATGTCTTTCCCTGTTGAAAGCTTTCCTTGACTTGATTATGTCGTCTGCCTTATCATAAGGATTATCCTGAATAAATATATCCTGAGCAGAGGCGAGCACCGGAAGCAAGAAAGCAATTGCGAGTAATAAAAAGAATTTTTTCATATTAGCGGAATTGTTTAAGAAATTTTAATGAAAAGTGAATTTAAGTTTATATTAAAAATTGAAAATCTTTATTAAGGTAATTTGAGACGTAGTCGGAAACGGCATCTGCAATGGGGGTGGGGGATGCGGTGTAACCTGCTGAGCGGAGTTTTGTCATATCTGCCTGAGTAAAATCCTGATATCTGTTTTGAAGATGTTCCGGCATATCGAAGTATTCAATATTTTCGGGGAGGTCAAGAGCTTTAAAAACAGGTTTAATAAAATCGTTGAACGAAGTCGCCTCGCCTGTACCGATATTAAAAATCCCGTTTATAATTTTATTCTGCCCGATGAAAAGCGTCATATCAACGGCATCCTTTACATAGATAAAATCGCGCCTCTGACCGCCGTCGGGATATTGATTTGAATATGATTTGAAAAGCCGTGCCTTGCCCGAATCTTTTATCTGATAAAAAACTTTATTAACGATGCTTCTCATATCGCCCTTGTGATATTCATTAGGACCAAAAACATTAAAATATTTCAAACCCGCAATTTGATTAAAAAGTCCGTTGGTCTGAGCCCATTGGTCAAAGATGTGTTTCGAGTATCCGTATGGATTAAGCGGACGAAGCGAACCGAGCATTGATTCATCATCTTTATATCCGTTCGAGCCGTCGCCGTATGTAGCGGCGGAAGAAGCATAAACAAAGCGGATATCTTTATCGAGACATTTATCGCAAAGGAATTTTGTGTATTCGTAGTTATTACGCATAAGGTAATTTACATCGAGCATAGTGGTGGAAGAGCAGGCGCCCAGATGGTAAAGCGTTTCGACCTTGTGTTTATCAAAAAAGCCGTTCGCAACCATTTCGCCGAAATCTTCTTTATTAAAAACATCAAGAAACTTAAGCGGGATAAGGTTTTTATACTTATCGTCGGTCTGAAGGTTATCAACAATAACAATATCCGAAATCCCCGCCTGATTCAATTTCCAAACGAGAGCACTTCCTATAAAGCCGGCACCACCTGTAACGATAATCATAATTCGAGTTTAATTAATGTATTAAAAAGCGATTTATTTTTCAGATGTAAATTAATAATTTTTAACATTTCTTTTTGTGTATAAAAAAATACCTTTTCGACTGCCTTGTTCACCGGAAGCCATTCAAATTCTGTATGCTCATCGGAAAGCGTAACTTTATCATCTGCCGCTTCAATTATAAACACAGGAACGAGATTAATAGTGTCCTTCAGGGGGGAGTAAAAAACGTTGAGTTTTGAAAAAGCGTAAAAATTTTTAATCTTCACATTTGTTTCTTCAACGGATTCGCGAACGGCTGTCTTGTAATAGGGCTCATTTTTTTCAACAGTACCCGTAACAATTTGCCAGATACCCGGATAATATTTCGTATAGCCGCTGCGTTTCAGGATTAGGAATCTAAGGGAATTTTTAGAGCGGCGAAAGATAATAGTTTCGATATATTTTGCTCTGATTCTTGAGTTCATATCGTATGCAATATAATCAATGTATAAACGAAAAGTGATGTAATTTTTATAAATGGAAAATTCAGAGGTGAATAGTGGAATAGCAGAACATCTTAAGCATTCCGTATTATTCTATTGATTTTTAAGTAATTTATTATTATGTTTAACAAAAATAATGTTTGACAAACATAATAATATAAAATGGCATTTTTAAACAGGAAAAAAGAAATTAAGCTGATAAAAGAAACATTAGAAAGGAAAAAACCTGCATTTATAGTAATATACGGAAGAAGACGCTGCGGGAAATCAACATTGATTCAGAATGTTCTAAAAAAGGATGACGTATATTTTCTTGCAGATCAGAGCGAGGCTACTCTTCAAAGAAAAATGTTCTCGGAAAGTATTGCAAAAATTATTCCCGGATTTTCAGATGTCTATTATCCCGAATGGAATTCGCTGTTTACAAATCTTAACAATATAATTTCAAAATCTAAAGGGGTAAATAAAAAGACAAACATATACATTGATGAATTTCCATATCTTGTAAAAACATCTCCTGAACTGCCGAGTGTACTTCAAAAGCAAATAGATTTAAATAAAGAAAGCAAAATAAATTTAATAATTTGCGGCTCATCACAGCAAATGATGCACAGTATTGCAATTGAAAGAACATCGCCGTTGTACGGACGTTCAGATTTAATATTGAAAGTAGAGCCGATGGAAATTGAATTTATAAAGGAATTTTTAAAATGCGAAGCAGAACAAGCTGTGGAAGAATATTCGGTTTTCGGCGGAGTACCCAGATACTGGGAGTTAAGAAAAAATTACTATTCTTTGGAAGAGGCAATAAAAAAAATAATTCTGGACAGAAACGGAATTTTATATGATGAGCCCGCAAGTCTTTTCAGAGATGAGATTAGAACACACTATCAGGCACATACACTGCTTTCAGTAATAGCACAAGGTGCATCGAGGGTGTCAGAAATAGCTTCAAGAATGAATAAAGATGCAACCCAACTTTCAAATCCTTTGAATTTATTAATGGAATTGGGATACATAAAAAGGGAAATTCCATTTGGTGAAAAAATTAAGAATACAAAAAAAACACTTTATAGAATTGAAGATAATTTTATAAACTTTTACTATAAATATCTTGTGCCAAATAAATCTGAAATTGAGGTAGGTCTGACGGATATTGTGTTTGAAAAGATTAAAAACACATTGCCCGGATTTTATTCCGGAGTCTGGGAGGATGTTGTCAGAAAGAAGGTTTCAGGTTTGAAATTGTTTGGAATTCAATGGACTTTAGCATCCCGTTATTGGGAAACATTAAAAAATTCAGAAATGGAAATTGATTTGATGGCTGAATCTGTTGATAAAAAAAGTATTCTAATCGGAGAAATAAAATGGTCAGAAAATATAAACGCCGAAGCTGAGCTAAAGCGGTTAATAAAAAAATCAGAAAAACTGCAATTTAGAAAAAACTATAATATTAAATACGCTCTTTTTCTGAAGCACTGCAAAGAGAAAAAAGAATTTGTGTTTACACCCGATGATTTAATATTCTAATAAATTAAAAGAAGAATAAAAAATACATCAAATTTTTGTTTTATATGTTAATGTGCTTCAAACCAGCTCTTACCCGTGCCGATTTCCACTTCTATGGGAACGTCAAGCTTCACTGCCTTTATCATCTTTTCCCTTACGATTTTCTCAACCGCTTCAAGCTCGCTTTTTAAAACCTCAAACACAAGCTCGTCGTGTACCTGAATCAACATCCGCGACTTCAACCCCTTGTTCATTAACTCGTTATAAATATTCACCATCGCAATCTTTATCATATCTGCTGCCGTTCCCTGTATCGGCATATTTATTGCCGCCCGCTCATCTTCTGCTCTCGCCGCCGCATTCTGATTATTGATTTGCGAAAGATATCTCCTCCGTTTGAAAAGCGTCTCTACATATCCGTTCTCTCTCGCAAATTTCTTCGTGCTTTCCATATATTCCTTTGCCTTCGGATATTTCTCGAAATAGCGGCTGATGATTTCCTTCGCCTCGTTATTCCTGATGTCAAGCCGCGATGCAAGCCCGAAAGCCCCGATTCCGTAAATGATTCCAAAGTTCACTTCCTTCGCCTTGCGTCTCATATTCGGCGTTACCTCGCTTTTGCTTTCCAGATTAAAAATTTTTATTGCCGTCTCAGTATGTATGTCCGATTTATTTTTAAATGCATTCAACATATTCTCATCGCCCGAGCAATGCGCCATTATCCGAAGCTCTATTTGCGAATAGTCCGCCGATAGTATCACGTATTCATCATTCTCCGGTACAAATGCCTTCCGTATTGCCCTGCCCGCTTCAGTACGGATTGGAATGTTTTGCAAATTCGGATTCACGCTCGATATTCTGCCCGTTGTCGCTCCGATTTGATTAAACGACGTATGCACACGTTTGGTTTTCGGATTCACAGATTTTATCAATCCCTCTGTGTATGTACTCTTCAGCTTTGAAAGCATCCTGTAATCAACCAGCAATGCCGCTATTTCGTGTTGTCCCTTCAGCTCTTCAAGTACGCTCACATCTGTCGAAAAGCCGGTCTTCGTTTTCTTAACCGGATTAAGCTTCAGTTTCTCAAAAAGTATTTTCGAAAGCTGCTGCGTTGAATTTATGTTAAACTGCTCTCCTGCAATGCGATGTATTTTCTCCTCATATTCCGAAATCATTCCCGAAAGCTCTGCGTCAATTGTCTTTAATACCTTCGTGTCAATTCTGATGCCTGCAAATTCCATTTCCGCAAGCACCTTTATAAGCGGAAATTCAATTTCTTCACACAATGTAATAAGCGAATTTTTTTTGAGTTCGTATTTCAGTTTCTGATAAAGCCGGAAAGTAACATCCGCATCTTCTGCCGCATATTGCGAAACAGCTTCAAGCGGTGCCTCAGCCATTGTAATTTGGTTTTTCCCTTTCCCTATAATATCGCTGATGGGTATTGGTTTATAATCAAGATATTTTTCCGAAAGTGAATCCATATCGTGCGAGCCCTCTGCCGCAAGTATAAACGACCCGATAAGCGAATCAAAATGAATATTCTGCATCTCAATTCCATAGTTCCTGAAAATCAGATAATCATACTTTATATTCTGTCCTGTTTTTTTAATCTCCGGATTTTCAAGAAGCGGTTTGATTTTCTTCAACGCAAGATTGATTTCAATTCCTTTCACATCCTCTTTTTTCTCGTCTCCTGAAAAAAGTGATTCTTCCTTTTCTGCCTTCTCTCCAAAGTCGCCGATAAGCGGAATGTAATACGCCTCAAACTCCTTAATTGAAACAGATATTCCGAGCATATTAGCTTCCATCTCATTCAGCGAATCCGTTTCCGTATCAACCGCAAAGACGCTCGCCTTCCCTAACTCGCTTATTAATGCATTTAATTCCTTCTCTGTTGTTATGGTTTTGTATGTGCAGTTTATATCGTTAATTGTTTTAATTATCTTTTCCGGCTGTGGAATGGTTTCGCTTACCGGCTCTGCTTTCGGCGTAAATATTTTCCCGCCTGTAATAGAAATATCCGCTGATTTCGGTTCCTCTTCAATTTGTTTCCCGTCGGGAATAAATTTTTTCAACAGCGATTTGAATTCAAGCTCCGTGAAAAGTTTCAGCGTTTGCTCTTCATTAATTGATTTCCTGTTTAGATTGTGAAAGTCAACATTAATAGGCGTTTCTATATCAATAGTTGCAAGCCGTTTCGAAAGTAATGCATTTGCTTTATAAGTAATAAGATTTTCTTTAAGTTTCGGTTTCGTAATTTTTTCGATATTCGCATAAAGATTTTCGATTGAGCCGTATTCCTGAATAAGTGCAATCGCAGTCTTCTCTCCCACTCCTTTCACTCCGGGAATATTATCCGAAGCATCGCCCATCAGTCCAAGCACTTCAATCACTTTCGCCGGCTCAACTCCGAATTTTTCCTTCACTCCTTCAATCCCGATAATATCAGCTTCGAGTATCCGCGTCCCAAACATATTTTTTGTCGGCTTATAAAGAAATGTCTTTTCCGTAACAAGCTGCATATAATCCTTATCCGGTGTTACCATATATGTTATTACATCTTCTTTTGCGGCTTTATTTGCAATTGTTCCTATAATATCATCAGCTTCATAGCCGTCGAGCTCTATCATCGGAATATTTAATGCCTGTACAATCTCTTTCACTTTTTGTATTTGCCAAGGCATATCGGTCGGAATTTCCTGTCTCTGAGCCTTGTAAACGGGGAATAGCTTATGGCGGAATGTTGGTTTCTCGGTATCAAAACATACAGCAATATGGTCGGGCTTTTCTTCATTTAAAATTTTTGTCAGCGATGTTACAAACCCATAAGCTGCGGAGGTGTTTTTTCCGCGGGCATTTATCAACGGACTTGATATCATTGCAAAGTATGCTCTGTATATCATCGCCATTGCGTCAATCAAAAATAGTTTTTCTGTCATAAAAATAAATACAAATTATAATCTTGAAAATCTCATAAAAAATTGTATATTACAAGTTAGAAACACGGGTATATAGGAATGTAAGATCGTAAGTTGTTCTATCAAATAAAATATTGTAATTCTTATGACCTTAGAAAATCGGAAGATACTGATTGTAGATGACGACCCTGTAACAAGAAAAGTAATTTCTTTTTCCCTGCGGAAAAATAACTATCAGGTGTTCGAATCAGACGGTTCGCATAAGGCATTTGATATTTTGAATAATGAAAAAATATCACTTGTATTCTGCGACGTTATGATGAATGATATGAACGGGTTTGATTTTTGCAAACAGGCGAGGGAGTTGGAGGAATACAGAACACTTCCATTTATTTTTATCACGGCAAAAAATTCGGTTGAAGACAGGCAAAAGGCAATGGACCTTGGTGCCGACGATTTTATTACTAAGCCTTTCAATGTGGAAGATTTGCTGATGAAGGCAAATTCCGTTTTAAAGAGGGTTGAGATTTATAAGGTTTACGGTTTAAAAAGAAAATTTGATGAATCCCTGAGCGACCAGCCGCCACGTGTTTTACTCGTTGACGATGACCCTGCAATGGCTAAGCTGTTCTCGTATTCGCTTAAAAGCGAGGGCTTTGATGTTAAAACAGAAAATTGTGCAATGGACGGATATAATTCCGCAAAAACTTATCTGCCCGATTTGATTTTATCTGATTATATGATGCCCGAAATAGACGGATTCGGTTTCAGGAAAATGCTGATGGATGACCCTATGCTGGTTGATATTCCTTTTGTTTTCCTCACGGCTAATGATGATGATAACAGCATAATCGAAGGATACGACCTCGATATAAAAGATTATATTATAAAAACTACGAGCCCTAAAGTTGTTGCACTTAAAGTCGGCAACATTATTAAGAGTCTGAAACGTGAAAGAAGAAATGCATTGAAAGAATTGCAGGAAGCGGCTGATACAATCAGTATGGAAGTCGTACCTGCGAGTGCTCCGAAGTTTCCGGGCTTCAAAATATTTCAGTGGAATGTACCTTATCAGGGAATCCCGGGCGGAGATTTTATTGATTACATAAATATTGATGAAAACAGAATTGCCGTAATACTCGGAGATATTATGGGAAAGAAATGGGGAGCGTGGTTTTTTGCTTTCTCATTTATCGGATATATAAGAAGCGCCATAAGAGTTGTTATAAAAAATGCAACAGAAGTTAAGGCATCTGAGATTTTAAAGAAAGTAAATGAAACAATTTACAGCGACGCAAAGATTTCGGAAATATTCAGCACGGTTTCCGTTGCTATAATTGATAACAACAAAAACGAAATCCAGTATTCCGGTGCGGGCGACCATCCGATGCTCCGATATGATAGTGAAAACAAGAAAGTAACTCAATTTGTATCGCAGGGGTTACTGCTTGGTTTGAGCAACGAAGGGGAATATGACGATGTCAGAATAGAACTAAAACAAGATGATTTATTATTTATTTATACAGACGGTCTTATCGAGTCAAGAAATAGAGACGGAGAGCAATTCGGAGTGCCGAGAATTAAAGAGGCAATTCTGAATGCTGTTACTTCAAATCCCGAAGAAGAACTGATACGTAAGTTTACCGAATTTACGGAAAATAAATATGAAGATGATGTTTCGATGATTGCAATAAAAAAGCTTTAATTATTTTTAAATTTTAAAAATAATAATATGATTGTAGTTCATATCCTGTTTTGGCTTTGTGTTTTTTGTGTCCTGTATTCTTATGCAGGTTATGGAATGTTGATAATAGTTATCAATAAAATCAGTTTTCTTAAAAAGCTTCTCCCGCCTCCCTCAAATGCAAAACCCCTTGAATATTCTGCTCCGGAAGGTGAATACTTCCCTTGTATATCGCTTATTATTTCAGCGTCGGGCGAGACAAAAGAAATTATTCAGGAGAAAATCAGAAACACTTACGATTTAATTTATCCGAAGGAAAAGCTTGAAGTAATTTTTGCGATTGCTTTTGATACATCATCCGAGGCAGATGAAACGATAAACGAATATTATAATCATTTCCTTGCAACGCCCGGTTTTATCAGTCCCGGAATAAAAGATGAAGAGTTATATGCGAAATTTTCCTATGTGGATAAAGCTGCAGATTTAAGAAATCCGGAAGTACTCGCCAAAATAGAGAAGGAACTTGAGGGTACGAAAGTACACAGCGGAGAAATACAACCCGGCTCAAAGGAAGTTCTCGATAAAATGTTTTCACCCGGCAAAGAAGAAGAACTGAACATAAGAATTACAAAGGACATAGAGAGAAAAGGGAAAATTTCTCAGGTTAACAGAACAGTGAAAATCGCAAAAGGAGAAATCATAGTATTCTCGGATTGCAATTCGATGTTTAACAAGGAGTCGCTTATGAATATCAGCAGACATTTCAGGAATAAGCAGGTTGGATGTGTTGCCGGCGAAAAGCGTGTAAGGCAAAGCGAAAAATCAACAAGCGGCGAAGGCGAAGGATTATACTGGAAGTATGAATCACTCCTTAAAAAACTTGACTCGAAAATCTGGACAACTGTTGGTGCGGCAGGCGAAATATTCGCAGTACGAAAAGAGCTCTGGGGCGACAGAATCGAAGAGAATGCAATCATAGAAGATTTCCTGATTTCAATGCGAATAGCCGGAGACGGTTACAGAGTGATATATGAGCCGGATGCTTATGCCGAAGAAGACCCAACAACGAGTCTGAAAGATGAGTATGTCAGAAGAAGAAGAATTGCCGCAGGCGGTTTCCAGTCTATAGTCTGGCTGAAATATTTATTGAATCCGTTCAAATACAGGGTGCTGACTTTTCAATATATTTCTCATCGAGTACTCAGGTGGGCAGTAGTCCCGTTTATACTTCCTTTGATATTAATTTTGAATGTAATAATTTTAGCAGTCAATTTTGATTTATTATATTTTATATTACTTCTCGGACAGTTGTTTGTATATTTTCTGGCTGTAGTTGGTTATTTCCTTGAACAGAAAAGAATTAAAATAAAAGTTTTTTATATCCCGTATCTGCTTATGATGATGAACTGGTCTGCCTATGTCGGATTGAAAAGATATTTAAAAGGACAGCAGAAAGTAGTATGGGAAAGAGCAAAGCGATAAAAATTTCTTTTAATTAATTAAATAAAATTACTATGAGTTATTCAGTTTCAGAAATTAATGGTGTAACGCTCGTATCAATCGGATACAAAAGAGCAACCGCAGATATTGCGAAAGAATTCAAAACATTATTGTTTGATTTAATCGAAAACAAAAATGTTCAAAAGATGCTTATTGATATGAAAGAAGTGGAATTTGCCGACAGTTCTTTCCTTGGAGCAATTGTTTCTGGATTAAAGAAAATAACAGCCGTTAAAGGCGATATAAAGATACTCGGATTGCAGCCGCCGGTAAGAGCAATGTTTGAGTTAACAAGGCTGTATAAAGTTTTTGAGATATTCGATAACAGAGATGACGCTTTAAAAAGCTTTTAACCCACTTTATTTTATCGAATAAAACCCTTACTGCTATGGCGGAAGAATATAAAATTCTCGCTGTTCCACGCTCTATGAATCAGATTCATAATGTATCGGATACGATATTTGACGAAGCATTGAATCAAAAGTATAATTTACCCGAGCCGGATAAAGAATTATTTTTTGCAGAGCTGAAAATCCTGATTTACGAGCTTTTTTCAAACGCCGTAAATCACACTCAGGGCGATACAATAATAATCAGATATAGTTTTAGTAATGATGAGTTAAGAATTTCAACAGAGGGCATAGGAAGAGGGTTTAAAATTAAACCGACAGATGCTTCAAAGTTTCACGGTATTTCCGAACTTTATCCGCCGTTCCCGGTGAAATATTTTGGCTCCGAAGTTGCGGTTTATAAAGATTCTGATTACTCGGTGAAATGTGTTATTGTGTCTGATAATACTTTAACATTTCACGTCTTTCCGTCAGATTTGAATCCCGGTAAATTGTCCGATGTAAACGAACATTATGGAATATTTTTTATAAGTTCAATTGCAGATGAAGTTAAGTATGAAAGATCGGAAGAGCACACGTCTGAACTCCAGTCACGAATCACCATATCGTA
>CALKAJ010000125.1 GCA_937983305.1 uncultured Ignavibacteriota bacterium | reverse complement strand
GTAAAAATGGTAGTGTCTTCTGGATTTAATGGATTATCAGAAGAATTGAAATAGCAATTAATTTCAGTTGCGTTTGCATGTATAGCGTTAGTAATTGCTTCAAGAATAACATCGATTTGATTTACTCTGTTGCTGATGTCCTCATCAACAATTCGCTTTATATCAGCATACATTTTACTCATAATATAACTATTAATATTGTTTTAAGTTATTCAATGTTGTTCCATTTTCATCTGTAAAAACTGCAAACATATCTGTTTCTTCGATTGCAGTATCTGATTCGTTTATATGTTTAACTGTGTCATCGTAAAGTTTCTGTAAGGTGCAACAATTTATTGTATGATTCAAATTTGTTATTGTTGTGCCATCAACACATTCAGTCATCACATAACCTCTTTCGTCAGTGTTTAAGAAGAAACTTGGGCTTTTGTCGTAATTCTGATAAAGACAAATATCGTCTAACAAAATTGCGGTGTAAGAAAATATCTTTCCACTTTGTGTTTTTATGTCAAATTTTATTTTACTATTCTTGGGAAGCAAAGCTTCGTTAAAGTTATTTTTTAGTTTTTCAAGAATGGAAAAAATATCCTCCAATTCTCTTTTGAAGTAGTCGGTTCGTGGATTGTAGTGTGAGCTCGGATTCAAACTTCTTTCTCTGTAACGTTCTAATTTGTCTATAAGCGAAGTGTCAAAGCCAACGTGAGAGAAATATGTTTTAGCATCAACAAGTATTCCTGCAATCATATTTCCGTTTTTCTGAAATTTGTGTGGTATAAAATCAACAAAGAATTCTTCTAATGCTACCCGCAAATTATTTCCACATGCATTGTAGTCGATTTGGTATTTGAAATATTTCAATGCTTTTTGAATGCTACTTTCATGTTCTACGATATGAGGGATTGGAATTCCACTTCCGTTTTCTGTTTCATACATCTCAAGCAATTTCCATTGTTTTTTCCAAGCATCTTTTTGTATTTCTTTATTTTCTTCTCCTGATATCCTTGATTTCTCTGCATAAAAGTTTTCTATAAAAATTCTTGCATCCTCAAACAAACCTCGTTGATGTGTGAAAAATAAAATTTGATAATCAGGAATGTAATTTTCAAGAAGTATTCTTAAAATAAATTCACGATTGCTCATGTCCATGCTCATAAGCATGTCATCAAGTACCAGTACTTTTGGATATTGTGCAACATATTTCTCATCTAAAATTGCTAATCGCATAGCTAAAGCTAGTGATGAAAGTTTTGATTCATTCAAAAAGCTTTGAGGGTTTTCAATTCGCTTTTTATTAGGATCTGTGATTAAATCAGTAATTAATTCAGCGACTAGTATTATCTTGGGAGGCTTTATTTGCCAACTTCTACCTTTCGTGCCTGGTTTAAAATCATTATACGTTGAATTGCGATACTCAAATTTAATAATAAATTTTTCTTCGAACTTTGATGACAGAATGTTGTTTGTTCTTTGTTCAATTTGAGTCAGGTAATACTTGAATTCTGTGTTGAATTTTGTAATGGATGCCTGAAAATCTTTGTAAATCTGTTCATGCATTTTAGGTTTGGGCGAAATTCCCTCACTTATGTAGTTCCACCATGTTTCTGAGTTTTTACTTCCCCTTGTTTCCCCCGGTTTAATTAATTCTTCTCTGAAACTTATAAAAGCCATCAGATGATGATGAAAAAAATCAAATAAATCAATTTCTTCCTTATGATAATATGCATAAATTCTAGAAAGAACTTTGTGGTCAATGAAATCGCTGCCTAGTGTTGTTTCAAGTACTAATTTGTCAGATCTTGTATTAATTGTTGACAACGATATTTCCCTTTTTGCAGATGCTTTATGTTCATCTTCAAATTCAATAATTATTGAACTTTTTGCAGTAGAATCAGCAAAACGATTTATTAAATTTTCTTCATGTGATGGTTCAAAATATTTTCTTATTTCAGCGTTATTTAATTTGAATACACTTTGCAAAAAAGTGTATAGAGCCCAATAAATGGAACTTTTACCACTTCCATTTTCCCCATATAACAAAATATGCTTGCGGTCAAATTCAATTGGCACTTTCCCGTAAAAGAATTTAAAATTTTGTAATGTGATTTTCTTTATCCGCTGCATTATTTCGCTGTTTTAATTGGCATAATCAATTCACCTAATCTTGTATCCATAAGTTTCAAATTTTGTCTTATTTCATTTTCTTTCTCTGTTAGAGTTTGAAATGCTTTATTGATAATTATAATTTGTTCTGGCTCTGTTTTTTCTTCAATACTAACAAAATCCCTTTCCGCGTATTTCATAAACTCAATACCTGCTTTTTTAAAATCCTTTTCAAAATAGAGTTCGTAAACCAAAACATCAATTACTTCTTCAAACAGTTGAATAATATGGCTATTTGGGACAAAATCGTTTATTTGTTCCTTCTCACCAATTTCTATCAATAGCCTGCAATAATCTGCGAGTATTGCAAATGAAATTTGGTTTAGGTTACTTTTATTAATCAAGGGAAGTTTTTTAATATATGTTGTTTTGACTTGTGCGAATGCACGACCTTCTGATTCTTGTGATATGTCTATGTACAAGTAATTGAAAAGACTAGAGTTCAAAAGACACAATAGAAACCGTAAATCATATTTACTTCCAGACTCTTTCGGAATAATTACATGAACTGTTTTATCCGTTAGTTGTCCTTGATAGTCAATAGCTGCAATTATGGAGCTTGATGTTTGTCGATATATGATTTTCGGAATAGTTTCTAGTATTTCAGAATTGTATCGAAAAACATCAATCCCTTCATTAAGATATAATTTGTAGTCATGGCATAAAAAATTACTCGGTGTTTTTATTCCATACTTTTCAATATCTCTTCCTTTGAGATAGGGTTTGTCAAGTTTTGATTTTTTTTCTCCACTGTACAGAATTCTATCTCCGATTGAGTCGCCGTCTCGTTTTTTACCTTTCCCAATACTCCAATAATTAAAGCCAACATCTTTAATTAGGAACAAATCATTCAATACAGTGTAGTTATTTGAAAATATTTTCTGAATCAGTTCTTTAGTAGGTTTTAATGGGTTTGAAGACGATTTTAACACTTCTATTTCAGAAGTAACTAAGGATGTAAAATTCTCGTTGCTAATTTTAAATTTGTAGTAGTATGGAAAGCTAATTTTATTTTGTTTATTTAGAAATATAATACCTACAAATACTGTTGGATCTTTAAATATCTTGCTATTCTTAAAATCAATAATCTCATTAATTACAAAATTACTAGTTAAACTATTTCTCAATTCAGTGAAATAGTCTCCATTGAAAAAGGTGTTTGGTGTAATATAAGTAAGGATGCCGTTATCAACTAGGTGATTTGAAACTGAGGAATAAAATGCTACATAAATGTCATTGTTTCTTCTAAACGAAAGATAATATTTTTCATACTGTTTTTTAATTATTTTATCATATACGATACCATATGGTGGATTACCAATAACTATATCAAATTTCTTAACACCAAACATCCACATTGGATCAAACCAATTTACTTTTTCATTAATAAAAGGATTCCAGTTACTGATTAAATAAGCCCTGCTTTTTACATCTGTAGCACCAACCTTTCTTTGCTGCTTGGCAATTTTATTTTGAATTGTTATGAATTCTCTCTTTAGTTCAGCTTTACGTTTGCCAAAACTTTGTAAATAGTCTAATCGAATTTGTTTAAGTTGCTCTAAATCGTCATTTGAATTAAATAATCCTCCAAAATCTTTTTCTTCGGGAAGGTTTAATAGTGTATCAGCAGTAACAAACTTAAATTCTAAATTAGGCAATGGCTCAACACCTCTATTGGGTTTTGTTTCATCAATGTTTTCGTCAACAATCAATGTAAGAAAACAACGCAATTTAGAAATTTCGGCTGCTATAGGCTGAATATCCACGCCATATAAAGTGTTTTGAATAACTCCAATCTTTCGAGCATATTCAACCGTTGTCTGATTAAGTTTCTCATTTACCTGTTTTCGGAGCATAGCATTTTCAATTCGGTTAATTTGTCTTCTTTTCCACCAATCAGCATTTTTATCAAGTTTTTGTAATGCCATTACTATTTTTTGCAATACCCCCATAGGAAAAGCTCCTGAACCGCAGGCTGGATCTAATATTTTTAAGCGGTCTAATGCGTCAAGTATATTTTCAGTATCCGTTTTGTTATAAGAAACCTCTTTGTCAATTTTGAAAATTGATCTTAATCGGTTTTTATCAATTTTTGTTTTATTAAATAAGTAATGAACAATACTTTCCACTGCCATATAATCTACGATTTCTCTTGGGGTATAAAAGCTACCTGTAGCTTTACGAGCTGAGTCTCCAGTATCTGGATCAATCTCAGCTAAAAGATTCTCAAAAATTCTACCCAGCATTTCAGGGTCAACACTAACTTCAATATCAACAACACTGTTTTCATCAATAGTGAAATTGTATTGTTCTAAGTATTCAAAAAAACTAATAAACCAATCATCGGGTATTTTGACTGTGTTTAGGTATTCGGAAAATCCTGTAGTTTTATTTAGTTTATAATAATCTTCGGGCTGTGGTTCAAACAAACCACCATTCAAGAAAGGTATCTTTTCAGTGCCTTGGGGTAATTCCTTTATTCTTTCATTCATTGGAGTATTCAACGTTTGAAAAAATAAATTTTCCAATATGCTATGATAATAATTTTTATTTTCTTTAACCGCCTTGCTACTTAAAAGATGTTCAGGTAATAATGAAATTCCTGCGTCTGATTTTTTAACTTTAAGAAACCAACAAAAAACGGTTCTGCCTATTAATCTAACTGAAAATTCCTGATATACTTTGTTTGAAGTATTGTCAGAAAGTTTGCCAATAGGTAATTGTAAAATACTTTCATAAGTAATTGATTTTGCACCTTTACCTTCGGTTGAACCTAAAAGTTGGTAAAAATGCCTAGCAACAATTTTGTAAAATTCTTCATTTAAAGCTTCTACACTAAAGGCATTACGTATATCCTCTAAATGCAGTTTTTTTCCGGCAATGCTAAATATTCTATCAACCGGGGTTTTTGTTTTTTCACCATTACCTAATAGATAGGTATATCTCTTGGGTTCAGTTGCTTGTTTTACAATGTTTCCTTCTTCATCAAATGTTCGTATTTCACTTATAAAGCTTAAACGCCATTTATCATCTTGTTCAAAAACAACTAATGCTCCATCAACTTCGTACTTATAAACAAAACTTAATAATTCTCTTAATCCAACCTTATTTCTTTCTAACCATACTTCATGATTGACTTTAACTAAATACAAACCTATTATTCTATCATCAGTCGTATTAAAACTACCTAGCTCAAAAGCAGCCTTAGCCTTTTTATTAGAAGATAAGTCTAACAGCTTTGGTTGTTGAAGTAAGTTTTTAACTCCAAATACTTCCCGAAGTACTTTTTGCCATAATTCTATTTTGTAGGGCTTGGATAATATTTCTTGTAACTCTCTTTTTTCCATCATTTAATGAATGATTCAGATAAAACAATATCGGGAGAAATATTTGTATCAATTTCAGTATAAATATCAATAGTTTGTTCCTCTTCGTTTTTAAATGCATCATACTTTCTAGCAATCAGAATAATAAGATTATCAACCTGACCATAAGTGATTTGTTTCTTATCCAGTTTTTGTCTTAGCTTTCGTACTTCATTCGGCAATAGGGTGAAGGTACCCTTATCAACCAAATCTGAAATGTTTATACAAGCCTTTTTAACGTCATCCCGTTTTGTGATTCCCTTCATATTACGTAAAAATTTCTTTGCTTGAGCAGAAATTGCATCCGCTTTATCGCCCGTAGTTACAGTTTCAGTTGATGAACCAAGAAAATCCTGTTCAAATGAATTTAAAGCTGATTCTACTTGTTTATAATGAAATTCAGGCATATCAAGTCCTTGCTCGTTTGCATTTGCTTCGAAGTATTGAGCGGCTTCTAAAAAAGTTAACGAATTTACTTTGGTTTCTTTATCAACCAGATAAAACTCCATTTTATAAGGTGATTTTAAAAAAACAACGGTATTGTTTTCTATTTCTTTTTTATCACATTCTTTTACACTTCTGGTAGTTCTTGATTTTAAAGGGAATGCTTTAATCCGTTTGAATTCTCTTGGATTATTGTCTTTAAATTCCCGAATGTATCTTAAATAAAGTAATCGCTTGTCTTCATCATCTTTAAGCCCTTCTTTAAAAAGTTCAAACTGCTCAACCAATTCTTCATGTGTGTAGATTTGAGCATCCTCTCCAAATGCGGTATGAAAACCTTGCAATTTTACCAGAGCATTATTGTATAGTTTAATTTCTTCATCACCTTGTTGTGAAGGATAAAAATTATAATTATAAACTACTCCGGCAACACTTCCGATTCTGTTAACACGTCCAATGCGTTGCATCAAGCGTGTTGCATTCCAAGGTGTGTCATAGTTTACAATTACGTTAGCTCTGTGAAGATTAACACCTTCTGCTAATACATCAGTTGTGATAAGTATTTTAAAATCATTTTTCTTATCTCCGAAATAGTTGGCATCAAAATTCTCTTGTATGGTTTCAAAAATTTTTCCTCTGTTTTCTGATGAAACATTTAAGACCTTGGTTTTTAAATGCTCTTCTACTTTTCTTTGTAAATAGTCAGCAGTATCTGTGCTTTCAGTAAAAACTACAAGTTGACCGGTTGGATTTATATCTTTTCTTAATAATTCTTCATCCAAAGCAATAAAAAACGAATCAAGTTTAGGATCTTCATCTATTTTACTCCAATTTTCAACCAATTCGCTTAATAGCTTGTAATCTGATTTTAAACCATCAATTAGTTTAATCAAACTTGGTTTTTTGTCGCTGATTTTTCTTTCTACAAAATCATTTATTGAAAAAATGTTATTTCTCGGATTGGTAATTCTTATCTCATTAATTAATTTTTCGATATCATTTTCAGAAAATCCTTTGTTTTGGAGATCATTAATTCCTAGATCCGGTGCAATAAAGATTTTATCTTTTTCAAACATTTCTATCATTCTTCCTGTGGCTATTTCCAAACTCTTCAAAGATGATTTGAAAGCAACAAAACTGCTTTCTAATCTTTTAACAAGTAATGTTTTCATTATACCGGCTAATGATTTTGATATTAATTCAGCCTGTGTATAGCCGCACTCTTCTTGCTTTTCGTCATTTAAAAACCTAATAGACTGATATCGGTAAAATTGAATTTTATCTCTATCAGTTAAATAGAAAATTGTATGATAAAAAAGTTTACTCAGATTCGCATCTAAATTATAATACTTTGGTCTGGGTGCTGCGATATCCGGAAATTCTATTCCTTGCTCTTTTAAATCATCAATGTATTTCGGGTAATTTTTTAAGTCTCGTCTTGTTCTTCGAACTGTTATTACTGAAATAATTCTTTCTCTAATAATCCCGTAAAGTTCACGGATACGACCAATATTAGGCTTTTCTTCCTGTATTAATTCTCTGTACTCTCTAATAATTGGACCGAAGAAACTTTGTAAATTAGTTACAGGCAATGTACTTCTTCTTGAATCTTGGAAAAGCAATAATTGATAATACAAATCTTGAGGGCGATTATTTAAAGGTGTCGCAGAAATAAGCATTACTTTTTTCTTTGTTCCTGTTACTAATCCATCTCCGTTTCTTGGTGCTTTACATATTCTTTGTAAATTTCCAAACATAGTTGAAGTATGGTTTCTGTATCTGTGAGCCTCGTCAACTAAAACCAAATCATAATCCTCTTTAGCCCAATAATTTAAATCTTCGCCATTAACGATTTTTTCAAGTCGTCCATTTGTGATAAATTTTGTATGCCTGTCAATCCCAAATTGGCGGAAAGTATTTTTCCAGTTTTTCTCCAGGGAAGGAGGATAGACAACCAATATTTTAGTATTTAAAGAGCCATTTGCTATTAAGAATCTTTTTGCAATCATTGCCGCGACAACGGTTTTTCCTAAACCCACTACGTCAGCTAGAAAAAAACCGTTGTGTTCAATTAACATTTGAAAGCCTTGGTTCACTGCATCAATCTGATAGCTTAGTTTTTTATAAACTTTAGGCAAGTCTCCAACAGTATCAGGGTCGTAATCAATATTCTTTCCGAAATATTCAATTAAAAATTTGAGATATAACTCATATGGAGTAAAAATTTGTCCGATATGAGTTTTTTGCTTGAATGATTGAATATCAGCCGGTAATATTGGTGTAGATTTTCCCCAGAGTTCTTGAAATTCATTCTTAGCAAATTCTACATCATCGTAATCTTTTAAGGCTATGTTCAATTCGTAATTTGGTGATTTCTTAATTCCCAAACCGGCTTCTGTCAAATTACTGCTTCCCATAATTACCCATCCATCAGAATGTTCACTATGGTTTTCAGGTAAAAATATATAAAACTTTGCATGAATGGTTTTTGAATTGTGGGCTCTTACTTCAATTTTCCCATCAATCAAATCATTGATAAATTTCAAAACGCCTTTCTCGACCTGTTCTGAGTACTTTGCTTCTCTTATATCTTGAATAAACCATTTAAGAAATTCTTCTTTTGTTTTTACTTCATCCCCAAAAAATATTAGTCCTTTGCGTTGAGCTTCGGCAAACATCTGGTCTACATTAATCCCAACAAGAATTTTTATATCATTAACTTTTTCCAAATATGGTTGTAATGCAAAATATCCTGATGAACGAAAATAACCAACGACTGCGTGAAAAGCATAAAGGTCTTTCATGTGTTCGATAATCCCTGTGAATTTATCGAATAAGTTTCGATCGTTGTTATTTGTAAAAAACTTAGATGTCATTTCTATTTTCTATATTATTCTACTATATTGCTTCATTTAAAAACTTAATAATTATAATCACTAATTTACTTATTTTAACTAACTATGATACAATACTAACGAAATTTAATTGAAAAATATTAAACATTGTAAATTACTTTTTTAAGGTACTAGATTCAATTACTATTCTCTTATAGTTATACTATTAATTTTTTTATATCGTTAATGATTATAAATATTTTTTGTGTCATAATAAATGTAATTCTTTGAAACTTCTGCACCAATTATAGTTAAACTTAATAGATAGTTTTTTCATTTTCAAGATTAATATTTTTATTTTAATATTTCTTATTCAAAAGTTAAACTTATTCCTAATCCCGATTATTTTCCCCTTAATCCTGTCTTTTCTTTTAAGGGTTTTGCTGCTCATTGTAAATTGCATATCATAAGCCTTCAAAGATAAAACGGAAACCTTAATTTTCTGAGATAAAAAATAATCTAATAATTATTAATTTAATCTTTCATATTTTTTAAGTTTTTCATATACTTTTTAAATGCCGGCTCGAAATCTTTTTTGATGCTTTTTTCAAATTGCTTTGAGGAGTATAATTTATCCAGCTTTTTTGCATAGTCAACATGTCTTTTATATTGACTTTTGTAATAGTACTTCAGACAGGCAAATTCTATTGAAGACTCTCCATAGCCGTCGGATTCGTTCCATTCTGTTTTTAAGAGGCTGCCTTTAGGTGGCTCATTGATAAATTCATAAATCTTTTCTTTTAAATAGTAATCCATTTCAAATCTATATTTATCTCTTACTTCGTAGCTATGCTCATTGTAGTCGCTGCTGTTTTCATACAGGCATTTGGAGTCAAGATATAACGATAACATTTCGTATTCTTCTCCTTTGTAGATATATGTTGTATCGAAGAAATATTCGTCCATAATGTTATATTAAGTTGAAATTGTATGTTTTTATAAACTTAATAAGAGGATTAAAAAAAACAAATGTAAAAAAATGTCAAAGAAATATGATTTTAAAAAAAATGGATAACAGTTAGCAAAGAGCCGGAATAAAACAATATAAAATCAATTTCTCATTTCTGAAATCTTTATTAAGAAAGTTTCGAAAAATATGATTTATTTTTGAATTTGATAATTATAAAAATTTTAATAGATTCAATCAGGAACTCTGAAATTAAATAAAAAAAGTAATTTGAAATAAAATATCTCATTACCGAATATTGTTCATGTATAGTAATAAATTATCAAAAATGGGGTATCTTATTAAACATAAATAAAATAGAAATTTGTAATTCTGTATAAATTTAATTATTAAATACAATGGGCAGGAACATATTTTCAGATTATCAAATGCCGGAACTACAAAAGAAACTTGTTAAATCGGCATTAAAAAATAATAAAGGTGCATTACTCAAGAAAATACATAAATATCCTTATAAACCCATAAAAGGTTTCAGAAAAATCGATTTATTACCGGAAAAATTATTGATTGATATAATTATTGAATACGCTGAGTCTTTTACAGAAGTATCAAACATAATTTTAAAAATCTGGTTTGAAAGCGAAATTATTCTACGTGAAAGAGTAAGAAACGAATTAACTAACTTAGGGTATGTTATTCACCAACCTGATTTTGAAGACAGTGGTATTGAATGGGACACATTGAATGAAAATGATATTCTAGTAATTCAAGATATAGATGGTGGGTCTAAATACTTTGCACCAAATGGAAAATGTATAGATGGCTTTGAACCTACTGATGTTACATTGATGTCTATTATATTTGGGTGGTTTGATGATAGTTGCAAAGAGGCAGAGGAGAATTTATCAAATGGCACAACAAATGAAGCAGAGGATGAAAATCCGAATATTATCGAGACAGATAATTCAGAGGACGCGGAAGAATCCATTGTAGGTGAACCCGAAAGTATTGAAGCAACAGAAGATAAGGGAAATGAATTTAAAATAACTGATAACTTTTTAATCCTTGATAAGGAATATATACAATACAGTTCAGACAAATATTCTTACACCAATACTTTGAGAAGTGTCATAGATGATCTTGATAAAGATATATTTCAAAGTGAGTTAAATATAAACCCAAGCATTTACAAAAACTTAAGCGATAAGAACAATGAATTAATTACCTTATCTAAATCAATAAAAAGTGAATTAGTAAGTTATGTTAAATATATTAATAACAAATACAATCTAAATATAGAGTTATCTGATTATAAAGATAACGAAGCTGATGTAGGTAATCTCAAAAATGATATATCTGCCTTACAAGCTACCCTGAGCCCAATCCTGATAACAAGTCAGACAAAGATGAAAAATCAATTCGACAATATTGACCAGTTTGATAAGGTAGATTATTTAAATAAACTCGATGAAATATCTTTCGACATAAAAGAAAACAAAATTGAAAATTTTGAAAATACTATGTCAAAGATAGATTATTTATCTAAAGTAGCATCTATCATTCAACAAGAGAATGAATTAAATTTTTTAACAAGTTCGTTTGTAAATTTTAAAACAGAGAAATCATACCGAAAAATCTTCAAATATTTTATCTCTAATTCTGTGAATGATGATTTATTTGTATTTTTATATGCTTCATGCAAAGATTCAGATGTGGAGCCATATATTGATTGTGTTTTTAATGACCATATAGATAAAATAATATCGGTTCTAACGAAACTTTTTTTAAAACATGGAGATAAATTTGTTGTTGACTTGATAGAAGATTTTGATTTGATTAAGCCAATTATATCAAATGAGGAAGGGAAAAAGTTTGTAATTTTACTAAGTATATACTTACATCTGATAAACCAAAGAGAACTTGCCACAACACATTTATGGGATATTAAGAAATCTTTTGAAGAGTATAACAACATAAAACAACTTATCGAACGTATTTTATATGGAGAAGAAATTATATTCTCTAAATTTGACGCAGAGTTTATCAAAAAAAAATCAAGAGAATTAAATGAAATATTTGTCAAAGAGGGAGGAAGGTATAAAAAGATAACATCAGTACAACTCAAAGTATTAAAAGACATTCTTAACGACAATATATATCCATATTTAGAAAAATTAAAGGACAGTATTGCTTCAGCAAAAAGTAAAGATGAATTAGTAAAATACGAAAGCAAAATATCTGATGATAGTTTCGCAACAGAATTATATGAAGAGTCTGCAAAAGAGCACGATATAAATAGTCATATTGAAGAATTCATAAAATCAAACAGCATTAAAGAAATTGAAGAAATTATGATAGAACTTATGGATTTCATAAATATAAAAAAAGAGGAGATTAACTCGAGTCATCTTCCTAATGTAAAAGGATTAAAGCAAGAATTTAATTTAATCATTACAAGTACCCCAAGCATATCAATTATTGCTGATAAAATAATTGACCTGCTTGAGAAAGAATTAATAACAGCAGAAATTGAAAAATTAGATTTACGAGATTATATTGTAAACACAGTGTTGAATTCAGATTATTATGCTTTTAATTTTACTAATATTTGCTGTACCCTCGTGGAGAATGAAATAGAAGATTTAAATTTATTAACAATAATTTTAAAAGATGCAAATGCAAATAGAGATATTAATGAAGTTATTGAAATGCTTAAGGAAGCTAATAATTATACAAATGCAGAAGCCCTGACAGCTTCGCAAAATATCAAGGGAATTGAATTAATTCCGGAAAACGATGGAAATTATAAAAAAATGTGCGAATACGAAGAGTATCTTTTGGAAAAGGGTTTCGATGTTAATCGGAAATACTTTGAATATAAAAAATCAAAAAGATTCGCATTAGCACTTAAGGTTATCGCAGTGGATTATGGAAGACAGAAAGAAAGAGAAAGTCTAACTTCACAAGAAATATCAAATATACTGAATGAAATAAAAAAGAGTGCTCTTAAACTTAAAAATTATTTTTTTGAAAATAAATCTGAGTATTCAAGTGAAACTTATTTTATGATAAATGACGGGTTAAGTTTGTGTGAGAAAATCTCAGATAAGAAATTGGAAAATAAGATAAAAGCAGCGAAAGACATAATTGAAGAAATAGAATATCTTAAAAATAATAAGGACACAATAGAAAATTTAAAAATTCTTATTGAGGAATTTGATGAATCAGAAACCGATAATATTGCAAAAGCGGCATACCTTGGTTTATCTGTAGATGAACTGCGTAATAATATCAATTTAGATGATTTTGAAAAATTAGGTGTAAATAGAGCAACATGGAAGGAGATAACTGATTCAAGGAAAGAAGACATTCTGGTTTTATTAGATAACTGGAGCAAAATAAATAATTCAGTTACTGTTTATGAGGAGCTGCAAAAACAGGATAAATATTCTGATGTATCAGAACTATTAATCGAGATGTCTAAATCATTAGCAAGAATCTGTTCTCTATATATAACAAATGATGACAGAAAGATTGGTTCCGAGCCATTTGACGAGTGGGTGTACAATAAGACAATACCATTTGTATTTACAACAAAAATAAAGAACCCCAAATGTGAATCACTAAATCAACCAATAAGAATTTATATTCTAACAGAACAAATGCTCGGAAGTAAGGCATATATTAACAGAATCAGGGATTACATAATTGAAAAAAATTATCACTTGAACTCATTTTCTGTTATTTTCTTATTGGGTGATAGAGATAAATTTAATAAAATTAATACAAACCCAATAACAAAGGATTTACCGGTGTTGGACGAGCTTGCATTAAAAAAAATAATATTTGCAACAGAAAAAAAGAAATTACCCAAGTGGGAGTTCACTTATTTATTAGTACTTAATAAAAACATATCAGATATACAGCCTTTTAAATCAGAAGGGTCTATAAATAGCGAAATGAATATTTTTGTTGGAAGAGAGAGTATAATAAAAGAAATGACATCTGTTCCTAAAGATTTTGCTATATTTGGTGGTCGTCAAATTGGTAAATCATCTTTGCTAAACGAAATAAAGCACCAGCTTATTCTAAAAGGCTATAAAACTTTTATAAGTGCGTTTCAAGGGTATTCCGATTCTCTTAGTGTTGCAAAAGGAATATTATCAGAACTCAAATCTGAATTTAAAGAAGATTTTGATATTAATATTACAACATTAGATGAATTTAAAATATTATTAAAGAAAATTTACACATTAAACAGAAATCAGCCGGTTGCAATTTTTCTGGATGAGGTTGATTCTTTAATAATGAAAGAAAATGAATTAAATGAGCATAAGCTAATTGAAATATTCAGGGATATTTCTCACGAGACAGAGCACAGATGGATATTTGTGTTTGCTGGTTTTAAGGAAATGTATTTGCAAATAGCAGGGAAAGGAACAACCTATGAGGGCAGAAAAAATCCTTGGGCTAATTTTGTTGACACTTCAGCAAAACAATTATCAAGCATCGAAAATCCAGAAAGTATAGTAAACGAAGGATTGAAAAATATTCTTGGACTTGAGTATGACCAGGAAGTAAGCAAAAAAATTGTAAATTACTCTTCGAGTCATCCGGCTTTTTTGCAACACTTCTGTCAATGTTTGGTGGAACATATAAAAAACAGAATTGATCCTAATAACAGGAGGATTTACTTAGAGGATGTAGATGAAGTATTCGAAATGAAAGATGATTTTATTAATTTCGTGATGCGTACATTAGATATGAATCTTTCTGAATTTCAAAGATTGTTAATATTTCTTGCTTACGATGAAAAAGTAACAGAATTTGATTCGGATTATTTTGAAAAAAAATTGATTCTCTGGGTTGAAACGTATATTGGAACAGATATAATAATTGATGTAAAAAGAATTAAGTTAGAATTGGAATTGTTAGTAATCACAGGTGTAATAAAAAAATCAAGTTCAAATAAATATAAATTCACACACGATTATTATTTGATTATTTTGAAAAGAATAGTTTCTATTGACAAAGATGTAATTGAAAATTTATTGAAAACAATATTTAAATAAAATCCTATGATATTTAGCTCAAAATCGGAGGTTTTACATAAAATACTTAATATTAATAAACAATGTCAGTTTATTAATGTTATAGCACCAAAATATTCGGGAAAATCTCAATTTATTGAAGAAATCAAGTCCGAAATAAATTTAAAATCTAAAACATTGACATTTGTTCAAACAAGCGAAAATTATTTGAACAACGAAATAGTTGAAAACTTAGTTAAATCAATAAATGTTGAATATGGCATAGATATAGAGGTTTCACAGAATGATACATCTTTATATGATATATTATTCAATATTTTTAAAAGAATTGATTATAACGATTTGGATTCAATGTATTTTATCATTGATGATATTGATAAAATAGGTGCGGATAGGACTTATAATTTATTAAGCCAATTAAGAAATCTTAGGGAGAAAATAAGCTCTGATAAAATATCTTTTTCTCTAATAATAATTTGTGTAGGTTCCTGGAGGCCATCTGAATTAAGAAAAAAATGTGAATTTAATGTTGGTTCGTATTTTCCCGAAGAAATATTTCTTTCGGATTACGATGAAAAAGAAGTTAAGTCATTCATAATAAAATACAGAGCAGATTCATTCACATTTGCAATTGAGGATTATAAAATTAAATATTTATATGAAATAAGTGGAGGATGTTTCGGAATTATCGATTACGTTTTAAAAAATATTGGGGATGATTTTACTTGTAACAATATTAGAGAAAAAGCATACAATTTAATAAATGAAAAGTTTTTCAAGGATTATATAGAAAAAACTCTAAGTAAACTAAGCAAGTATTCATTAGACGTAATAAATAATCTATTATGTTATAAAATTGTAAGATACAGAAATAAAGAAATTGAATTATTTGAAGAATTATTGTTGAGCGGAATAGTTAAGAAAGTTAAAATGTTAGACATTGAAGTTTTAGCAATGAGAAGTTGGATACATGAAATAACTATCAGAGAGCACAAGGCAATGAAAGACCTTTTAGGAAACAATAAAACACTTAAAGACTACAATGAATTAATACCTCCAATTCCTTCATTAAATCAATTCGCATACGAAATTGTTTTAGAAATTGAAAACAGATTAAGAAATTATCTTGTAATAATATTAAATGAAAAGACAGACAATTCCGAAAATCCTTTTAAGGTTGTTGATGCTTTAGGGAAATTTAACGACGACTGGAAAAAACACACATTAGGCGAAGAATTACAATTTCAAAAAGATAAGTTAAAAAATCGACATTCTGAATTTGTTGATGCTTATTCTTCCTCGAGTTCCTCTCTATTGTATTCTGATTTAATTTATCTTTTGTTAAATTCAATTGATAAAAACGGAATCAACTTATATAATACATCTTTCCAGAATAATAGTGAAACAAAGGATATGTTTGATAGATTTAGAATAATCAGAAATCAAATTGCACATAATAATATAATAACGGAAAAAACTATTGACGAATTAAATAAAATAAAAAAGGCAATAATTAAAATATTGAGTTATTAATTGTAAAAAACAAATACAAAATAAATTTAACGAAAGGAATTAAATAATGAGTAACAATAAATACTTAGATACTTTGGATGCGCTTTTGGGGTATGGCGACATTGAGTCTGATATTTGGATAATATGTAAAGAGGAATCCGGAGAATATAAATCCGAAGATATGATAAAACAGCAGGTAAATCAAATTAAAAATTTTGATAAAATTGGAATTTTAGAAAAAGAATATTATTCTTCGGTATTTGATAATAAAAATTTATTAAATGATACTCCAACCTATAAGAACATTAAACAGCTTTTGAATGTATTAAACTCAAGTATCGAAATAGGCATAAGCGGGAATTATTATCTAAATATGTATCCAATCGCGGAAGGACTAAATACGAAAAAAATATATATATGGGATAATTATACGAAATGGTTTGGGATTAGTTTAGATGATTATAAACAATTTTGTAAAAATAGAATTTTGCAAATAAAAGAAATAGTAAGTGCAAAAAATCCCAACCTTGTTTTACTATTTGAGGATTGGAATGATAGATTTGTTAAAAATAATAATGAAACTGTTTATAGAGAAAACCAAAGTGGAGTCAGGATATTTAAGCCGAATATTATTGCTGCAAATCACCCGGCTCAGTATAAAACCTCTGTTGATAATTGGATAAATGACATTGTTGAGGCTATCGGTTTATTAAAGGAAAACGTATAGCAATGATTATGAAAATAGTATTTTTAAGATATTTCTTTATCATTCTAAAATAGAATTAAATAGGCTTATGGTAAATAAAACATAAGCACGTATTGTGCTTATGAAACGAGAAATTGACTGGTGTTGGTTTTCTATCTCCAAGTTTTAGGGAGTTCTTCTCCAAATTCCATATACCGTTTATTTGCATTTATTATTATCAAGTTTTGTCTTGTTCTGGTCATTGCTGTATAAACAATTTGGTCATATACATTATCACTGGTATAAATATTATCAGAAATGTATAAAATTACGTTTAAGACCTCCCATCCTTTAAAGCTGTGAATTGTTGACATTTTCAGTCTGCCATCACCCATCCAAAAAGCCTTTTTGTGTGTATGGTACATTTCTTCTTCCTCTTTTTCAAAGACGTGATTAACTTTTATATTTTTTGACATCTCAAAGAATTCTACGCACTTAAGTCCATAGTTTTTATCTGGAAGTAAAATAACTGTGTCAGATGCATGCTTAGAGGTTCCGTTAGCTTTAATAATTTCAAATGCCTCGTTTATTTTTAATAACCATTCTGTCTCTTCAATATTCCACCACACAGAGTGCTCTTCAAACTGATTAAAAAGGTCAGGTCGCTCAACAATATCTACTTTTACATCTTGATTCAATTTAAATTTTTCACTAAAAACTCTAGTCATTCCTGCAATTTTCTCTGGAAGCCTGACAATTGTTTTCAACTCAATCCAATCGCTAAACTTTCCAATACCAGTTCGTCTCCTGTCCAGCCATTCCATTTCGCGGCTATAAATATTCTGCTTCTTATCGCAAACAACAACAAGTTCATCTCTGCTATTTAAGAAGTGGCAGAGCATATTATACCATTCAACATAGTAATCTTGTCCTTCATCAATTAATATTGCGTCATACTTATCGTAGTTTCCTTTTTTTATTACTTCTAAAACCTTTTTTGGAACAATTTCTTTAAAAACAGCTTCGCTATTCATTTCATCACTTGGCCAATTTTCACCGAATTCATTTAAAATGTCTTTACAAAAACCATGGAAATGACCAAATGTAAATTTATCCCATCTAAAATCAAACGGACATCTTGAAACCATATCTTTTATGTAATGCCATAAAGTAATGTTGAACGAGAGAATTAAAACTTTGTATCCTTGTGATGCCAGATTTGATGCACGATAAGCCAATACCTGCGTTTTTCCACTGCCTGCAACACCTCGAACTCTGTAATGTCCTTTTTGAGGTTCTGCAAATTTCTTTTGATTTTTGTTTAATTCAAGCTTATTACCTTGTTCAATAGAGTGAAACGGAGGAATTAACCAAAATAAAATTTCTTTATTCCAGTCTTCTATCCAATAAATACTTTTATTTAAATAACTATCCGGAACAATTTGCTTGAGTTTTGAAGAAATTAAAGAATCCTTTCCGAATACTGGAAATTTGGAAAAATTTTTCACTTGTTGACTAAATTTTTCTTGTGCCTCTACTGTTCTTGCTTTATGAAAATAGATAGATGTTTTAATAAGTCCATAGCTTTTAACATTGTTGTCAATTTCTTCGCCAATTTGAGGTATAAGTTGGCCGGTTAGTTTTTCTTTGTAATGTTCAACTTGATTTACCGGTGATTTAATCGTATAAGTACCTTTACTATCTGTAACCTGAAAGTTCAGTTTGCCTATGTTATTAATTGCAAACTCGTAGTTATTTAAATTCCAGTCTTTTACTTCAAAGATTTGAACACCAATATTCGGATTGAAAATAATAACATCAGGCCGACTACCGTTTAGAAACGGTTGAACAAAAATTAACCAACCATTATATTTTTCCAAGTTGTCATCTTCTTTAAAAGCTTCGTCTTTCTTTAAGGTTGCGTCTAAATATTTTACTAAATACTCTTCACCTTCTGTCAAAGGTTGATTTGAAGTATGGATTTGCTCCCAAGATGGAATTACTCTACTAAACATTATCGATGTAGTCATTTAAATTGTTTCCAATGTACCTATGTCTAAGTTCTTTTACCCAATCAGCAGCCGAAATATTTAACAAAGTGTTTATAAAGTCATC
Source organism: uncultured Ignavibacteriota bacterium (assembly GCA_937983305.1). GTDB lineage: Bacteria > Bacteroidota > Ignavibacteria > Tepidaquicellales > Tepidaquicellaceae > DSSM01. The sequence goes on along the minus strand of CALKAJ010000125.1, from coordinate 11,897 downwards.
AAGATATCGAGGATAAAAGCAATTCTGTTCTTCATTCTCAGATACAAGAAAATTTTGGTAAGCGTCAACACCTTTTTGACATTGTATGTTTTGGCAAGGAAAAAGAAAAACAAAAAATCCATCATCATAGTCTTGCTTTGTTGAAACACAAAGTAGATGATCTCGCCATATTTGTGATATTGGCGGTTGTCGCAAGAAATCAATGCTGTTAGTTTTAAAAATTCCACAATAGTTAGTTAATGTAGCGTATTGTTCTTTAAAGTATTTATTTGCTTTGGTTTTATTTTCTTCTTTTAAACTTTCAGCATACTTAACCTCAATTCCAATAAATCCTCTTTTAGTATCCTTAGAATATTCCACAAAAACGTCAAAAGCAGAATAATCGCCATTATACTTAGTACTTCCTCGACCTGGAGAATACTCAAACCTAATTGCAGTAATATTGTCAAGCCGGTCAGGAAATAGTTGTTTGAAAAATTTTGTCGCCAATTCTAAATCAAAATATAATTCACCAAACAAATTAAAGCAAAGCGGCTGTGAGGATAGAAGATTATTCCAAATTCTCGGTTCGCTAATAAGTCCGCCTGTTTTTTTTGCGTTTAAGATTTCTTGCGTTACAAGATTTCTGATATTGTCGGTCAGAAAGTTCGCTTTGCTATTCTTTGCAAATTCAATGTCCAAAAAGTTTCCTAGTTTTAATTCGGGAAATCCTTTTTCGTGTCGCCACTTACTTTGTAATAGACGAGCATTAGCAGAAAAGACAGTGTCTTGGGGAAACTCAACATTGTATTTTATAAGTTCTTCTTTTGTGGGTCTTATCATTATGGTTTTATTATTACTAATATCTGAAACGGTTTCTGCAAAGAGCCGCTGTAATAAGTTATACTCTTATCATACGAGGTTTAATTAAATTAAGATTTATTACCGCGAAATAAAAAAATATAAAAATGTCATTAATCGCGTTTTAAGAGCTGATTATATTATATAGTTTTCTCTTTATTTGTTATCCATCTTTCAAGTTCAACCCAAATATTTTTTTCTACTATATCAATGTCTAAAAAAGAAATACATTTTAAAATGAGTTCGTTATAAGATATTGGTTTGAGAGCATTTTTATCTTTAATCTTTCCCTTTAGCTCTCCGAGAAACGTGTCATTATCTACTTTTTTCGATATTGGGCATTTATCTGATTTTAAATAAACAAGATATGACTCGGCTTTGAATTGTTTTGTTTTTGTTAATGCTTCAGTGAAACAAATATTTCTCATCCATTGATATTCTCCATTTTTGAAAGGACAAGGATTATAATCATTATCTTTATTGTAATATGTTAATTTATCAATATAATCCCAATATTTTATCCCTTTACCTGAAAGAGCACACCTCGATTCAATATTGTTAATTGGATTAATCTGTATTTCGTATTTGCCATTGCATTGAGAAATACCATTTTTTCCTTTTATTTGAGAACACTTGCCCCCATCATTTTCAAAAAATTTACTCTCGATAACAAGAATATTATTTTTGCTTGTAATTAAGACGTCTATTTGAGTTGATATTTTTTCTGATAATAATGATCTATCTGAATACTCAAATTCTAATTCCCAGTCATAATTATCTTTATTAAAGAGCATATTTATTAACTCAGTTTTATATCTAGAAAGTTTTAAACAACCCCAAAAATCAATTCCCAATGCTTGTGAAGAATTAATCTTATCAGTATCTATTTTACCTTTATACTGATGCCATGGAAACGAATAAAAATCCGATATAGCATCTCTTGATCTATAAAACAAGTTATTCTTAATTGACATTATTTTGTCATCTGATATTTTCATTTATCGTTATTTTAGAATTAAACACAACTGTTAAATATACAAATTGCGAAAATATTATGCTATCTACTTTTTGTAACTTATTCTATTGATAAGTTAAACTATCCACTCAAAATATAATTACACGAATATTATTAATGATAAAGCATGAACTTTTTATTATTTCAATTTATTATGCATCTTATTAAATTCAAGGGATTTATTACTGTTGAAAAAATATTTTAATGATGAATGGAGGTTAATAGGTTGCAGGAATTTAACAGGGCTTTAATTAAACGGATTGCTGTTATTGACCGTGAAATCGGGGAGAAGCGGTTTCCGACTAAGGAGAAATTGTCGAAGCTGTTAGAGGTTTCTTCTAAAACTGTGCAGAGGGATATTGAGTTTATGAGGTTTGAGTTTAATGCTCCGATTGATTTTGACCGGATAAGAAGGGGATATATTTATTCGGATAAGAATTTCAGGCTGAGACCTTTTAAGATTGAAAGCTCGGATTTGCTTGCCGTTGCTGTTACGGAGAAAGTTCTGAAACAGTATGAGGGAACGCCTTATGTTGATTATTTTAAGAAATTTTTTAATAAGATTTCAGGTGTGCTGGATGATAAGGTTTTGGTTGATGTGAAAAATCTGAGCCGGTTGATTAGTTTTAATCCCGGTCCTGTGAGAGAGGTGAATCCGGATATTATGGCAAAGGTAAGGAAGGCGGTGATGGAGAGTATTCGCGTCAAAGTTTTATATGAAACGGCTTACAGCGGTGCGAAGTCGGAGAGATTGATTGATATTTATCATCTGCTTAATCATCGCGGCGACTGGTATTTTGTGGGGTTTTGCAGGAAAACTAACAGCGAAAAAGTTTTTGCGGTGAGCAGGATTAAAAGGATTAAGCTTACTAATGTTAATTTTGATAAGCCGGAAAATTTCAGTCCGGAAAAATATTTCGAGGATAGTTTTGGGATTTTTAAAAGCGAGAAAATGGAAACTGTGCGAATCAGAGTTTGCAATGATGCCGTGAGATTTGTTACGGAAAGGAAATGGCATAAGTCGCAGAAAATTATTAAGCAGAAAGACGGGAGTATTTTGGCTGAGTACAGGTTGAATAATTTAACGGACTTTTTTTACTGGGTTTTGACACTGGGCAGGGATTGTACCGTGCTTAAGCCGAAGAGCCTGAGGGATGATGTTGTTAATGAGCTGAAACTGATGTTGAAAAATTACCGCTGATATTTTTTTATTGCGAGACATTATATGTCCTTTTGCTATTTGTATTTTTGTTTAAAAAAAAGAATATGGATAAAAATAAAAAAGCAATTCAGGTTCAGAGTCCGAAACATTTTTCAAAGCGGGTTTTATTTGATGAGTTTAATAAGTTCTTTTTCCTGATTATTTGTGATTATATGGCGAATGTTTATGAGGGCAGAATTAAATCGGATGAGTTGGAAATTTTCCGTATGTATAAAACCGAACCTATTCAGACGCCTGCTATTTCCGAGAATAAGAACGGGCTGATAAATGTTTATGCGATAAATATTGTTTTCGATTATAAATTCCGCGGGACTAATTATTATTCCTTTTTTTACAGAGAGATTGATTCTAACGGTTTGACTCATTATTACATTAATCATTCGTTTTTTAAAGATGAAAAGCCGCACGATGAACTCGGGAAGGAGTTGCTGGGGCTGGCTTTGAAGGATGCTTCGAAATATGAGAAGGGTAAGGTGCTTCTTGTTAATGATTCGATTAGCGAGAATCTTAACAGCATTCAGATTAGCGAGACTGAAATTCCGGAGAGTAAACTGGCTCAGGTTTATGTGAGAACGGATATTAAGAGGGATGTTGAGAGATTTATTTATGCTTTTAAAAATTATGATAAGATTAAGACTCCTTTGAGATTTCTTTTTTCGGGGAAACCGGGTTTAGGGAAGACAGAGATTGTGAGGGCAGTAATTACGGAGTGTAAGAATCACGGCGTTGTTATTATTCCGGATAAGGTCAGGAGGAAAAGCTGGTCTGTTTTTGAGTTTGCGAATTTGTTTGAGAGAAGTCTTGTTTGCGTTGATGATATTGATTTGTTTTTTGGTACGCGCGAGGATGCTTTTAATAATGATAGTCTGGGCAGGTTTCTTTCTATGCTTGACGGAATCAGTAAGAATAAGTTTTTCCTGATTGCTACTACGAATGATAAGACTTTGGTGGATATTGCGGCTTCGAGACCGGGCAGATTTGATGAGATTATTGATTTTGGGAATCTTGAGAAGGAGTTTTATTTGAGTATAGTGAAGAAGAATACGGATAATGAGATGATTATTAGTTTTTTTGATGATGTGGTTTTGGGATTTCTTGAGAAAAATAAGGTTACGGGTGCTTATATTGCGAATCTGATTAAGCAGTTGAAGTTGATGTCGGAGATTAATAAGGATTTTTCAAGGGATGATTTGATTAAGTATATTGAGAGAAGTCATAAGGGATTTTATTCGAATCAGATTGAGAGTAAGGCGATTGGATTTTGAGAACTCTTTTTAAAACTTTAAATTAAAACTGAAATGGCAGAACAGAAATACTGGATTACGCCGGATGGTGAAGTAATAAAACTTTCGAGGATGAAGGTTTATGAACATTTTAAGTTTTTTAATGATACGAAGGTCGGCAGGCATTTGAAGAAAAGGTATGGTGTTGATGTGATTTTTTCGCCTGAGAATCTTTTTTTGATTTTGGAGAAGGGATTTATCAGGGTGCTTGAGTTGAATGAGATTCTGAACATTTCTTATTCTGCGGAGAAGAGGGATAACCCTGTTCCTCTTGCGAAAGAAACTCTTGCTTCGCTTTATAGTTTCCTGAATCAGGAGTCTGTCAACGAGGTTCAGTTTGATTGCTATGTTAAAGGAGTCTGTCAATCAAAAATTGTTCCTAAAACTGAGTTTTTGGGGATGTTGGTGCTATAACAGAAGGAAATGTGATTGAAGAAGAAACAAATATCGTAAACGGATTAGTAAATAAAATTACAAATGGATAAAATACAGAAAATGACAGATGAGGAATTTGAAGCTTATATCCTCAGTGCAAAGCCCCCTGAATCACCTCCCGAATTACCGGGAGGAGTATATGAGGAATGTGACCCTCCTTTAACTTTTGAACAAAGGATAAATATGTCATCAGCCCGGATAAAAGAATATAAGAGAAAACATCCTCCTAAATGGATGAAAGAATTAGAACGTGAGGAACAAAAGAAATTAGCTTCTTTACCTTGGTATCCCGGAAGACCAATGACTACTATTGGTATAATTAAATTAATAGTGATTATTGCTTTTGTTTTATTCCTAACAACTACCACTGCAAAGGATTTATTTTCTCCTGTATTAATGGCTTTCATTAGCATATTTGATTCATTCATTCACAATAGAGTAGAAACATTCCATATAACTGATATGAAAGTTTCCACAGGTGAGAGGATGATGGGATTTTTATTTGGTATTGTAGTACCTGTTATAATTTTTGTTGCCATTTTAATGTTTATAAGATATCTTATATTTAAGAAATTCTTAAATAATAAATTAATTCTTAAAGAAGAAATACGAAATTGGGAAGAAACTAAACCTTGAAGTTTAATTCCTCTTTTTAAAATGCATTTTAGTACTAATATCACATTATAATGGGAATATGGGTAATAATATTTCTTAAATGATTAATATTATACAAAAAATCATAATATATTGTGATTATAGTATCGGAAAATAATTTATTCGATAAATATACACTATAAATTACTATAAAATTTGATATTTTTTAAAAATGGAGAACCTGCTTACATAACCAAAAGATTTGATGTTAAGCCCGATGGGACTAAGCTCGGAAAAGAAGATTTTGCATCACTTGTAGGAAAAACTAAAGACATAGCAGGCTCGGATTTTAAATATGATTATTGCTATACTTTACAATAAATTTAAGGCAGTTCATTTTTATTGGAATGACAAAGGAGGGATATGCAGGTAATGAGTTTTTCAGTTTAATTTGTGTGGAATAATAATTAAATTAAGGGTTTGTTATTAAATATTATATAATTAATTCTATATGTGGGTACAAATAGATAAAATATCGCAATATGTTGATAAGGAAGTCACTATTAAAGGATGGCTTTACAACATTCGTTCTGCAGGAAAACTTATGTTTCCCGAACTCAGAGACGGTTCCGGTTTAATTCAGGGAGTTGTTTCAAAGAAGGAAGTTCCGGAATCTGTATGGGACGATTTCCAGAAGCTTACTCAGGAGTCGTCTGTTATTGTTACGGGAATGGTTTCAAAACATCCTAAGAAAGAAGATGTGTATGAATTGCAGATTAATAATCTCGAGATTGTCAGCATAGCAGACCCATATCCGATTACACCAAAGGAACACGGTGTTGATTTTCTTTCTGAGAAAAGACATCTCTGGCTCCGCTCTCCGAGACAGGCTTCGATTCTCAGAATCAGGAATGAGATAATTATGGCAATACGTACTTATATGTATGAGAATGATTTTATTCTTTTTGATGCTCCGATTTTTACTCCGAATGCCTGCGAGGGTACTTCTACACTTTTTGAAACTAATTATTTTGATTTAGGTAAGGCTTATTTATCTCAATCCGGTCAGCTTTATGCCGAAGCAGGTGCTTTGGCGCTTGGAAAAGTTTTTACGCTCGGTCCGACTTTCAGGGCTGAAAATTCTATGACGCGCAGACATATTACGGAGTTCTGGATGATGGAGCCTGAAATGGCATTTTTTGATTTGAATGATAATATGGATTTGATTGAAGATTTTCTTGAGTATGTGGTTCAGCGTGTTGTGAAAAACAGGAAAAAGGAACTCGAATTTATCGGAAGAGATACTTCCAAACTTGAAAAGGTTATGAAACCGTTTCCGAGATTGACTTATACGGAAGCTGTTGAAATTTTACATAAGAAAGATATTCCTTTAATCAGAAAAACCGCTAACGGCGAAGAGCATATCAGACCGTTCCCGTGGGGTGAGGATTTTGGTGCTCCGCACGAGGAAGCGATTGTTGAGGATTTTGATAAACCCGTTATGATTCACAGGTGGCCTGCCGGTGCTAAGGCTTTTTATATGAAACGCGACCCGGAGAATCCGGATTTAGTGCTTGGAGTTGATGTGCTTGCTCCTGAAGGTTTTGGAGAGATTATCGGCGGCTCGCAAAGAGAGGATAATCTGGATTTACTGCTTGAGAGAATTCGTGAGCACGGGCTTCCGGAGGATGAGTTTCAGTGGTATATTGATTTGAGGAAGTATGGCAGTGTGCCTCATTCGGGCTTCGGGCTTGGTATTGAGAGGATTGTGAGCTGGTTGTGTAACCTTGAGCATATCAGAGAGGCGATTCCGTTTGCGAGGAGACCGAATAGGATTAGGCCGTAGAGATTGTGCATGCTTGTGCATTCCCAAGCTGGAGCTTGGGAATGAGAAGAGAGGATGGAGTTTGGGAATGAGAAGAGAGGATGGAGTTTGGGAATGAGACGCACTATGAGGAATGCATTCCCAAGCTGGAGTTTGGGAATGAGAAGAGAGGATGGAGTTTGGGAATGAGACGCACTACGAGGAATGAGAAGAGAGAAAGAAAAGAAAGAAATGAGATATATAATAATAGATGGAAATAATTTGATTCATAAGGTTGCGGGACTGAAGAAGCTTTTTGATGGTGATAAGATGGCGTCGGGAAGGACATTGCTTGAGAGTGTGAAGAGCAGGTTGAGCCGCGGCGATAAGCTGAAGATTGTTTTTGACGGATTTGGAAATTATGCTGACAGCAGTGTGATATTTTCAGGTAAGAAGACTGCCGATGAAATAATAAGGCAGTTTATAGAAGAGAATTATAATAAGAATCAAATTACGGTTGTTAGTTCGGATATGGAAGTTTTTCGTCTGGCAAAGGCTTGCGGCTGTGATGCGAAGAAGTCAGAGGAATTCTGGAAGGAAAATACTGTTATAAAGAAGAAGATAGTAAAAACTACCAATACCGATGAGAGTGAAAAACCTTCAGGCATTAGCAGGAAGGATTTTGAAGAATTTAAAAATTTATTTAAATGAATATTGTTCAAACAGAGAATCTAACCAAAATTTTTAAGTCGGGAAGGTTCTCAAATAATTCAGTTAAGGCACTCGATAATTTAACTCTTAATATTGAAGAGAAGAAAATTTTCGGACTGCTTGGTCCAAACGGAGCAGGGAAAACAACACTTGTGAAAATTCTGCTTGGAATAATCTATCCGACTTCCGGCAAGGCAGAACTTTTCGGGAAAAACATTTCGAATCATCAAAACAGAAGAAGAGTCGGCTTTCTTCCGGAGAATCACAGGTTTCCGGAATATATGACAGGCGAGCAGGTTCTTTTTTTCTACGGCGAATTATCGGGTATGAAACATACTGAGCTTAAGAAAAAATCAGATGAATTTCTTTCACTCGTTGATATGGAAAAATGGAGAAAGACAAAGATTAAAAAATATTCGAAAGGAATGCTTCAAAGACTCGGACTCGCACAGGCAATGCTTAACAATCCCGAGTTAATATTTCTTGATGAGCCGACAGACGGTGTTGACCCGATAGGCAGAAAGCAAATCAGGGATATACTTGTTAATCTGAATTCGGAAGGAAAAACGATTTTAGTGAACTCGCATCTGCTCAGCGAAGTTGAGTTGATTTGCGATACGGTTGCAATTCTGAACAAGGGACTTCTGGTTAAAGAAGGTACGGTTGAAGATCTTACGGTTACTGAAAATGCGTATATTATTAAAACATCGGATTTAAGCGAAAGTATTCTGAACACACTGCTCTCGCAATATAAAGCGGAAATCAGCAGTAAGAATGATTTTAAATATAAATCGTCTTCCGTTGAAGATTTGAATGTACTGATTGATTTTTTGAGGAAGGAAAAGATTTTGATAAATGCAATTTCGCAGGAAAAGAATTCACTTGAAGACTTATTTATTAATGTAATAGAGCAGGAGGCAGTATGATATTCTGGGCATTAACAAAAGGAACAATTAAAGAGGCACTTTCGAAAAAGATTTTACTTTCCGTATTCGGATTATTTTCGATTATTGTGTTAATAATTTTAGCGTTGATAAATCTGGATTCGGTTGAAGGCATTCCCTCTTTAATGCAGGCGAATGAAGAGTTTGATTACAGGCAGTTTATTATTTCAATTGAATTGATTATGATTTCTCAGCCGCCGTTTTTAATAATTATGACTTTGTTTATGGTTATGGTTTCCTCTTTCATTCCGTCTATGCTTGAAAAAGGAAATATCGAAGTTCTTTTATCAAAACCTGTTTCGAGGACATCAATTATTATTTCCAAGTTTTTATCTGGCGTAATAATTATATTTTTTGCTTTATTATATTTAGTGCTTTTAATCTGGGTAATCGTTTCGGCAAAATCGGGAATATGGCATTTCAATTTTCTGCTTTACTCGGTTTTTTATTACACTTATATTTTTGCTGTTTTATATTCCGCTATTATTCTTACCGGATTATTATTCCGCAGTACGATACTTTCTTTGATTGTAAATATAATGCTGTTCTTTCCGGTTACTGCAGTTCTTTCGCTTAAAACCGAAATGGCTCAGGTAATCACCAATAAGCCGGTTATGTTTATAATTGATTTTATTTACTATCTGCTTCCGAAGCCGTGGGATATCAGAGCAATTGCGTCTTCGCTGATTGAAGGCTCTTTCACCGGAACAGGCGGATTTTTCTATGCATATCAACCGGTAATTACATCAGGTATATTTATGGTAGCAATGCTTTTTCTTTCAATTTACTTTTTTAATAAAAAAGATTATTAAAAAATGTTCAGAAGATTTTTAATTTTATTACTCTTTCCTCTTTTCTTTTCGGGTTGCGGAAGTGAGAGTTCAAACGAAAAACTTTCGGCAACCGTAAGGCAGACTCTTGGTTTGCTTCAGGAAAATCCGCAGTTTGTAATGTATATGAGTTTCAAGAATATGCGGCAGACTGATTTCTGGAAAACTTACGTCTCGGATTCTATTATCAAAGCCGAGAGCGATTTGGGAGGAATGTTAAGTGTTTTTAAAAATGCAACTGATGCTTCTATTTCAAACGGATTGGATGAAATCTATCTTTCCAATTCGTGGGAAGGCGAGAATTCATTTGTATTGAGAGGTTCATTTAACAGAGATAAATTAAAATCTTATGCTCAGACAGATACAAATCTTTACAAAGAAACTTTTGATGACGGTGTTACGGTATATTCTCACAGAGAGAAAAATTTAATTTTCTTCCTGAAAGATAACGGGACAATTTGTGCCAGCAATTTCCCGAGCAGAATCAAGGAAATGAGAGAAATAAAAGATACATCGAAATCGGGAATTCTTAAAAATCCTGAAGTTCTGACAGCAATCGAAAATTCACATTTTAAAAGTTCGTTCTGGCTTGTTTCAACAGAGCCTTCTTTTATCAGGGGAATTTTTTCGAATTTCATTGAATCAAAGTCGAAAGATTTTTCAGATACTTCTGCTTTTGAAATTGATACGAATAAAATAAAATCATCTCAACAGCAGGATACAGTGAATAAACAGGAAATATTTCTTAAAAATATTTCCAAAGCAATTAAGTCAATTAGTCTTTCCGGAAAAATGTCTTCTGATTTAAAGATTACAGTTCAATTTGGTTTTCCCGATGAAGGCAATGCTCAGAATTTTTCAAAGATGCTTACGGGAATGATAGCGCTTTCAAAGCTTGCCGCTTCGGCTACTAAAAGCGAGAATACTCCCGGATTAAAAATTATTGAGAATATGAAGATTGATTATGAGAATACGCAGACGAGAATTTTTATTGAGATATCGAAAGATAATATTGAGGCATTCAGAGGTTACAACTTTATGAACCCGCCGAAATAGTTTTTCTTTTTCCTGTGAAATAAACCAGGATTAAACCCAGCAAAGAAACAGCAATTCCAAAAGAGAAAACAGCAAAGAATCCATTGCTCAGGATTTCTACGGGTAAATTTGCCTGTAAGGGATTTTTCTGGGGGACGTATATTGAAAATATCGCACCAAATATGCAAACTCCTACTGCAGAGCCGGCTCTGACTGTTGTAGTCATTATGCTTGAGATACTTCCTTTATCTTCGTCGGGGGCAAATTTCATAACGGTATTCGTATTTGCGGGAATCAGAAATCCGATAGCCGCTCCATATATGGTTAATGAAGAAACTATAAAAAACATATGCATACCGGCACCGGAAAAAAGGAACATTACAAATGAAAGCATTACGGTTATAAAACCGGCAAATAAAATTTTTCGAATGTTAGTTTTATCGGATAAGTAGCCGGAGAGGAAACCAAAAACCATTTGAAGAAAAGAGGGGATAGTCATTAGTAAGCCGGCTTCTTTTCCGTCAAATCCTTTCATAAGCTGAAGGAAGAAAGGAGTTATAAAAATCATTCCGTTAGTGATGATATATACTATCAGGAAAATCAAAAGATGAATTGTAAGCGAGGATTTTTTAAATAGTTTAAGCTTTAAGAGCGGAGATGCTGCGGTTTTTTGTCTGATGAAAAATGCGATAAAAAAAATAACGGAGATTGCGGAAAGGGAAATTATTTCAACCGAAGTCCAGCCCATATCATTGCCGGAGTTTAAAACGAATAATAACGAAAGCAATGCGATGAAAATGAGGAAAGAGCCGACGGCATCAAACTTTTCTTTTTTAGTTTCAGGTTTTACTGACGGGACATAGAGGAAACTTAAAACCAAAGCCGCAATTGCAAATGGAACGGTTATTAAAAAAACGGAATTCCATCCGAGAGATGATGCTAAAAATCCGCTTGATGCTCTTCCTACAACGCCTCCGAGTGCAGTGAAAATATAATTTATTCCGAAAGCTCTGCCCTTGATATTTTCATCCATATATGAAGAAATAATTGCAGGCGTGAGTGCAAAGAGGACGGCAGTGCCGAGTGCCTGAAAAGCTCTTGAAAGAATTAACAGATTAAGGGAAGGGGCAATTGAATTAGATCGGAAGAGCACACGTCTGAACTCCAGTCACGAATCACCATCT
>CALKAJ010000124.1 GCA_937983305.1 uncultured Ignavibacteriota bacterium | reverse complement strand
AACCAAGCTTTAGGTTCTTTGTAGAATTTGTTGGAGATTTTCCATAAGCAATCACCTTTTACTACTGTATATTGGTCTGCTTTTTGTGGTGGGTTCTTCCAAGCTTCTAATTCTTTTTTAATCTTTGCAAGTCTGGTTTGATAGTCGCCCATGCATTTGCATTTGGAAGCTTCTAATTTTGCTACCATTTTTTCTGCATCTTCTACTTTTACACCTGATTTGTCTTTGTCCATGACAATCTTTTCGACTTTTGCAAATTCAGCTTTGTAAGCTGCTGCGTCGCAAAGACCTTTTAACTCTTCTTCAGCTTTTTTTACTTTTGCATCTTTATCTTTTAAATCTGCATTTAAAGCTTTTACTTCGTTGTCAAGAGCATTGATGTCGCTCTTTAAGTTGTTAACTTGTTGTGTTAACTCTTCTTTTTGTTTAAGATATTGCTCCTCAGTAATTTCTTTCCACGGCTCTTCATCTTGAGCGAATGTGGTAGCGCTTGCGCCGAGAACTAAGGAGAACACAAATAATGCGATTAACAGTTTGTGTAATTTCATGTTTTTAAAATCTCCTTTAAAATTGTTTTTAAAATGTTTTTGTTTCATTACAATAGTTGACAATTATTTGCAATTTTTTAACATATCAATGTCTTTTTGCAAGTTTTTCAGCTTTGCATCTTTATCCTTTATCTGATTCTGGATACTGGATTTTCCTGCTTCTAAAGCTGATTTGTCTTTTTGTAACTGATCTACTTGTGCTTGCAGATCTTGCAGTTCTCTGTATTGCTCTTCGCTAATTCCACCACCGCAACCGGTCAACATAACTGAACCGGAAATGAATGCAGAAGCGAGAATGATGAGAGACATCTTTTTAAATTTTGCCATTATGGATACCTCCTGGGTTTTGGCTGTTATAAAAAAGTTAGTTAATTAAAAATTTAGAACTTTCAAAAATATGTAAAATATTTCTTTCTGTCAAGTCATAATTCTAAAAAAGTGGACACTTTTAAAGAATTATAAGTCATTGAAAAAACAAAATTTCTTAAATTTGTATAAAAAATGAGACAATTTTTTGTTTTCCGGCGCTGTTTTTTATTCCCATTCTATAGTAGCAGGGGGCTTAGATGTTATATCATATACAACTCTGTTTATGCCTCTTACAGAGTTAATAATTCTATTTGAAAGGTTTGATATAAATTCTTTTTCGAAATGATAAAAATCTGCAGTCATACCGTCAACGGACGTTACCGCTCTCAACACAATTGTAAATTCATAACTTCTTGAATCGCCCATTACACCTACGGATTTAACAGGCAGTAACGCGGAGAATGCCTGCCATATTTTATTATACAAGCCTGATGTACGAAGTTCGTTCATATATATATCATCGGCTTCTCTAAGTATATTAAGTTTTTCCGGAGTTATTTCTCCGAGTATTCTTATTGCGAGTCCGGGTCCGGGAAATGGATGCCTGTTAATAAAGTAATCGGGAAGTCCGAGTTTTCTCCCGATAGTTCTGACTTCGTCTTTGAATAATTCCCTGAACGGCTCTATTAATTTCAGGTTCATTTTCTTTGGTAATCCGCCGACGTTGTGATGAGATTTAATTGTAACCGAAGGACCTTTAAATGAAACAGATTCAATGACATCGGGATAAAGCGTACCCTGAACAAGATATTTAATCTCTTTATTTTCTTTGTTTAATTTTTTTGCTTCTTTCTCAAAAACATCAATAAATGTTTTTCCGATTATTTTTCTTTTGGTCTCCGGATTGGAAACTCCTTTCAGCTTTTTTAGAAACAATTCCGAAGCATCAACGAAAATAAGTTTCATTTTGAAATTTGATTTAAAAAGCTTAATCAGATTCCGGCTTTCATTTTTTCTCATTAAACCCGTATCTATATGAATACAGGTAAGTTTATTGCCAAGAGCTTTTTTAACGAGGACTGCCGCAACAGATGAATCAACGCCGCCGCTTAATGCAAGTATAGCCCTGTCATTTCCAACTGTTTTTTTAATCTCGTTTATTTTATCCTGAATAAATGATTCGGTCTTAAAAAGATGTTTTACATTACAAACTCCAAAGACAAAGTTTTTCAAAATCTCGCTTCCGTATTCAGTGTGGTGAACTTCAGGGTGAAACTGCAATCCGTAAATATTTCTTTTTATACTTTCAAAACTGCTTATGATGCCGTTTTTGCTTTTTGATGTTGGTTTAAAATCTTCCGGTAAATAATCTATTGAATCCCCGTGACTCATCCATACACGTATTGATTTTTTTATTCCTTTTAAAAGCTTTGAACTGCCCTTAATATCTATAAAGGTACTTCCGTATTCGTCAACTTTTGCCTTGTGAACTTTTCCTCCAAGCAGATGCACAAGAAGATGAAGCCCGTAGCAAACTCCCAAGACGGGTATTTTGTTGGATAAAATATAATCGAGATTTTTCTTCGAAATAAAGGGGGAGTTCTTTTCTTTTACGCTTGAAGGTCCTCCTGAAAGAATTACGCCTTTAAGATTATATTGAGGTTTTAATTTCAACAAATCTTCAATATCCTGAAAATAAGGAAAGATTTCAGAATATACTTTGAGCTCTCTTGTTCGTCTTGCAATAAGCTGAGTATATTGTGAGCCAAAATCGAGTATTAGTATAAAATCAGTTTTCATATTATTAAAATTTAAATTTCTTTTTTGCAAGTAAAAATGCTCCGAATTGCGGAGTGTTTTGCGGTTTAACCAATACAACTTTTTTTCCGAAATATTTTTTCACTGTTTCAATCAGCAATTTTGTTAGTCTGTTTTCTTTGTTAATAGTACTTCCGGAAAGGGCAACTTTAAGCGGAAGACTGCATTTGCTGATGTTAATATAATCAGAAATCAGCAACGCAAGATTATCTGCGGCGCTTATCAAAATATCTTTGAATAAATATGCATCCTGTGATTTTGAAAGAATTATTTTTTCTGCAATGGATGCAATATCAAAATTGTTTTTATAAACTTTATCAAGGAGATTTTCGCGTGTAATTCCAAACTCATTCTCGAAAAACCTTGTATATTTATTTGTAATGTTATAATCAAAAAAAACACTTAATTTATTCAGAGACTCTGCACCAATACGGTAGCCGCTTCCTTCATCACCGAGAATTCTTCCCCAGCCGCCGGCTCTGAATATTTTTTTCTTGCTCAAACCGTAAATAACCGAGCCCGTTCCCGAAATCAGAAGTGCTCCCTCCCCTCCTGAAAAAGCTCCCTCAAGAGCAGTAATTGCGTCAGATTCGGCGACAATATTTTTTATGTTCAGCGTTTTCCTTAACTTTTTTTCAAAAGATTTTTTATCCTTTTCATAACGCAGACCTGAAACGCCGATACTAAAAGCCGTTATGTTTTTTTTCTCAAAGGGTATTTTTGAAACAGCGGATTTAATAATTTTAATGCACTCGTCCGAGCCATAAACCGAATATTGCTTTGCATTGAAAATATTTTCAAATAAATTTTCTCCACTAACGGAGAAAACTGTTAAAGACAACTTTGTTCCTCCGTAATCACAGCATATTAAATACTTTTTTTCGTTTTTCATTCTTTAAATTAATGCATATAATTTTAATTATCACTACTTAATCAAATGCACAATCGGAAAGAAAAAATTACTTAATTATTTTATTACTAATTATTAATAATTATTTAGACAAGAATGGTTAGTTTTTCCGTAAAACAATTTTACAATGAAAAATCTGATATTCATCTTATTTATTCCGGTTGTAATTTTTTACGGCAGATTATGTTTTTCTCAAACAGAAAATGTTTCTTTAGATAACAGTGTATATACTTTTTTAAAAAAGATGAGCGTAAAAGGAGTCATCGGCTCAATCAATGACGATGATCCGTCTATGTCGAGAGGTGATATAGAAAAACACCTTAAAAAGATTGATTCCTCTATGAATGAACTGAGCAAGGTTGACAAAGAATTACTCGGAAAATATAAAACAGAATTTATTATAAGTGAAATGACTAATGAAAATACTTCTATAATATTAAGAGGAGGCGAATCAATCGGGGAGAAAGTGTCGGACTTCTTTTCAAAAAAGAAAAAACTCCTGTATTTTTCCGATAAAAGTGGAAGTAATTTATTTGCGGATTTTACCGGTAATCTTTATTACGGAAATGAAAACTTACCGCACGGAAATACAAACTCCGCATTGTTTGATATGGGTTTTGTTTTAAGAGGTACTTTTTTTGAGAAACTCGGATATTACCTTTCAGTGGTAAAGGGAGGGGCAACGGGTAATGGAGATAACTCTCTGATTATGATGCCGGAATTAAAATCCGAATTCAAATTTAACGAACAACTTGAAAACATACGGAATTATAACTTTACAAACGGATATCTGAAATTCAGAACAGACATCTTCGACGATGCAAATATTTCAATACAACTCGGAAGAGAAAAAATTAAATACGGCTATGGTTACAGCGAAAGTCTGACGCTTTCCGGAATGGGACCCGATATGGATTTTCTGAAGTTTAATTTTAACTATGGAATATTAAAATTCTCTTCGATTCATGCATCAACAGTTGGTCCGTTTTCACAAGACAGAGAAGAGAGATATACAAAATATTTTGCGGCAAATAAACTTAAGCTATCTTTCGAAAAACTTTTCGATATAGGTGTGGGAGAAAGTATAATTTATTCGGGAAGAGGAATTGAGTTAGCATATTTAACTCCATTAGGATTCTATAAGTTTTTGGAAATGTCACTGCAAGACAGAGATAACGGAGTATTCTTTATTGATTTTCAATCTCATTTTTTAAAAAACATAGAATTTGAATTTTCGGTATTCTTAGACGAGAATCCTCTCGGAATTCTTGCAGACCTGAACAGCTATGAAAATAAAACAGCTTTTCAGGTTGGAACTTTCTTATATGAACCGCTCGGAATAAGTAATTTATCTTTAAAACTTGAGTACACAAATATCAGACCTTATGTATATAGTCACACCAATCCAAAAAACACTTATACCGGTTACGGAATAATTCTTGGAAACCCAATTGGTCCAAATTCAGACCGGATATTTGCACATGCAAATTATGATTTAAGTCAATGGGCAGGTTTATCATTAGAGTTCAAATTCACCCGAAAAGGAAATAACATTTATGATGAAAAAGGTATTTTAATAAAAAACGCCGGCGGAAATATTAACGAACCTTTCAGAACAGGCATTGATGCGGATAAAATTAAATTTCTTGACGGGAACAGGGAAAACACAATAACATTGAAATTGACAGGAACATACGAGCCGGTGAGGGATATACTGTTTGAACTAAACTTTTTGTATCGAATAAACGATAAAATATACATATCAGAGAAAGAATTTTTTAGTTTTTCATACCTAAAAATGAGAATTAATATCTAAGTGTATGATTTTTAGACAAATAGCTTATAAGTATTAAATAATTGTAACACAATAAAAATACTTGAATTTAAATTTTAAGTATTATATATTGCACTAAAGACATAAACGGGTAAACAATGAAGAGATTTGTACTGTTTTTATTTTTGTCGGTTTTTACTCTAACGGTTGCTTTCGCTTCCGTAAGTCTTCACTTCTTCACTGCTAAATCGAACTCAGACGGAGTTTTAATAGAGTGGAAAACAGGAGATGAGGACGGAGTAACAAGATTTGAAATTGAAAGAAGCGCCGGTTCAATGGAAAATTTTATTTTCATAAAATCAATGAACGCAATTGGAAATAACTCATTCTATTCATATCAGGATAATAGTGTTTCATTCAAGATGACTTCTTCGCTATACTACTACAGGTTAAAATGCGTTAAACCTGACGGTTCTTCCACATACTCTAATACCATTTCGGTAATGTACACTGTTTCCGGTATCAAAGATACCTGGGGCAGTATCAAAGCAATATTCAGATAATAGAGTTTTTTTATTAAAAAAATTATTTCAAATCAAAACAAAACAAGGAGGTAGCTTTAATGGCAGATTCTAACCGTGTTTTAAATATCACTCCCGAAGAAATAGAATCCGGTAAAGTGATGGCATTCGTTGCGTATCTTATTTTCTTTGTTCCCCTTTTAATGGAAGATCAGAGAAAGAACAAATTTGTAATGTTCCATACTGAACAATCTATTGTTGTAGTTATTGTAAACGTTGCAGGAATAGTGCTTGGTACGATTGGTTCATTCTTTTGCATCGGTGTCGTTTTTTATCTTTTGAATTTATTTGCACTTGTCCTTTGGATTATGGGTGTGATTAACGCTTTCGGCGGAAAAGCAACCCCGCTTCCGTTAGTAGGTCAATTCGGAGAGAAATTTAACTTAGTTAAATAGTAACATTTTTAATAGTTTTAACGTAAAGCAATCATTCAGAAATGGATGATTGCTTTTTTATAAACTTTAAAACAAAAAATTATGCCTTCAGATATAAGTACTTCCAGAACATTTTTCCTGATTTCGGGAATATTAAATATTTTAACGGCAATCGGCTGGGGCGGCGGAACTCTGGCTTTTGGTGCGGTTACCTGCGGTGTCGGCTGTTTAATGGGATTTCTTCCGATTCTGAATATTGTTGCGGCTGTAATGGATTTTCTTGCATTCAGCAAACTTAACAATTTAAATCAGACCGGAACATACGGAACCGTTAATACTGCGGCAATATTTGACATAGTTACAATTTTAACAGGCAATGTTGTCAGTTTGGTTTTTGGTATTCTTATTTTAACTTTCATGCAGAAAGAAGATTTTAAAAGTTTTTTAGTTTCAAAAGGTATATACTAACAGATGTTTAACAAATTACAAAAAGTAAAAGAACGTTACGGTGAAATATCTGATTTGCTTTCTAATCCGGATGTGATTAACAATCAGAACGAATTCAGAACTCTTTCGAAAGAATATTCCGATTTATCTGAAATAGTTGAATCGTATAATGCGTATTTGAAAATTACTTCGGACATCGAAGAAAACAAAGCAATCTTATTCGATACAAAAGACAGCGAATTAAAAGAAATGGCAAAAGAAGAGCAGCTGATACTCGAAGAAAAGCTTACTGAGATAGAAAATAAAATCAAAGAGCTTCTCATACCTAAAGATCCGGCTGATGAAAAAAGTGCAATACTTGAAATAAGAGCAGGCACAGGCGGTGAGGAAGCGGCTTTATTTGCGGCGGATTTATACAGAATGTACACAAGATATTTTGATACAAAGGGCTGGACCTATGAGCTGATTGATTATAACGAATCTTCAACTCCCGGAGGAATAAAAGAAGTTGTTCTGAGCATAAATAAAAAAGGAACCTACGGCGATTTAAAATATGAAAGCGGAGTTCACAGAGTTCAGCGTGTTCCAAAAACTGAAGCAAACGGAAGAGTTCATACATCTGCCGCATCTGTTGCAGTACTTCCCGAAGCAGAAGAGTTCGATGTTGAGATAAACGAAAACGATTTGAAGATTGATGTATTCCGTGCAGGCGGCGCCGGAGGACAAAACGTAAATAAAGTAGAAACTGCAATAAGAATAACACACCTGCCAACAGGCACTGTTGTTCAATGTCAGGATGAACGCTCACAGCTAAAGAACAAACATAAAGCAATGAAGGTACTCCGTTCAAGATTATATGAATTTGAACTTGAAAAAAGAGATAAGGAACTTTCGGCTCAGAGAAAGCAGATGGTGAAATCAGGAGACAGAAGCGATAAAATCAGAACATACAACTTTCCTCAAAACAGGTTAACAGACCATCGCATAGGACTGACAATGTACAACCTATCCGACATAGTAGAAGGCGATCTGGATGAAATTATTGATAAATTAAAAACAGCCGACAGAGCAGAAAAACTTTCTTCGGGCTCTGATTGAAACAATTTATAAACATTATCGTCTAAATACATAACTACGAACTTCTTTGTCATATATGAATAGAAAAGCAATATCTTCTTATCTGCTTCTAACAGCACTTTTAATATCGGGAATAATTAATTCACTCTTTGCACAAGACGGAATTGAAAGTGAATTTCCTGCCGGCAAAAATCCTGCAGATACAATCATAAAAGGAAACACCGATTCAACAAAAGTTAGTTTTATTCCGAACGAAAATCCCGAGGTATATCCGTTCAGAATCGAAACCAATAGTATAACTATTGACGGAGAGCCGAATGAAGAAATCTGGAACAGCGGAAAATTACTCACGAATTTCAGCGAGGTTGAACCGGGGAATAATTCAAAACCTGAAGTAGATACGGAAGCGAGAATATTGTATGACGAAGATTATCTGTATATATCATTCATCTGTAAAGATAAAAACACAAAGCAGATAAGAAAAACCCTTACCCAGAGAGATAATATTTTTAACGATGATTTTGTGGGAATAATGATTGATACTTATTCGGAAGGGAAAAACGCATACGAAATGTTTGTAAATGCTTATGGAATTCAGGGGGATTTGCTCTGGAGCTCTGACGGTAATGAAGATGCTAATTTCGATGCCATCTGGTATTCTGCCGCAGAAGTGAAAAGCGACAGATGGACTGCCGAAATAAAAATTCCTTTTAAAAGTATAAGATTTCCGGATAAAGATATTCAGAACTGGAATTTTCATATAATAAGAACAAGGCCAAGAAATAATCGCTATCAATACTCTTATGTAAAAATTGACAGAAATTCTCCGACAACATTTACAAGCCACGGTATTTTAAAGGATTTGAAAAATATAAAAGGCGGAAATAATTTTGAAATACTTCCCTATGTATTAAGCTCACAGGCAAGTTATCTATCCGACAGTTATAATGCGCAATCAGATTTTATAAACGAAAAAATCAAAGGAAGAGTCGGGATAAATTTAAAATACGGCATAACCTCAAATCTAACGGCAGACTTTGCATTGAACCCGGATTTTTCGCAGATTGAATCTGATGCGGGCACAATAAGCGTAAATAGAACCTTTGCATTATTTTATAATGAAAAGAGACCGTTTTTTAACGAAGGTACAAATATTTTCAATACATATTTAACCACAGTATATACACGTTCCATAAATGACCCGCTTTATGCAGTTAAACTTACAGGAAAAATCGGATTGAACGAAATCGGATTTATTTCTGCTTATGACCGGCAGACTCCTTTCATTGTACCGTTTACGGAATTCAGTGATTTTCTTTCAACCGACAGAAAATCTCTATCAAATATTTTCAGATTTAAAAGAAGTATTTTGGGAAACGAATCATTTATAGGTTTAATATTTACGGACAGGCAGGTTAATAAAGAAGGGGACTCTAAATTTCTTGATGTTGACGGATATAACAGGGTAGCGGGAATTGACGGAAATTTTAAGTTTCTTGATAACTATTATTTTCAGTTTCAGTTTTTAAGAAGTTTTACAAGAGAAATTACAGATACTAATTACAATAACGAAATAGTATTTGGAGATGATAATCTGACAGGCAAACTTGACGGTCAATATCTTGCCGGAAACGGACTGTATATGACTTTCAGAAGAAGTGCGGAATCATGGAATTTCAGATTTACTTATGAAGATGCCTCGCCGAATATGCGAAGAGATAACGGATTTTTATTTAATAATAATTACAGAACATTCTCAACTTCACAGGGTTATCTGTTCTATCCTAAAAGCGATATACTGCTTAGAATCGAGCCTTCGGTTTATGCACTTGCAAGATATGATTATGACTTTAAGCCAATGGAATATTTCCTTTCACCATCTGTTTGGATGAGATTAATTAATCAGATAAGTGTTTTTACGAGATATTTTCTTGTTAACAATGAAGTCTTTCGCGGAAAATATCATCAGGATGTAAGGCGGGCATACTTTGAAATAAATTCGAGTTTTTCGGACAATATCAGAGGCGGTGCTTCTGTTGAAGCCGGAAGATATATTATCAGAGACGATAATTCCAGAATTGGCTACGGAACGGAGGTGTATCTATGGGGTACGATAAAACCGATTAACAGTTTATCGTTAAGTTTTAATTATGATTACTTTGAGCTCTCTGAGTCATACCGCGGAGAAAAACTTTTTGCGGGATATATTCTCAGAAATACAAACAATTTTATGTTTACAAAAGATATATCTCTTCGCTTAATCAACGAATATAATTCTTTTGACGGCAGTTTATATATTAATCCTTTATTAAGCTACAGGCCAAATCCCTTCACCATATTTTATCTTGGTATGACGCATTCCTATATGGAACTCGACGATATAAATTATAAAGCAAAAAGCACTCTTACCGACAGGCAGTTTTTCCTGAAAATGCAATATCTCTTCAGAATATAAAAAAGCCGGTGCATCTCTGACCGGCATTTTTTACTTTCCAACTTTACAAACTTTTTACTTAACCAGTACCATTCTCTTCACATCAGAAAAATCACCTGCTGTCATCTTATAGAAATAAACGCCGCTCGAAAGTCCATCCGCACTAAAGCTGACTTGATAAGTTCCGGCTTGTTTGTATTCATTGACGAGGGTTTTTACTTCTCTGCCCAAAATATCCAATACAACTAACTTTACAAACTTTGAGCCCGGAATTTGAAACTCAATATTCGTAACAGGGTTGAACGGATTTGGATAGTTCTGGCTCAGCTCGTATTTATATATCGTTCCGGCATTCGGATTTATACCGGTTAAGAATGAAGAAACAGGAATTTTTACTGCTCCCCATTGACTTGCAGAGCTTGGAACAAATCCGGAGGTTACAGTTCCCGCTGTCGCAAGTGCCGCACCTTGTTTATCAAATACCGTATATGGGAATGTTGTTCCGCCATCTGTAGATACTTTTACAACAAGGCGGTCGGTATATCCTGTACGGTTTCCATAAGCATAATCGAAACTGATTGTATCATTCGGGTTGACATCGTTATATGCTTTCGATGTTAAAATATCAAGCGTTCCGGGATTATCAGGATACGAATAATAATTTATTCTTATACTTCTTGAACCCGCAAGAGACGGACCGTTTACTGAAGTATATCTGTACATCCAGAAAGTATAATTAGAATCCATATTCGAAATACTCCAGCCCAAAGGCGGAACAGAGACTTCCATTGTCTCAAACTGCATTCCAAAAGTTACGGGATTTGGATTATCGTTATAGAATTGGTTATTTAGATTTATTACGGGTCCGTTTTCCGAAATCGGCGGATTGTCATAATAATTTCTTCCCTTTGCCGCATTGTAAACATCGTGTGTATATTCATCCTGAACTATTACGGCTGTGTATAACATCGAATCTATCCAGGCTGCCTGACGCTTGTAGGTATAAGTGTATGTATATGTTCCCGGAGTTGTATTAATCGAAGCTCCGTCTGTTGAAGGATACATTCTTCTGAATACATCATAAAATATCGTTTCTCCGTTTGAGCCGGGAGGCGAAGAATATTGAATTTTCCGTTCAATGGCAGAAATTCTCAAACGAAGATTTGTATTCGGTGAAACAGGTGAAATAACCTGAACCTGAATTGTCGCTTTGATTGAATCTCCCGGGAGTCTTGTATCCGTTACGGTTAATGCAATCGGTGTTCCTTTTGACATCCTTGCATTAAAGGGAGTTACTAAATTTGAAAGCGTTGTATATCCGCTGACCTGCTGAAGTACTCCGTCAACCTGCAAAGTAGGAACAGCGCTGATGCTGTTATATTGCGTCCTGACTCTTTGCTGGGGAATATTTGCGGCATACATCGGGTCGCCTAATGAGGGCCACCATACGTGATATTTAATTGCAACTGCTGAATCAAATTTCTGCTGAATAAAAGCATCAAGTGCAGGATTTTGCGAGGCGCAGGGACTGCAAGTTGTACTTGTATGTGCCTCGAAAAGTACCTTTCTCTTTACACCCGCATGAAAAGTTGATGGTTGGTATAAGGTATCGTTTGAATGATTCTGGTCAGTTGAATATGTAATATATACCTTAAGATTTTTTGTAACATCAACATCAAAAGTCATCGGGTCAAATGTAATAACAGACGAAAAACCGCCGTTTATTGCGGGAACGTTTTTAGTTACGTTATAAGATGTGCCGACTGCAATCATTGTAACAGTTGCCGCACCGGAGGCGGAAGAGCCTGCATTATAAACTGTAACCTCAGGAGATACAGAGGTTGATGATACGCCGGGTAAAAAATAATTTTTATCTTTTACGCTAATGCCTGTTATGGTAAGGTCGTTTGCAAATCTTGAACCGATATAAAAATTATCAATCCAGAGATTGTTGCCGTTTCCGTTTGTTCCTTCAAACTTCACTACAATATTATTCAAAGGAAGATAGGAGTTAAGTGTTGAATTAAAATTGAAAGCAAAAGAAAGGGAAACAAGGAAAAGAGAAATCAGAAATATTTTTTTCATTACCGGAGGGTTTAAAGGTTTTAAAAAAGAACATCGAAGCAAGAAAGTAATTACGCTCAATAAATTCAATATAAAAATATATATACAAAAATTGACTAAAATCAAAAATGCCGTGTTGATTTGAATTTAATTTCACAAAAAATATGTTTAAAATTGCAGAGATAAATAATTAAATGACAGATAAACTTACAAAATTCGAAAAGGGTGAGAAAGTAAAGATTAAAAAAATTGATGCAGGAAAGCGCGCTCTTGCTCACTTGATGAATATGGGAATATTCACGGGCAATATTGTTGAAATTACCAGAGCATCCACTCTCAAAGGTCCTGTAGTAATTTCACATCTTGATTCCGAAATTGCACTCGGACACGGACTTGCAGGAAAAATTTTTGCGGAAAAAATTCAATGAAATTTATCCTTGTAGGTCAGCCAAATTGCGGAAAAAGTACGGTCTTTAATTTTGTTGCGGGTTATAAATCCGTTGCAACTAATTTCCCCGGAGTTACAGTAAAATATACAAAGGGCGAAATGGAAATTCATAACCGCAAAATTGATTTGATTGACCTGCCGGGAACATATTCTCTCCAAACCACCGACGACGCCGAAACAGTTGCAGTTAAAGCCTTAATGAACTCAGAAGATTCCACTATAATAATAAACATTATTGATGCTTCGGTTCTTTCAAGAAGTCTTGAACTAACCCTGCAGCTGCTCGAACTTAAAAAGCCTATGGTTGTTGCTTTGAATATGATTGATGAAGCAGAGAAAAAAGGTATCAATATCAATATTGACGGATTATCAGATTTACTTGGAGTTCCAGTTGTTAAAACCATCGGCAATAAAGGCGTTGGTGTATTTTCGCTTTTTGATAAAGCTTACGAAATCGGTTCTCAGCCTTTTAAATATTCTATAACCGATAAAGGGGTTAATAAAGTAGAACAAAGCTCTTCGAAAAAAATAAAATACGGAGCTATACTTGAAAAAACAATTGAGCAGATTTCCGGAATACTTAAAGAAGGAAATATAAAACTCAGATGGAATCACAGATTTGTTGCAATTAAGCTTCTGGAAAAAGATGTTAATATTAAAAATTATCTCAAAGAACTCGAAATAAGTCTGAGCAAACAAATTGACGATACTATTGATAAGCTCGAAGAAACTATGGATGAAAAATCCAATGTTGTTATTTCATCGGCAAGGCATAGTTCCGCATTTGATTTGTTTGAAGAAATTGCCGCAGTGGGAAAACCTCCCAAAAGGGATTTCCGCTCAAGAATTGATGATGTCTTAATGCATCCGGTTTGGGGCTACGTTTCTCTTGCTGTGATTTTATATCTTGCATTCAGGGTAATCTTCGTAATTGGTTCAGTTTTCGAGCCGATGTTCCTTGACGGCTTTTCCGCTATGTCAGAATATTTTGCAGTACGTTTCGGTACTGATTCTGTTCTCTATTCCATTTTTAACGGACTTTTCATGGGATTTGGAGGCGGACTTGGAATCGTTATTCCTTACCTGCTTCCGTTTTTTATTCTTTTATCTTTTCTTGAAGATACGGGTTACCTCGCAAGAGTTGCTTACCTCACCGATAATATTATGCATAAAATCGGTCTGCACGGCTTATCAATTGTTCCTATTCTTTTCGGTTACGGATGCACTGTTCCCGCAATTCTTGCAACACGAATTTTAAAATCACCTCGGGACAGATTAGTAACTGCAACTCTCACAACTTTAATTCCCTGCTCTGCAAGAATGACAGTAATTTTCGGACTCGTTGGATTTTTTATCTCTATGAAAGCCGCCTTTCTTGTTTATGGTATTAATATTGCCGTTATTGCCATACTTGGAAAAATACTTTCCAAATCTATTCCCGAAGTCAGCCCCGGACTTGTTCTCGAAATCCCTAAATATCATTTACCCGGCTTTAAATCTCTTGCTCATAAAACCTGGTTCAGAATGAGAGAATTCGTGCTCGTCGCTATTCCTTTCCTTATTGTCGGCAGTATCATACTCGAAGTTCTTAATTTTTTCAATTTATCCGAACCGATTAATAATTTCCTCTCGCCCTTTACAAGCGGAATGCTCGGATTGCCTGCCGTTGTCGGAATTACTCTCGTATTCGGAATTATGAGAAAAGAGCTTGCTCTTGTTTTACTTTTCACAGCTCTCGGTACCGAAAACGTTATTGAAGTAATGTCGCTCGGACAGATTATGGTGTTTACCATATTTGTAACGTTTTATATCCCTTGCATCGCAACATTTGCCGCACTTGCAAAAGAGCTGGATATGAAAAAAGCCGTGATTATTACGGTTTTAAGTGTCGTACTTGCAACCGTTTTATCTCTGATTACACGCGGGGTTTTTACTCTTATTTAATTGTAATATTTTTTTTATTTTATTCAATGGATACTTCAGAAGAAAAAGTTCATAAGGCTGTATTTTATTCGAGTATGTTTCCGGCATTGGCTTTTACCGGATTGCTGTGGCTGATTAAGATTTACGAAGTCTTTACAGGTATAGAGCTTTCACATCTCGGTGTTTATCCCGGTAAAATCTCAGGGCTGACGGGTATTCTTACAAGTCCGCTCGTTCATTCCGACTTCTCCCATCTCATTTCAAATTCGCTGACTTTAACCGTCCTTTCCTTTACTTTATTTTTTTCATACAGAAAATCTGCCATTCCCGTATTTATTATTATTTACCTTGCTACCGGCTTATCGGTATGGCTCTTTGCAAGACCTGCATATCACATCGGAGCAAGCGGATTGATTTACGGCTTTCTATCTTATCTCTTTTTCGTCGGCTTACTGCGAAAAGACGCAAAAGCAATTGCCATTTCACTGCTCGTAACTTTTTTATACGGCGGATTAATCTGGGGCGTACTGCCAATAGACCCTGATGTTTCTTTCGAATCACATCTCGGCGGATTTTTAATAGGTATTGTATGTGCGGTTATTTTCAGAAATACCGACCCGAAAGAAATTAAAAAATATGATTGGGAAGATGAAGAAGAAACCGATGACGAATATACGGATGAAGATTTCAGTCCCGACGATGTCAAAATCAAAAAAAATGCCGAGGAGGTTTATTTTTATGACGATGATGACGACGACGACGATTTCTATCGCAAACCGGAGAAGAAATAAGGGCAAAAAGCAAGTTGTAACCCTCCCATAGGGTAAAAGAAATCCTCAATATTTTATGTCAATTTGACTTTATAAGTTCGTAAATTATTTATATCATTTAGGAAATATTATATATTATTGGCAGAAGAGAAAATATATAAGGGAATACCCGCATCCAACGGAATATCGTTCGGTAAGGCGTATCTCTATACCCGGAAACAGATAAAAATAAATTTTGAAAAACTCGGAGACGAAGATATAAAGGAAGAAATCGAAGAGTTTAAAAAAGCTATTGAATATTCCCGGAAAGAGTTACTGAAAATATATAATATTGCAGTTGAAAAAATCGGGGAAAAGAATTCCAAAATATTTGAAGCTCAGCTCGAAATCCTTAACGATTCAATCTTTTTCGAAAAAGTATTAAGCCGCATTCGCTATGAGAAACGAGCGGCAAGCTATGTATTTAACGATGAAATTGATAAGCTCGGACAAATACTCCTTGCCGCCGATGATGATTATATGAAAGAAAGATTCGCCGATATCAACGACGTAAAAAACAGAGTGGTTCGAAATATGAAACGCGAAAAACTTGTATCGAAAATTGTTGAGAATATGATTGTTGTTGCACACGAACTAACCCCCGGCGATACAATTTTATTCAGCAGAAGAAAAGTGATGGGCTATTGCACCGATACAGGCGGCTTCACCTCGCATGCGGCTATCATTTCAAGAGCTTTAAGAATTCCCGCCGTTGTCGGAATGAAATTAATCTCGGCAAATATTAAAGACGGCGAAAATATTATCATAGACGGTTTTGAAGGTTTAATAATTACGAATCCCACGGAAGAAACAATTGAGCGATATGAAAATAAAATCAGACTTGTAAGAGAGCAGGAAGAAAAACTGCTCGGCATTAAAAATCTGCCTGCGATTACAATTGACGGAAAAGTTGTTGAAGTAAATCTAAATATAGATTTTGATGAGGAACTGCAGTTTATAGAAGAATATGAAAATTCAGGAATCGGCTTATACAGAACCGAGCACCTCTTTATTGAAAAAGGAGGTTTCCCTACCGAAGAGGAACAGATTGAAGAATACGAAACCATTTCAAAACTCGCATATCCGAGAAGTGTAACAATAAGAACTTTTGATATCGGCGGAGATAAAATTTTACCGAGCTCGGAAAAAGAAAATAATCCCTTCCTTGGCTGGAGAGGTATAAGAATTTCCCTCGACAGAAAAGATATGTTTAAAGAACAGCTGAGAGCAATGCTTATTGCTTCAAAAAATAAGAACGTAAAAATTATGCTCCCGATGATTTCTTCGCTGGAAGAAGTTAAAAAGGCAAAGGAAATTTTTGACGAAACAAAACTTGAGCTTGCCGGGCAAGGAATTGAATACGACCCGAAAATTCAACTCGGAATTATGATTGAAACCCCCTCCGCATGCATACTTGCAGATGAGCTTGCAAAGGAATCTGCTTTTTTCAGTCTTGGAACAAACGACCTCATACAATATACACTCGCTGTTGACAGAGGTAACGAAATGGTTGCAGATATGTACAGCGAGTGTCACCCCGCAGTTTTAAGATTAATCAAACTTGCCGTTGATGCCGCACACAGAAATAACATCAAAATCAGCATCTGCGGAGAAATGGCTTCCCAGCCGTTAAATTCAATTGTGCTCGTCGGCTTGGGAGTAGATGAACTAAGCGTTAATCCCGCTTTCTATGCTGAAATAATTGAATTCATCAGAAACATCAAATATTCGGATGCAAAAGAGCTTGTTGATAAAATCCTTTCACTCTCAACAGCAAAAGAAGTCTCTGAATCAGTTAATTCGTTTTATAACTCTGAAATTAAACCCTATTTAAACTAATATATTATGATACCTCCTGTTGATAAAAGCAATATGTATGATATTCTGAAAGACTTCCACCTGCAAATTCAGGAAGCTGTGAAAATTGCAAATTCCGTTGAGTTCAAAAATCTTGACGTTCAAAATGTCAATAAAATTATAGATCGGAAGAGCACACGTCTGAACTACAGTCACGAATCAA
>CALKAJ010000123.1 GCA_937983305.1 uncultured Ignavibacteriota bacterium | reverse complement strand
GGCGACCCCCGAGATCTACACTCTTTCCCTACACGACGCTCTTCCGATCTGAAGCGTGATATACGGGAAGTGCGAAGTTATCTGGAGAGTCTGGAGCCCGGGAAGCAGAGTATTATAGTTGAGAGAGATGAGATAAACAGGACGAAGTATGACGAGGTGAGGTTGTTTATGCCGGAGAAGTTCAGGTTGGTAATGAAGGTACCGGGATATGAACTGTATAGATGAGTTTGTAAAGTTTATAAAGTTTATCAAGTTTATCAAGTTTATAAAGTAAGAGATTAGATACGCAGAGGACACGGATGGTAACGGATTAACGCGGAAAGTGAGTTGGTAAAGTTTATCAAGTTTATCAAGTTTGTAAAGTTTGTAAAGTTTATCAAGTTTGAAAAGTTTGAAAAGTTTGTAAAGTTTATCAAGTTTAAAGTTTTGAAAGTTAAAGAAAAGAGATGATAACAATAAAAACAGAGATTAAGACAGACAGAGACTGGAAAGATTTCATATCGGAAAATTACAATTTATTTTTTGACCCGGAATTTCTCGAGTATAATGATGTATTTATGAAAAAGATAGTATGGCATCATTTAAAATTCAGGTTTAAAGAAAAGAACAAGATAGCGGCATTGATGACGGGATGCGAAGTAATGAACAAAGGCAGGAAAACATTTGTATCATCGAACGGAGTAAGTTTCGGAGGATTATTATACGGGGAGAAAATAGGAATAAACGATTTCACGAAAATAGCAACAAGTTTCAAGAATTACCTGATAGAGAACGAATTTTCGGAATGTATATTAAAAAATTATCCCGTATTATATAACGGCTCATTCAACGAAGAATACGAATATGCATTTTTAAAATCCGGGTTTCATATATCGAATTATTCGATAACGAACATAATAAAATTAGCGGAGTTTGATTTTTCGAAGCTTGCAAATCCCTTAAAGCGTTCGATAAGAAATTCATCGAAGCAGGTAAGCGTAAACATAATAGATTTTGATAAAGACAAGAATTATTTAGACAGATATTATCAGGTATTATTTGACAACAGATTAACGAAGAAGACGACTCCGACACATTCCAAAGACGAATTATTTTATTTAAAGAAGAAGTTACCTCACAGGATAATATTATTCACTGCGGAAACGGATAACGACATATCGGGAGTATGCGTATTATTTGTAATAAAGCCGGACGTTATACTGAATTTTTATCTTGCGACAGACAGCAAGTACAAGAAATACAGAGTATCGGATTATTTATTATACAAGACGATACAATGGGCAAAGGAAGCGGGATTCAGGTTATATGATATCGGCACATCTGATTCATCGGGAGAATTAATAGAGGGATTATTCAGTTTCAAGAAGAAGTTCAAAGCAGACGGATATTTAAGGAAAACTTACAGCATAAAATTATGAAAACAACAATAAGAAACAAAAGGATTTTTTTAACAGGCGGTGCGGGATTTATAGGAAGCACACTTGCACAGTTACTCGCAAAAGACAATGAAATAATTATTTTCGATAACTTTTCGAGGGATTCATTAAAATATAAGAAACTGCCGGCGAAGAACGTAACTCAGATACACGGAGACATACGCGACCTTGAGGCATTAAGAAAGATATGCGAAGACTTTCAGCCGCAGATTGCTGTACATCTTGCGGCAATAGCGGGAGTAGATACGGTGATACACAATCCGATTAAGACGATGGAAATAAACGTAATAGGAACGTTCAATTTTCTGAAAGCAAATGAAAAATACAGTCATAAACTTGAAAGAATAATGAATTTTTCAACAAGTGAAGTACTTGGAGCATACGCATATAAATCAGACGAGAAGGCGGACACGAATTTCGCACCTGTAGGCGAAGCGAGATGGACATATTCCGTAAGCAAGGTAGCGGGCGAGCATTTGTTATACAGTTATTACAAAGAGAAGGGATATCCTGTAGTATCGGTCAGACCATTTAACATATACGGACCGGGGCAGATAGGAGAAGGAGCGATTCAGGTATTTATAAAGAATGCTGTAAAGAACAAGAACATAGAGATACACGGAGACGGCGACCAGATAAGATCGTGGTGTTATGTTGACGATATGATGGAAGGGATAATACTCGCATTAACGAATAAGAAAGCAATCGGCGAGATATTTAACATAGGAAATCCAAAAGGAACTGTAACGATAACATCACTTGCGGAGAAAGTAATAAGTTTATGTCCGACAAAATCGAAAATTAAATACGTACCGAAGAACTATGTAGATGTGGAATTAAGAATACCGAGCATTGAGAAAGCACAGCAAATACTGGGATATCAGCCAAAGGTAGGACTTGATGAAGGAATAAAGAAGACGTTCGAATGGTATAAAAAATGGTTAATTAAATAATGGAATACTTTTATCTTGTTTACGGCGTAATGGGTTTAAGAATCCTTGCGAAGCTGATAGAATGCGGAAATGCACCCGGATTGATAATCAGTCACAGGACATATAATTTTGAAAAAAGCGAAACTGATTTTTATGAGCCGCTGCAGAAACTTGCATTGGAAAATAACATAAACATTATTTTTACCGATAATATCAGCGAGCACTCACCCGAATTATCGAAATATAAAATCGGGATTTGTGCAGGATTTATGGAAATTTTGAGAAACGATGTTTTCGATGCCCCTGAGTTCGGAATACTTAATTTGCATTGCGGTAAACTGCCATATTACAAAGGGAGGGCGCCGATTTCAAGATGTATAATTAACGGAGACAAAGAGCTTACGGTTACAATGCATAAAATTGAGAAAGGAGTTGATTCGGGAGATGTATTTCTTACAGATGATATTAAAATTTTACCTAAAGACGATGTAAATTCAATATACGATAAATGTTGCGATGTTTCATTCAGGTTAATCAATCACTCTCTAAAAATAATTAATACAATTTCATCAAAAACATTTTATTATGAAATGTTAGTTCCTCAGTTACCGGAGAATATTAAAGCAAATAAATCTATATCAAAGGAAGAAAGAAAAATAGACCGCTCGGAATTGGTTTATAAAATTTATGATTTAATACGTGCACTTTATCCGCCCTACCCTTCTGCATTTTTTGTGTATAAAGGTAAAGAATATTTTGTTGAGAAGTCTTTTAGTAAAAAAGACGATTCCTGTAAATCAGAAGGAAAAATTTTATCGGTTGAAAATTCACAAATGACAATAGAATTTAAGAGAGGTATATTGACCATCGAAAAATTATCAGATGGAAATTCCACTATAAGTGATTTTAAAAATTATTTTACGGAAGGAGAAAACATAGATTGAAAATAATAGACGGGCACATACACATAGGAAACTGGAGCGAGATATTTTTAAAATACTCTTCGACAGTGGAAGAGGCAGTAGAAGTGATGAAAGAATCGGGAGTAGATGGTGCAGTAGCGATGCCGGCAGATGCGACGAGCAACGAAGAGCTGCTTGGAGAAATAAAGAAAGCAAAAGATTTTAAATTTTATTTTTGTGCGTGGGTAAATCCGGGAGATGAGGGGCTCACGGGATTTTTGGAGAAGAATATAGAAGATGTAAGATTTCTTAAATATCATCCGTCATTAATAAGGAAGAGGATAACAGATGAAGCCTTAGTCCCCTATCTTGAAATAGCGGGACAGCATAAATTACCTGTGATAGTACATTGCGGCAGATGGCAGGAGATTGCAAGTTATGAATATCCCATTGAGGCGGCGAATAATTTCCCGAAAGTAAACTTTGTACTTGCACATCTTGGAGGCGACCAGCCGTCATTATGCACATCGGCGGCTAAGGCGGTAAAAGAATCGGGATTAAAGAATCTTTATTTAGGAACGGAATCGGTAAGAGAATTTTATTTTGTAAATGAAGTTGTAAAGACAGCGGGAGCGGAGAGAATATTATTCGGAAGCGATTACAATCTCGGATTGCCGAAGATGTATTTACCGATAATAGAGAAATTAAAAATATCGAATGAAGAGAAAGAAATGATATTATCGGGCAATATATTAAAATTATTAGGTTGAGCAAAAACTTAAAAATATTACATATAGCACCGCAGAATTTTGCAGGGATGCCGATGGAATTTGTGAGGATGCAAAGGAGCGAGGGACACACTGCAAACCTGATAACGATATATGAGAACACGATAAATTATGATGAAGATATATCGCTTGGTTTTAAACTGCCAAAGGGGTCGCTTGCAGCAAAGTGGAGAAAGAAGAAACTTGAAAATTCCACAAAGAAGCCGGGATTCAGATATTTCACACCAACAAATTTCGCAGAGAATATATATTTCAAGACGAGGGATTTAATACATTTGCAAAAGATAAACAGTGCAATAAAGAAATACAAATTACTTGAATACGACATATATCATTTTGACGGCGGGATGGATTTTTTCAGAGACTGCAGATTTGCAAAAGAGCTTGTATCGCTCGGAAAGAAAATAGTAATCTGTTATTTCGGAAGTGACCTCAGAAGCCGCGGAGCATTTGAATATTTAGAATCGGTAAGCAAACTGAATTTGACAGTAGAATTTGACCACCTTGAAATACACAAGAACATTTACTATTTATTTTTTCCGTTTGAGGTATATAGTTATACAAGAAAAAATGAATTCAGCACGATACCAAAGATTGTACATTCACCGACTAACAGATTATTCAAAGGAACGGATAAGATTCTGGGAGTTATAGAGAAGCTGAAATCGAAGGCGGAATTTGAATTCATATTACTGGAAAACGAGACACACGAAAAAGCATTAGAGATAAAAAGCAAATGTGATATAGCGATTGACCAGGTAGGCGGAGAATATGGCGGCTCGGGATACGGCAGGAATTCACTTGAGAACATATCAATGGGAATTCCGACAATAACGGAATTTTCGCCGGAGTATCTGGATTTTTTGCCTGAGAATCCGTTCATACATTCGACCATAGAAGAGCTTGAGAAGAAACTTCTTGGGCTGATAGGAAAACCCGAAAAGCTTACTGAGCTATCATCGAAAGGCAGACACTGGGCTGAGAAATATCATTCATATAAATCCGTAAACAGAAAACTTGAAGAATTGTATATAAAGTCAGGGATAACAGATGAAGAATAATACGATGAAGAATAATACGATGAAGGAATTTTTTTCGCAGACGGCAATATACGGAATAGGATTATTTATAAACAGGTTTTTGTCGTTTATGTTAATACCGTTATATACATTTTTTTACACACCTGCGGAATTAGGGATGCTGAACATAGTATTATCGCTTTGGTTATTCATTTCGGTATTTTATGTATTCGGAATGGAATCATCCTTCATAAAATTTTTCACTGAAGAGAAAATACACGAAAAAAAGAAGAAAATATATTCGACAACCGTAATCTCACTATTGCTAACATCAGTAATTTTTTCGGCTGCGATATATTTACTATCGGGAAGTATATCAGACTTAATAAAATTTGAACATCCGGAAAAAGGGCAATATCTTGTAAAACTATTATCGGCACTGCTGTTTTTTGATACGATATCAAGATTTCCGTTATTGCTGTTGAGGGCAGAATTAAATCCAAAAAAATATATTACCATATCAACAATATCACTTATAATAAATCTGATATTGAATGTAATATTCATAATAGTATTAAAACTTGGAGTAGAATCTGTAATTTACGCATATATTATATCATTTTTATTTTCTTTCATATACGGAATATTTATTACGAAGGAATTTTTCGGGTTTAAATTAAATTATGAAACGGCAAAGAGGTTATCGGTATTCGGTTCAAATTTTATATTCATAGGATTATTCATACTGATAATAGACGTATCAGACAGATTTTTTTTAAAATATTTTTTTGACGAAAGTGTAGTAGGGATATACAGCACAAATTACAGACTTGCATCGGCGATGGGACTGATAATATCTGCATTCAAATTTTCATTCACGCCATATTTTCTGAATATAGCCGAAAATCCCGACAACAAGAAAATAGTATCATCAATATTTACAAATTACGTATTCGCGGGATTGCTTTTCTTTTTGATATTTGCATTACTGATACCTCCGGCAGTAACATTCAAAGCGGGAGAATTTTCCATACTCCACGATAAATACTGGAGCGGGCTATTTATTTTGCCG
>CALKAJ010000122.1 GCA_937983305.1 uncultured Ignavibacteriota bacterium | reverse complement strand
ACCGAGATCTACACTCTTTCCCTACACGACGCTCTTCCGATCTTTTTTTAAAATATCTGCCGGTTAGATGTGTTGCAAGCTCAGAACTAAGCAATTTAGCATTACTCCCGGAAATAAATATTTTATATTCTTCATCATACAATCTTCTGACAAACCTTTCCCAATTATTGATATTCTGAACTTCATCCAGAATAATAACATTAGAATTATTATTTTTTTTTAATTCAATAAGTAAAAAATTAAAATCATCCGCAGTAAAATTTAAAAACCTTTCATCATCGAATGAGATGAAATGAAAATTCTCAAAATTATCACCAAAATGGAGAAGAAGAGTAGATTTACCTGCCCGTCTGACACCGGAAACTACAGTAATTTGTTTGGTATCTATATATTTTTTATAGACGAAATCACGTAGAATGCCCCTGTCTTTCTTTGAAAACAATTTACGTTGGTCATTTATTATTTGTTGAAGAAGTAGAGTGTCCATAATATTAACTTTAGTAATGTCAATATATATAATAAAATTGACATTAGCAATGTCAATTTAGCTGAAAATCTTATAAGTTATTGATTATTTGCGACTTGACGAACCTTGAAACAATGATTTGAACTGGATTCCGGCCTGCGCCGGAATGACAGAGAAGGGGGTCGGGAGAGAATATATCATTTGAGCTACAAACGTACGACCCCGATGGGGTCGGAAAGGAGAATCTCATATGCTACAAACGTACGACCCCGATGGGGTCGGAAAAACATGGATTCCGGCCTGCGCCGGAATGACAGATATTTGGAGAGTCTTTATCTGTGAAAATCTGTTAGAATCTGCGGCGATAGCAAAAAATAAAAAATCTGTGAAAATCTGTTAAATCTGTGTTTATCCGTGTTCCAAAGTTCTTACTTGATAAACTTTATGAACTTGATAAACTTTATGAGCTTTTTAACTCGTTTGACGCTCTTTCAAGAATCTCAAGGACATCCAGTGCATGCTTCCCATCTGTTCGCGGCTTAGAATCATTAACGATGCAATCAAAAAAGTGCTTCTGCTCCTCTGCAAGAGGCTGTGTACTATCAAAATCAACTGCAACAAACTCACTCTCGAACTTCTCAATATTCCCATTCACGGTTTTAAAACCTTTTTTATAAAACTTCAACTTATCGGTTTTCAAAGTATCCTCAAAAGTCAGCATACCTTCCGAGCCGATAACCACAAGTCTCTGCTCCTTAAAAGGATGAAGCCAGCTTACGTGTATATGGGCGTGAATATTACCCGGATATTCAAGAATCGTAAGAGTCGTATCCTCAATATTTTCCTGAACAAACCGCGCTCCCGTAGCCTTGATTTTAAACGGATTAGTACCCGTAAAAAACTGAATCACGGAAATATCATGCGGAGCAAAACTCCATAAAATATTCTCTTCCGTTCTGATAGCACCAAGATTCAAACGGTTGCTATAGATATATTGAAGCTTTCCGAGTTTCCCTGTTTGAATAAACTCCTTTATTTTCAGAATCGCAGGATGGAAAAGCAAAATATGTCCGACCATAAGTTTCAAGCCGCCTTTTTCCGCAATAGCAAGAAGTTCTTTAGCTTCAGAAGTCAGCAAAGTAATAGGTTTTTCGACAAGAACATTTTTTCCTGCAAGAAGAGCTTTTTTCGCAAGTTCAAAATGCGTTTCTGCAGAAGTTGAAATGATAACTGCGTTGATTTCGACATCGTTCAGGACATCATCAAAATTAGTTGTAAATTTTGCATTGATGCCTGCATCTTTAAGTTTTGATTCGGTTTTATCTGAGACATCGCAGACATATTTGAGACCGGCACCCAATAAGGCATTTGCGGTTTTAATGTGGTTAAAGCCCCATCTGCCGGCGCCGATAACGGCGAGATTGATTTTGTTATAGTCCATAGTTTTTATTATAGTACAAAAATCGTGATTTTGTCAAAAAAAAGACAGGGAAAAACCTGTCAGGATAAGTTTGTAAAGTTTATCAAGTTATAAAGTTATAAAGTTTATCAAGTTTATAAAGTTTATAAAGTAAAAAGAAAAGAAAAAGAGCTGGATTCCGGCATACGCCGGAATGACAGAGGGAAAAAGAAAAAAATCTGTGAAAATCTGTAAAATCAGTGTTCATCTGTGTTCCAAAGTTCTTACTTGATAAACTTTATAAACTTTACAAACTTGATAAACTTTATGAACTTACGAGCTTCTGGCTCGCTTTATCAATATATTATACATCGCTTTTCCAAAATACTTCCACTGTGTTTTCCAGGGGTTTTTCTCATAAGCTTCGAGATATCGCCTTTCGGAATCCTGAATCTCTTCAAGAGTCTTAGGCATATCAACATAATACGGAGGAACCAAACCCGGCTTAACTTTAACACGCATCTTTCTCAAATCCTCATCATACAGATTATAATAATGATTACTAAGCGGTCTAACGCCAACAATTTTCAATTCACCCTTCAAAACATTCCAAAGCATCGGGTATTCATCAATCCAAAATTTTCTCATAAATTTACCCCAGTTAGTAACTCTAAAATCATCCTTAAACTTGCCGCCTGAAGCAAGGTCATTATACTCATAAACCAATCCCTGCAAATATTCGGAATAGGCATACATAGTCCTGAATTTCCTGACATTTATTTCCTTGCCGTTTTTACCAATTCTTTTCAATTTCACAAAAGGACCATAGGTAGGCTCTGTATCATACTTCGGCGGACTAACTTTCTTAAAAACGAAATACATAACATTTTCAATTTCTTTTTCGCTTACGAATTCAAATCCGCACGAATATAGCCTGCCAAAAGCTTCAGCTCTTGAGATAGCTCTATTATGACCTCTTGTCAAAACAAAATAAAGCCATTGAGTTAGTTTTAATTTCGGAAAAACCCTTTTGACCAAAAAATCAATCCAGTATGCCGGATATGCAATAACAGGATTATATTTTGAAAGAATCCTTTTTTTCCTTTGGCGATAGGTCTCAACACTTCCAATCAAAAGCCCGCCGTTATTCAGCTTAGCATTAATTGCTTCAAAATACTTATTAACCCACCTGATGTCGTTAATTCTGTGAATGTTTACAATGCCATCCTGTTCTTTATCAAGAACATCAATGTTGAAAATACTTTCACTATCGAGCACAGTAACATCGCTATCAAAAGTAAAATTTTCTATAATATACTCGTGAACTTGTTTATTAAGGTATTTTTCAAGGGTCTTGAGTTTAGATGTTTGCACATCTTTTTCGTTTATTCTGTAAAGTTCTCGCCACATACTTTTTTACCCCTAAAATAGTAATTAAATTTTAAATAATTGTTAATTAAGTTAAAAGAAATTCATTCAAAATAAGACTTAACAAATTTAAAGTATCAAATAACAAAAAGCAACACTTTTTTTTCTGTTCTAATCCGTCAAAGCTCTTTTCCGTATTTCGCTCTACTCTTTTCTCTTTGATATAAAAAAAAATCTGTGAAAATCCGTTAAATCCGTTTCATCTGTGTTTCGCTCTTCTCTTTTCTCTTTGATATAATAAAAAATCTGTGCCAATCTGCCTATTCTGCCTCTTCCGCGTTTCGTTCTTCTCTTTGATATAAAAAAAAATCTGTGAAAATCAGTCAAATCTGTGTGTTCCGTGTTCCAAAGCTCTTCATCAATTCACACTAACCGTAAACCACCAATAGAGGTCTCTCAGCTTTCTATTCGCATAAAGCAAGTTATGAAACTGCCAAACCAGATTTCCCTCAAAGTAAATCTGTCTGAGCGGCTGCCATAAAATCCTCGCAGTTACCAAATCCCTGTCAATCCTATTCCCCTGCAGGAACGTATTATCAACAACTATGTCCAAATCGCCTCTGTTCAAAGTTCCGCCATAATTCACTTTCAGCGTATCTCCGTTATAAACAAATCCTTCGCCGTGTCTTTGATGCTGATATTTCAACTGAAAATTAAGCCGATGAGTAATATCATAATTGAATTTCAAAGCGATTTCATCAGAATTTGGAGCCAATTGCAAACCGAGAGGTAATGTCCAGTGAGAGTATTGTGCCTTGTTGGTTCTATGAGTATAGATAAAAGGATTCAGCCGTGAATATTCCAGAGCGGCGGTAAGATTCGGTACATAGAAAGCATCTGTCCAAATTACTCCGGTTTGCCACCCGAAGCGATTTGAATTTGCGGGTTTACCATTTCTTTTATTTGAGAACAAAGAACCAAAATCCAAATCATCAATAAGCATAGTTCCCTGCCATGCAAGTTTCTTAAAAGGTTTTACTTCCATATCGAATCCGATCATTGCATTATTCAAGTCGGATTGAACATCTCCTGCAGAATAATCTGCAGACCTTATGAAACTTACCGGATTCAGAAAAGAAAAGTTAAAAGGTCTGTCAGAAATCGTTAAACTCTCAAAAAAGCCTATTTTCCATTGCTCAAAAAGATTAACGTTCACTCTATGCATTACAACATATTTCGAATTAATTTCTCTACCTACGGAATCCCCTCTCAGACTGCCATACATAAAGAAATATTGAAGTTTTTTGTATTTCAAATCCAATCTGACAAAACTCAAAGGAACAGAATTATCAGACAGAAACATTTTATCCGTATAGCCATAACCGGAAAGCATTTGCTCTTTACCGACAGTCAAAGCCAGCCACTCATTTTTTGTTGCATATCTCAAGTACCCTTCATAGGTATCAAAAGAGCCGGATTCACTTCTCATTTTATGATTTGCATTCCATTTCGGATTTGTAATCCGGGCAAAATCAACATCTTTATTTTCACCAAGGAATTTCTGTCCGTTAGAGAGTCTCAAATAAAAACCAACCGAATTAAACAATGTACCTCTGAACCTCATCCCAAACTCACCCAAACCAATAGCATTCACTCCGATTGAATCCCCATCGGAATTCCTTTGTGAAAGCCATCCCATCACATCCCAGAAAAAGCTCGTATTTGAATCCGCATACTGATAAAAATATCTCTGCTTATCATTATCCAGTATATTCCCTCCCTGCAATACCCCCGTACTCTTTTTCAAATCCCCCGTAATATCATATCCAAACTCCACCATATAATCATTCAACAACTTTCTATCAACACTACTAAAATTTCTGTCATTCCGGCGTAGGCCGGAATCCACTTCTTTTAAGTATTCACCCACCTTAGAACGCGAAATCGGCAAAATCGCCGAATTATACCCCTCAATCCACCCATTCAAATCCGCCCTCTTCAGAAAATCATAAACCGGATGCTTAACCGGAACCAATTCAACCTGCCCAAAGGCAAAACCACTCACTACAACTAAAAACACGAAAAGGAATAATAATTTTTTCATAATTATTTTTTTAAATCAAAACTAAAAAACTTTTTATAAACAGTATCAGGAATAACACCGATTTTAGTACCCCATTTTAAGGGTAAATGCATAGATTTAACTAAACTATAGTAAGACTTGTAATCAAGAAATGACTTTGGTTTCTCTGACATAATTTTCTCAAATTCATCGTGAGTCAAATCAAGTTTTTTCAAACAATAGTCAATTAATTCTTCTCCATCCGTAAATGGATCTTTATTGATAACTTCAAATGCTTCATCCCGGGAAATCTGACCGGACCTAATTTTAGCAGAATAGTGTAATTTTCTTTTATCAATATTAAACTTTCTTGGAAGAATATAAGATTGGAAAAAGGAAGTATATTTAGACTCATGATGTTTGTCGCCATAATTCACCCATTTTAATTCTCTTTCAAGAAGTTTAAAGACCTCTTTCTCATCATATGGAATGTAATAAAGAATCCTTACCTGTTCAACTTTATTAAAAAAAGACCTGTAAAGATATTTAAAAAGCCCCATATTGGGAAAACTTTTCAATTTCACTTTTCCAAATCTCTTGTGAACATCCTTAATATATCTGCCATCCATATAAGTCCAGGAAAGAGGAGTAGTTCCTTCTGTTCTAAAAGAATGTCCATGGATTATATATTTCACTCCTGCATTTACTGCTTCATTATACAACACAGAAAATATTACCCAATCCGTAGGAACCTCTGCATCAGGTACAGAAGCAAAAAGGAAAGCCCTTTGTAAATCTTTGAATTCTTCCCAATCAGCTACGTGTGTATGTAAATCAACATTTAATATTTTACAAGCATTTTCAATATTTTTTACAGCAATTTCAGAATTCCAACCATTATCAAAATGAACTGCTAAGGGTCTAAGCCCAAATTCAACAGCTTTATAAAGTGTATATGTGCTATCTCTACCACCGCTAACACCAAGGATACAATCATACTCTTTTTTCCTACCTCCTCTTTTTATTTTGTTAACTAATTCTTCTAGAACTTTAGTAGTATCTACATTTAAAGGGAATTTCTTTTCTAAAAAATCATGGATCTTACAGAATTGGCATTCACCATTTTCATCAAAGACAATTCCATTAACGGAATCATCCATTAAACATTTTTTACATATCTTATTTGCTTTATATAGAAACGGAATAATTTTCATTTATTACCTAAAGTTATATTGATAATCAGGGTTTTCTCTCATCACCTTCACACTATCCGGGTAATTCTCAACAAACCAAACCATTAAAGAAGTGATATCTATTTTTTCTGAAATGAGTTTTTCTCTTTTTAAAGACCATTCTTCTATCAATCTATCATTATTCATTAACTCATTAATTTTACTTAATAGATTTTTATCATTTTTTAGATGAATACATAAACCATACTTCTCATCTTGTTCTGTACAATATCCA
This sequence comes from uncultured Ignavibacteriota bacterium, assembly GCA_937983305.1. Classification (GTDB taxonomy): domain Bacteria; phylum Bacteroidota; class Ignavibacteria; order Tepidaquicellales; family Tepidaquicellaceae; genus DSSM01. Next base: position 4,447 of record CALKAJ010000122.1, on the reverse strand, counting down.
ACCGTCAAAGAGTTAACATATATATTTGGAATACCTAAGATAGAACACTCAGAGGCCGTTGTAGAGCCTTCACCAACATACAAATTAGCCCCAGCTAAAACCGAATGTAAATCCGCAGGGTTAATTTTCAAACGATACTTTTCCAAATTAGCTGGAAGCAAAGATTCTGATGAAATAAAAACTTTGAATTTTTTTTCTAATATTTCGATTATTTTATATTTCATCTCATCATTAATGCCGGATTGACCAATGTCATGACTTGCACTCCATGAAACAAATCTAAGTATCACATATTTTTCATTTTCAATTAAGCCTAATTTTTGTTTTATTTTTAAATTCTTTTTAAAATATTTTTTATGCAAGTAATTATATTCCATATAGCTATTAAAATAGATTTGTTTTTTTCCAAAATCTTCTGAGAAGCAACTAGGCGTTAAAACAACATCGGTAAAGGGGAGGTACATTAATTTTTCTAATTTAGCGTGTTCTGTATCATCGAATGCAATATGTGGCTTCCTAACTATTTTAGAAACATGGGACAAATAAGGTGAAGCAAAACTAAGAAATATATCAGGCTTAAATTTAATAGCATATTTTAGTATTAAAATATCTGCTATAAGAATATAAAATAGCTTGCCTATGATATTTTTACTCCCTTTACCACGATTAGAATAATTAATTTTATAATGTTTTAAAAGAGAGTGAGCTACTTCCTTGTCTCTTGCAGTAAAAAAAAATATATGTCCTTTATTTTCCATAATTTTTATAAAATTACGGAAATAATGAACGTGTGCGGGATGACCTATATCTATAAATATTCTCATATTAAATGAATATCTCATTTAATTCATTATTACTTGGGTAATTAATTAAAACTGCTCTTTTTGCACCATGATAAACAAATAAACTACCGGCGGCAACGGCGGAAGAAAAACCTTCTTTTACTGCTAATGAAAAATCACTAAAGTTTTTAGCACCACCAAGTGCAACTACTGGCACAGTAACTGCCGTTGCTATTTTTTTTATTAAATTAATATCATAGCCCAAATATGTCCCATCTCTATCAACCGACTGAACAATTAATTCACCAGCTCCAAATTCTACTAATTTTTGTGCAAACTCAAATAAATCTTCACTGTAAGATTTTTTTGCATTTTTATATACAAAGTGATATTTACCAAATAGTTTTTTTTTAATGTCAAGACAGACTACTATTGTTGAAGAACCAAATGTTTCGGAAGCTTTTTTAATAAATTCGGGATTTTCAAAAGCATAAGTATTCAAAATAACTTTCTCTGCACCAAGTTTAAGAATATCTCTAATATCTTGAATAGACCTTATTCCACCACCAATACCAAAAGGCATATTTGCTTCTTCGGCAACTTTCGCAACAAAATTCTTATCAATAACTCTATTCTGCTTTGATGCTTCAATATCTAAAAAAATTAATTCATCAACTCTTTTATCATTAAAAATTTTAACTGCATTAATTGGATCGCCAATATATTTATGATTTTTAAATCTAATTGTTTTAACTAATCCAAGTTTTTTTAACAAAAGTACAGGTATGATTCTATTTCTAAACATAATATTCTAAATTAGCAGAAATTGTTTTAATAATTCAACACCATTTTCGTAGCTTTTCTCCGGGTGAAATTGAGTACCGATAATATTATTTTTTTTTACCGCAGAAACAAATTCATATTCATATTGTGAAGTCATCCAAACATCTTCAGTATTCTTACAATTTATGTTGTAACTATGAACAAAATAAAATTCTGGATTATCAAGTTTTTCCAAATTGATATAATAATCGTCTTTCATCAAAGTTCTGATTTTTGTTGTATTCCAACCAATGTGAGGTATTTTAAATCTTAATTTATCTTCAATTCTAAATTTTAAAACATCAGCATCTATCCAACCCAAACCTTCCGAACCACCCTCCTCGCTATATTTACAAAACAATTGTGCGCCCAAGCAGATACCAAGTATAGGTATTTTCTTATCGAGTACTAATTCATTTAATAAATCATGAAAACCTGAGTTTTTTATATTATCTATACCTTTTTGAAATTGACCGACACCAGGTAGAATTAATTTCTCTGCTTTTGATATAACATTTCTATCACCGGAAATTATAGCTGTAGCACCAATTTTCTTTAGAGTATTATAGATGGAAACCAAGTTTCCTAAACCGTAATCAACAATAACGACTTTCATTATTTAATTAATGAATTATACCAAATATACCAATAAAACCATATCCATATTTCGATATTAATATCTATCATTACCTCAATATGATTTGCAAATAAATTCAATTTTTTCAATTATCAGACAAAGAAAGCGATAACTCAAAAAGTCTGTAATCAAGACGAGGAATGTGAGCTTTGACTCAAGAATAAAGCAAATAGAATTTTTAATCTCCCAATTTTCGAGGCAAATCTCTTTCTGAAAAATAAATTAATAATTCTGAATGTAAACACCTAATCATAATTATTGAGAAATAAATTCAATATAAAATTCAAGCATAAGTTATATTTTTTCACAAATAATTATAGCACCAAAAATAGATTTTTCTCCTAACTCTTTATCGGACACATATTTTTCTTCTATTGAAATAACGTTGAACGATAAATTCCTAATGATATCTAAGTGTTCTTTCATAGTAAAACGATTTAGAAAGTACTTTCTTTTTCCAAAAATTATCTTCCATAAAAAAGGCGGTATATCTAAATGACCATTGGGTTTAGCAGATAAACCATGCGAATGAAATTCAATATCATGTAACATAAACCCTTGAGGAGAAATATGATTAAAACATGCCTTATAAACATTGGAAGGACTAAAAACATGCTCCATCACTGCTCGAGAAATAATTAATTCCAATTGTAAAGATTTACTTCTTTCCCAATCTTGAACTATCACTATACGGTTATTAGTCTTAAAATCAGACTCAATATCTGCTCTGATTTGTTTTATGAAGTCGTCATTAAGAAAATTGGGAACAATAATATCAGAGGGAAAATTGTAATTATCTGTTTTTATGTTCAGTTGTGAATAAATATTTATTGGTTCTTTCTCCCGAAATAGTTTAATCAGTTTTTCTAATAGATTTAGATTCTGTTCAATATCAAATTCTTGTTCAATTTCCAATGCATAAAACAAGTTGCAACCAGATAATAAAGCACAAATTCCAACACCTAATGAACCTCCGGTGCCTATTTCACCTAAGCGATTAAATGTAGTTATAATTCTATGCTCTTCAAATTTTCTAACCGAACTTAGCCACAAGGCATAACAGAATTCTGCATTATAAGCACTATGTCTTGATTTTTTTCTTTTTTTTTCAATAATCCATCTAAAACCCGGCAAAAACGATATTGCACCTTTAAGTATCGGAAGTATTAAATTAGCGCTCATCGAACAATGATATTTCGGAATCTCTGATTACTGTACGACGTTTTCCGGATGGTGTGAGTTTAATATCGGTTACAGTATTAAGTATTATATTTACATCTTCTCCTATGTATTCTTTCCAGTAATTATAGATATCTTTTTGAACTTCACCGGTAAATTTTTCATTTACTACAAGATTAATATATATTTCATTTATTCTTTTTTGAACTATCTGGATTTGTTCCACTTCTGACCTCCATTCAAAATATGCCACAAAATTTTCAACAATCAAATATTTACCGGAAGGAGTTTTCAAAATATCACTGTCCCGCCCCAATATTTTTCTAATATTTCTAAAAGATTTCCCGCACTTGCAAATTTCATCAGGACCTAACACAACATAATCCTGAGAATCGTAACGAATAAAAGGCGAAGCATAATTATGGAGATCAGTAGTAATATGCCTCATAGGTCTATCAGGATGTGATTTAGTAAAATCATCCTCCATATATTCTGAAATGCAATACTCTTCCGAAGGATGATAAAAACCTGACTCAGGACACTGTGTAAAGTCTGCACCGCCTTCACAACTGTATGAATCAAAAATTTTTACTTTAAAAATATTTTCTATGAGATCTCTTGTTGATTGGCTAAGTGTACTTCCTGTAGTATTAATTGCAACGAGAGATTTTCCATTATAACAACCTTTTGATTCTTTAATTATTTCTGCAAGCATAGAAAGCGGGACAGGATAACATCGAATAATTTTAGGATCAAAAGATAAGATTGAATTTGCAATACCCATGAAAACTTCAGGTGTTAAACTGGTTGAGGATAAATACAAAGAATTATTTAATAAATCTTGAATTTTTTTTAGTTTAGAGGTTCTGGGATTCATACTAATTTTCACATATTTATCACCAAGTTTGTATCCATTCCAATACCATGCCCTTATAGCGCAAGCAAGATGAAAAGAATCCGAATTGCGAGTAGTATAAAACTGGAACGGCTCACCGGTTGAACCGCTGGAACTGGAATAAATCAAGCT
>CALKAJ010000121.1 GCA_937983305.1 uncultured Ignavibacteriota bacterium | reverse complement strand
ATTCGGCAGGGGCATCGGATTTGAAAATAATTTTCAAACATCTTCTTCCAAATTCTCTTACTCCGGTAATTTCATTTGCTCCTTTTGCAGTTGTCGGTAATATATCGGCACTTGTATCTCTTGATTTTCTGGGCTTTGGTGTTCCGCCGCCTACTCCAAGCTGGGGGCAGTTAATATCGCAGGGAATGAACAACATCTCACATTGGTGGCTTGTATTATTTCCGCTCGGCAGTGTATTTTTTACATTGATTGCAATTGTATTTATTGGTGAATCTTTAAGGGAGGCATTTAATCCGAAAGGAAATGAAAATGAATAAAATGCTCGAAGTAAAAAATCTCAGCGTTTGCTTTAAGGACGAACAATCAAATTCACTTAAGGCAGTTGACGGATTAAATTTTCATCTGAATAAAAATGAAATTCTCGGTATTGTAGGCGAATCGGGCTCGGGAAAAACCCTCACTGCATACTCAATTCTCGGATTACTTCCCGATGATGCAAAAGTTGTTTCCGGTAATATTATATATAAAGATACTGACTTGCTCCGGCTCAGAAAAAATGAGTTAATAAAATATCGCGGCAAAGAGATAAGTATGATTTTACAGGACCCGATGATTTCTTTGAATCCGATAATGAAAGCAGGTGAGCAGATAAGCGAAGCGATTGCCGCACATAATAATCTTCCTGAAAAAGTGATAAAGCAGAATGCAATAGAACTACTGCGGAAAGTCGGAATACCCGAGCCGGAAAAAAGATATAACAGCTATCCGTTTTCTCTCAGCGGCGGAATGTGTCAGCGGGTAATGATTGCTATTGCGATTGCAAACAATCCTTCGATATTAATTGCAGACGAGCCGACTACCTCGCTCGATGTAACAATACAGGCATCAATACTGAAACTGCTGAAAGAAATAAAAGACGAGCGGAATGAATTTTCAATGATATTAATTACCCATAATCTTGCAATTGTAAAACAGATTTGCGACAGGGTGATTGTTATGTATGGCGGAAAAGTTCAGGAAGAATCTGCAACTCGGGAATTATTCGAGAGCCCGAAACATCCATATACTATGGGGCTTATAGAGTCTGTGCCTTTCGGAAAGGATAAGAGCAAGCCGCTTCCGCAGATACAGGGCAATGTTCCGGATTTATCATCTATGCCGGCGGGTTGCAAATTTTCAGACAGGTGTCCGAAGGTTTTTGCAAAATGCAAAGAAGAGCCGGAGATTAAAGAAATTGAAAAAAATAAATTTGTAAGATGTCATCTGTATTAGAAATAAAAAATCTGAAAATATTTTATCCTCAAAAAAGCAGGACTATACTCAGACTTAAACTCGGAAAGCCTGCTGTAGATGATGTGAGTTTTATTCTCGACGAAGGCGAAGTGCTCGGAATTGTGGGCGAATCGGGTTGCGGAAAGTCAACGCTTGCAAAGGCGATAAAAGGAATTATTAAGTTTAATAATCCGTATGTGAAAGTAACGGGAGAGATAAATTTTCAGGAAGGGATAAATTGCAGAAAAGATGTGCAGATAATTTTTCAGGACCCGTATTCATCTTTAAATCCGAGGCATACTTTGAAAACAATTATCGAAGAGCCGCTGTTGTATAACACAACTTTTTCAAAAGCCGAAAGAGAAAAGAAAATCAGTGAAATAATGGAAAAGGTCGGATTGAGTTCGGCAAAACTAAATTCATATCCTCACGAATTTTCAGGCGGGCAAAGGCAGAGGATTGGAATCGCAAGGGCTTTAATTACAAATCCGAAAATCATTATTGCCGATGAACCCGTTTCCGCACTTGATGTTTCGATACAGGCGCAGATATTAAATCTGCTTAACGAAGTGAGGAAAGAATTTAATCTGAGTATGATTTTCATTGCACATAATCTGCCGGTTGTGGAATATATCAGCGACAGAGTTTTGATAATGTACGAGGGCAAAATTGTTGAGTCGGGGAAAACCGTTGAGGTTATTGGGAATCCCGTTCACAAATATACCAAAGAGTTGATATCTTCGGTGCCGGAGTACGAGGGAAAAAAACTGTAAAACAGGAATCCTTCTTCGCTATTTTGAAACCTCTTCCGAAAATTTGTTCATAAAAAAACCGGCAAAGCTAAACCACTTTGCCGGTTTTCTTAAAAATTTATTATTCTTATTTAACAATGACCATTCTTTTAATTCTGCTGATTATTTCTTTATTGCTCACTGTTTTATCGAGAACCTGAATTCTGTAGAAATAAACTCCAGATGCAAAGTCTGCGGAGTTTAACGTAATAGAATGATATCCGGCATTCATTTCTTTGTTTATGGGAGTCGCTACTCTTCTGCCGAGCATATCAAATATTTCAAGTCTCACATCTGCCAAACGCGGAAGGCTGAACTGTATCACAGTACTTGCATTGTAAGGGTTCGGATAATTTTGTGACATATAAAACTCACTTAAACCTGCAATGGAATTTCTGCA
>CALKAJ010000120.1 GCA_937983305.1 uncultured Ignavibacteriota bacterium | reverse complement strand
AGGCAGAAATTCATCCAGAACATTGTTTTGCTGAAAATCATTGTGTGAATTAAAGACGATTAAAGGAATTCTGTTGTAAATAAAATAATCTATGTTTTTTGAAAGAGATGCAAGCGAGCTTTCTGCTACTACGGCGGCAAATTCAGCAATAGTATAACCATCCTGATAGAAATAGATATCAAAATGCTTTGTTTGCAGGTATTTCCAATCAAAGGTTTTATACTGAACTTTGTTTTTGCCAAACTGCGAATATGCGGGCAAATTATATAAAAAAGCGGTAGCAATAATAACTATTGCCATAATCACTGTACTTAATTTTTTATGTTTTTTCATGTTCTAATATAATATGTAATTTATTTTTTTAATCAGTAATTATTCGGTATCAATTCATTACATATTTATAACGTGTATTTAATTTTTAAAAAATTTAAATTATACATTTATAAAATAAAGAGCAGTATATAAAAGTATAACTATTGAAATTATTTGAAAATTCATTTTCCGGGTTAAAATTTACAAATTTTGTGCTCAATAACGGTTTAGAGGTATATTTAAACAAAAATAATAGTAATCCTATCGTAAATATAACGTTAGGGTATAAAATCGGTTCCAAAGACGAACCTGAAGGGAAAAAGGGTATAGCTCATTTATTTGAACATTTAATGTTTCAGGGTTCCGAAAATGTGAAAAAGATGGAACATTTTGGAATAGTTCAGGAATGCGGCGGTTCAGCAAATGCATATACAATGCAGGATTTTACGGCATATTATGACATTGTGCCATCCTCGCATATTGAAACAGCTCTTTGGCTCGAATCCGACAGGATGATTTCCATTGATCTTTCCGAAGAAAACCTGGAAAATCAAAAATCGGTAGTTATAGAGGAAAAGAAACAGAGATATGACAACGAACCATACGGTACTGCATTGCTGAAAATTCTTGAAAATATTTTCTTTAATTCAGGTTACTCAGTTTCTACAATAGGAATCGAAGAAGATATTCGTTCTTTTAAAACTCACGAGGCTGTCGAGTTCCATAAGACTTTTTATTCTCCTTCAAATGCAGTTTTGATAATTTCAGGTGATATTGATTATTCACAAACAGAAAGAATAGTTGAAAAATATTTTGGAGGTATAGAGAAGCCCGCCAAAATTGAACGAAATATAAATCGAATTGAGAAATATAACAAAAACGAAAAAATCACCGTAAATGATAATGTATCTTTAAATAATATTTATTTGTGCTGGCAAGCCGGTTTACCGGGAAGTGCATCTGAGTTTGCTTTTGATTGTTTTGCAGAGATTTTTGCAGGAAGGAAAAGCAGCCGTCTCAACATAAAATTTGTGCGAGACGAGAAAATATTCAAATCAATTTCTTCGGCACTTTACCAGCTTCAGGATAGCGGTGTGTTTATAGTTAGCGGAATGTTAAACCCGGGAATTGATGAAAATTATGCTAAAGCGAAATTAGTAAATGAAATAAACTTAATACTAAAGGAAGGCATATCGGAGCCGGAGTTTGAGAAATCAAAGAATTTATATTCCGTTAATATGTTGAACAAACTCTCAAGCATAAGGAGTGTTAGTTTCGATTCACTGTTTGATTATATGTATTTTGGAAATCCCTCTGAAATTATTAACAAATTTGAAAGGTTATCTAATTTAGGAAAAGAGGAACTTATGGATTCATTAAAGAAATATTTAAGAGATGATAATTACTTTGAATTAATTTATTTACCAAAATCAGTTTGAATGAATAGAAAAAATATAGAATATAAAGATATATTGTTGAAAAACGGGCTTCAACTTTTGATGTCCGTCAAAAATGATGTTCCCGGAGTAATTATTAACACGCTTATAAAAGTCGGCTCAAAAGATGAGCCAGAAAATCAGCGAGGCATCGCACATCTTTTTGAACATCTGATGTTTGAGGGGTCGCCAAATATTAATCAAGGTGAGTTTGATGATATATTGCATGGGATAGGCGGCGACAGCAATGCATATACAACATACGACGTAACCTGCTATCAGACAACAGTTCCGTCTAATTTCCTTGAAACTGCACTTTGGCTCGATTCTGACAGGTTTACCGGATTTGCTCTTAGCGAAGAATCAATTGAAGTTCAGAAAAAAGTAGTACTGGAAGAGAAACTTCAGCAATATGACAATACACCGTATGGTTCATCTGAAGAAGAAAGTATGAAAAGATTATATAACGGTAACGGATATGATATTCCTGTAATCGGAAAAAGCGAAGATATCAAACGGATAAAGAAAAGTGATGTAGAAAAATTTTTTGAACGGTATTACAATCCTTCTAATATTATAATGACAATAGTTGGAGATATTGATTATTCAATTACGGAGGAATTAGTGGAAAAGTATTACGGCGGTATAGAGTCAAAGATAAATCCTGAATTCAGAAATTTTGAAGATAAAGAATTATTATGTGAAATAGATAAAACCATTTATGATAATGTTAACCTTCCGGGAAGATTCATCTATTATAAAATTCCCGGTGTTACCGGTAGAGAGTTTTATGTTGCTATGCTGTTAAGCGGAATATTATCCTCGGGAGACAGTTCACTACTATATAATAACCTCGTGTATGAGAAAAAAATATTATATGATGTAAATGCGTATATACTCGGAACAAAAGATATCGGTCTTTTTGTTATTGATTCTTTTACACAGAACGGTGTTGATAATAACGAAGCAGGCTTTGAACTTGATAAAATACTTAATGAAGTATGCAGCGGTTCAATAACGGAAAATCAGATTTCAAAAGTAAAAAACAGAATAGAGACTTCTTTTTATACAAAGCATCAGTATATGCATAATCTTGCAGATGATTTAGGTTTGATGAAATTTTATTTTAATAATCCTGAAAGGATTAACTGTGATGTGGAGGAATACCTCTCAATTACCAACTCGGAGATTTTGAATTTTGCCGATAAATATATAAAAAACAACAAGAGATTAATTTTAAATTATTTGCCAAAGGAATCAGAATAATGAAGCCAATTAAAATAGACAGGACTAAAAAACCATCCCCAAAGGAACCTAAAAACATCAGTTTCCCGGATTATTTTGACACAATACTTGACAACGGAATAAGATTAATTGTCATTGAAAATAATAAACTCCCTTTAGTAACCGGTAGATTTATATTTTTTTCCGGCTCAGTTTATGATAACGGCAGCTCAGGGCTTGCCTCATTAACGGCGGATTTAATAACAAAAGGTACCTCAAAAATGACTGCCCCTGAAATATTCGAGAATGTGGAATTCCTTGGTGCTTCACTTTCAAGCGGCTGTGATTCGGACGCAAGCTATTTGAATTTTCACACACTAAAAAAACATTTTCCTAAGGTAATGAATATTACCTGCAGTTTAATCAACGATTCGGTTTTCCCGGAAAAAGAGGTTCAGGATGTAAAGCTTTTAAGAATCAATTCACTTTTGTCCTTTAGTGATCAGGGCGAATATCTCGTGAATAAATTATTCAGAGAAAAAATTTATTCAGGAACTCCATACGAAAAGAAACCGGAAGGGATAAAAAGTACTATTGAGAAAATTACAAGAGAAGACATAACCGGTTTTTATAATAAATATTATAGAACAAATAATCTTGCGATAGCAATGATAGGCAATATCAACCCCGATGAAGCACTTGCAATCGTGAATGAAAATTTCTCTTCTGTTGTAAAAAGTGAAGTTGAGTATATTAATAATATTAAACCTGTTCTAATTGAAAAAACCGGAATTCATATTGTTAGAAAGAAGGGAGCTGTTCAATCTGATATCTGTATGGGGCATTTATCTGTAAGAAAAAATAATCCTGATTATATAAATTTAACAGTTTTAAATACATTGCTGGGCGGATATTTTACTTCAAGGATTAACAAAAATTTAAGGGAAGAAAATGGTTATACTTATGGAGCGAGATCTTCTTTCAACTGGAAAAGAATTACAGGAGATTTTAGTGTAGATACCAATGTCAATAACTCAGTAACAGGCAAAGCAGTGAAAGAGATAATTAAGGAAATTGATATAATCAGGAATCATAAGGTTTCACACGATGAACTTGAAAATGTAAAAAATTATATTTGCGGAAGTTTTCCTCTTCAGCTTGAAACTCCGAATACCATTGCCGCGAAAGTATTAAATCTGATAATATATGAAATGGATAAAGACTTTTATAATTCTTATATCAGTAAGGTAATGGATGTCACTGCTGAAGACTTATTGTCTTCCGCACAAAAATATTTAAACACTGAAAAATTAACAATCGCTATTGCCGGGAATCCTGATGAAATCAAATCATCACTTGAAGAATTTGGCGAAATTGAAGTAACAAATTAAAATAAACAAAAATTGGAAAATTTAAATAACTTAACCGACGAGCAGCTTGTTGAATCTTTAAACAAAAAATTCACCGAGCTGAAAAAAGAAATTAAAAAAGTTATTGTAGGGCAGGATAAGGTTATTGAACAAATATTAATTTCAATACTTGCAAAGGGGCATTGTTTACTGGTAGGTGTTCCGGGACTTGCAAAAACATTGATGGTAAAAACTCTTTCCGAATTATTTCAATTAAATTTTAACAGGATTCAATTTACACCTGACTTAATGCCTTCGGACATAACCGGTACTGAAATATTTGAAGAATCTGAAACAGGAGGAAAGAAATTCAAGTTTGTCAAAGGTCCTATATTTTCTAATATGATACTTGCAGACGAAATAAACAGAACTCCTCCCAAAACACAATCAGCACTGCTTGAAGCAATGCAAGAGCATAAAGTAACCGCTGCCGGAATAACATATAATTTACAAGAACCCTTTTTCGTTTTGGCAACACAAAATCCCATTGAGCAGGAAGGAACATATCCTCTGCCTGAAGCACAGCTTGACAGGTTTATGTTTAATATTTGGCTTGATTATCCGGATTTTTTTGACGAAATTGCAATGATAAAAATGACAACAGGTGTATATACACCGAATGTCACAAAAATTTTCACGGGTGAAGAACTTCTAAAGTATCAAGAGCTTGTAAGAAAAGTTCCGGTATCGGATGAAGTGATAGAATTCACGGTGAAAAAAGTTTCTTTGACAAGACCATCGAATCCCTTAGCCCCCAAGTATATTAAAGATTACATCAGCTGGGGTGCAGGACCAAGGGCTTCACAGTATTTGATTCTTGCTGCTAAGACCAAGGCGGTTTTAGACGGCAGATTCACCCCCGGCAAGGACGATGTAATTATAGCCTCTGAGCCCGTCTTACGACACAGACTCATCCCCAATTTCAATGCGGAGGCTGACAACATCAAAGTTCTTGAGATTATCGAAAAACTTTTTAAGGAAGGAATATAAGTCCTGTAAGTTAAGAAATAATCATCCGAGAGTTAAAAAATCTAAATGGCGTTTTTTTCTTGTATTGACTTTAAATATTGATTTTTTTATTTTTAAGTTTCTACAAATTTTAATTTGCGTTTTTATATAGTTTTCGCTTAATTTTAAGTAATTTTTGCACATAAATGGCTTTAAGAAAATTAAAACCGGTTACACCTTCAACAAGATACTACTCAATATCATCTTTTGAGGAGATAACCGCATCAAAACCCGAAAAATCACTTCTTGCACCGATAAAGAAATCGGGCGGAAGGAATAATCACGGTCGTGTTACTTCGAGGCACAGAGGTGGCGGACACAAGAGGAAATATAGAATTATAGATTTTAAAAGAAGTCGCAGTGATGAAGCTGAAGTGCTTTCAGTAGAATATGATCCAAACAGAACTGCGCGTATCGCTTTGGTAAAATATCCGGACGGAGAAAAAGCATATATTATTGCACCTGATGGAATAAAGCCGGGAGAATCAATTCAATCATCTCCTGAAGCTGAAATCAAATCTGGCAATACAATGCCTCTTATAAATATTCCTGTAGGTACTTTTATTCACAACGTAGAGTTAAAACCCGGCAAGGGTGCTCAAATAGCAAGAAGCGCAGGAGCATCAGCTCAGTTGATTGCTAAAGACGACAAATATTGTCAGGTTAAATTACCTTCAGGTGAAGTAAGGAAAGTTCAGTCGAACTGTAAAGCAACAATAGGAATAGTTGGAAATGTTGACCACGAAAATATCAGTATTGGTAAAGCAGGAAGATCAAGATGGCTTGGTATAAGACCTCATGTACGCGGTGTAGCAATGAATCCAATTGACCATCCAATGGGCGGCGGCGAAGGTAAAACTTCCGGCGGCGGTCATCCGGTTAGTCCCTGGGGTTTACCCGCAAAAGGCTACAAAACCAGAAAGAAGAAGAATCCATCGAATAAATACATAGTAAAAAAGAGGAAATAGTATAAATGTCCAGGTCATTAAAAAAAGGTCCACACATAGATTATAAACTGCTTGAAAAAGTAGAAAACTTGAATGCAAAGAACCAGAAAAAGGTTATTAAAACCTGGTCAAGGTCTTGCACAATAATACCAGAGTTTATTGGGCACACATTTGGTGTTCATAATGGTATAGAGGGAGATAATCAAGTCAAAGAACTTTTCTATTTCGTACAAAAGCATGCC
>CALKAJ010000119.1 GCA_937983305.1 uncultured Ignavibacteriota bacterium | reverse complement strand
TTTCAGTACCGTTATTAACAGACATACACTCCGAAATAGAAGCGGAAATAGCCGCAGAAGTGGTTGATGTACTTCAGATTCCTGCTTTTCTTTGCAGACAAACCGAGCTAATTGAAACAGCCGCCGAAACAGGAAAAATCATTAATATAAAAAAGGGACAGTTTCTTGCACCTGCAGATATAAAATACCAGGCTGAGAAAGCCGTCAAAGCCGGTAATAAGAAAATTTTTCTCACTGAAAGAGGCACAACCTTCGGTTATAATAATCTTGTCGTTGATTTTCGCAGTATTCCCATTATGAAAAAATTCGGGTATCCTGTTATCTTTGACGCAACACATTCTGTGCAGATGCCCTCAGGCAATAAAGGTGTCTCAGGCGGCAACCCTGAATTTATTCCATATCTTTCCAAAGCCGCTGCCGCCGTTGGTGTTGACGGTTTCTTCATTGAAACACATCCCAATCCCGCCAAAGCTCTCAGCGATGGTTCAAATATGCTTAAACTTGATAAAATAGAATCTTTACTAACCATACTGAAAAAAATTTCTAAAGAGGTTAATTAAAAAATCACCTATGAAAATATTGATTTTTCTTTTTCTTGTTATTGCCTTCACATTTCAGGGAGTCTTTTCTCAGGATTCAACAGATAATGACGGTTTAATATCTTTTAATCCTGAAGTTAAGCCTTGGGGCAGAATAAAATTTATGATTATCGGAGAAGATAATAATATTGGCGTTGTTGATGCCGGCTCAAGAATCGGTTTACGGTTGAATCAGAAAATTAATAACAATTGTAATATTTTCGGTGAAATTGAAGTTGGCGTTAATCTCGGCGGAACAGAAGGTTTTGGACTTTCTCCAAATAATTCAAGTAGTACGGGTTTTCTCAATGTTGTTTCTTATTCAATTGGAAATCTTTTTAATCTTAGAAAAGGATTTCTCGGAGTTGATTTATGTAAATTTGGTAAGTTCTCCATTGGCAAGCAATATGGTGCTTATTATGACGTAGCAGGTACTACTGACATTTCCGAAAACAACAGCGGCTACGCTTCCTTCGTTTTTGCTCCAACAGGAACTGATGGCGGATTTTCGGGTACCGGACGTATGTCCAATTCTATTGTTTACAGAAATACTCTTTCAAATTTTGATTTTGCATTATCTGCTCAATTCCGCCTTGACGAAAGTCAGTTTGTGAACCTTGTTAACAGCTTCGGCGGCTCGGTAATCTATAAAACCCCCTTAAACTTAAATATCGGTCTTGCATTTAATAAAATGATGCTTAATCCCTCAGTTGTTCCTCATATCAGAGGATTGAATGATGACCCTGTCTATTATGCCTTAGGAATTAATTACGAATCTGAAAAATTATTTCTGGGATTGACGTTTGCAAATCAATCTTATGGCGATGTAACTGAAATTAGTGACTCTACTATTATATATTCGGGATTTGGAATTGAATTTGCTTCTTCCTGGAGTCCTTCTAAAAAAATTAGTCTATTATTAGGAGTAAATTATAAGCAACCGTATAACGTTGATATTTCCGTCAATAAAGACTATAAACTCCTTATTTTCTTTTATGGATTCCGGTATCAGATTTTCAAAAATACCTCGGTCTATTTCGAAGGTGCAATTAATCGTTCTATTGATAATCTTGGAATTAGACAGCCAAGCAATATATCCTTCGGCTCTACTTTATATTTTTAGTAATTATACTAAAATTTTACATTGAAGAATCTGTAACATTTCTTTATCTTGTATGAGTATTAAAGAATAAAATTTATCATCATTATCCAAATAAACAAATTCATAAAAAACTACAAACAAATAAAAGACTAAATGCTCTCTATATCCTTATTAGAAAGCCTAAAAAAAATTTTCTTAAACAGGAGATAAAATGGAAACAACTGTAATTAGTAAAGCAACAAAACGCACAGGTCCGGTACTTTTCGCCGATTATAAAAGAGGCGATGGTATTAAAAAGGCTCTTCAGATGGGAAGAGATAATGTCCTGCTCGAAGTTAGAGAATCAAAGTTAAAAGGCAGAGGCGGTGCCGGCTTTCCAACTGCCACAAAATGGATGCTTACTGCAGCCGCAACTTGTCCCGAAAAATTCCTTGTTTGCAATGCAGACGAAGGAGAACCCGGCACATTCAAAGACAGAGTATTATTGCTTGAATATCCGGAGCTTGTTTTTGATGGTATGGTAATAGGCGGTTATACAATCGGAGCAAAGCAAGGTATTGTCTATCTCAGAGGAGAATATGAATATATGCTGAAATCCCTTGAAGATTACCTTGAGCAAATGAGAAAAGATAACCTTCTTGGAAAAAACATTCTCGGTGTTGAAGGATTTGATTATGATATCACAATCAGACTTGGTGCCGGAGCTTATATTTGCGGAGAAGAAACAGCATTAATAGAATCTCTTGAAGGACACAGAGGTGAATCAAGAAATCGTCCTCCGTACCCTGTTAATACGGGTTATAACGGAAGACCAACTTCTGTTAATAATGTCGAAACTCTCGCTTCTATTCCCCATATAATGATGAGAGGCGGAGAATGGTTCGCAACAATGGGAACAGATAAATCAACCGGTTCAAAACTTTTTTCAATTTCCGGAGATTGCGGTAAACCCGGTGTTTATGAACTCAGATGGGGAGCAACAATCAGAGATATTCTAAAACTTGTTGATGCACAGGACACCAAAGCAGTACAGGTTGGCGGTGCTTCCGGCGTTTGCCTTCCCGAATCACAATTTGACAGACAACTTTCTTACGAAGATACTTCCACAGGCGGCTCCATTATGATATTCAACAAGAATAGAAATATGCTGAGTATTCTCAAAAACTTCATGGAATTCTTTGTTGAAGAATCCTGCGGTCAATGCACTCCTTGCAGAATTGGAAACGTTAAACTTCTTGAAGGAGTCGAAATGATTGAAAAAAATGAATTTACATTTGAATATATCAGAAACCTGAAAGAACTTGGCAAAACAATGCAAATAGCTTCAAAGTGCGGACTCGGTCAATCAAGCCCGAATTCGTTCATTTCAATACTTGAAAATTTTAAAGATGAAATATTTAACACAAATAGAAATGGAGGTTCTAAATGAGTACTGAAAAAGATACAAGAGCACCTAAAGCTCAACAATCACATACTATTAAGAAACCCGAAACAGAAGGTACAATCGGAGGAACCATCTCCATTGAAATTAATGAGAAAAAATTAACTGTCCCTCTCGGAACCACCATTCTTGACGCATGTAAACAAAATCAAATCCACGTACCGACTCTTTGCCACCACGACGACCTCTGCATTGCAGGTGTTTGCCGCGTTTGCGTCGTTGAAGTCGAAGGTATGAGAACTCTTCAGGCATCCTGTGCTTTCCCGATTACCGCTCCTATTAAAGTAAAAACATCTACACCCGAAGTAAGAAAAGCCCGTCGTCACATCATTGACTTAATGCTTAGCGAACACTACGGTGAATGTTATTCCTGCATCAGAAACGGAAATTGCGAACTCCAATCTCTCGCAAAAGAATACGGTGTTGACGGCTATACTTTCGGACACGTTGATAAACCTACCTATGAAATTGATAACTCATCTTACTCCGTTATCAGAGATATGAGCAAATGTATCCTTTGCAAAAGATGCGTAAGAACCTGTATTGACCTACAGGAAGTCGGCGTACTCGAAGCAATTGACAGAGGCGATAAAACTCACATTTCCACTTTCCTCGATAAACCGCTTGCTGATGTTATCTGTATTAACTGCGGTCAATGTATCAATCGCTGTCCCACAGCCGCACTCAGAGCAAATGACCCGTCTGATGAAATCTGGAATGCAATTGATGACCCCAAAAAGCACGTTGTAATTCAAACTGCACCATCCCCAAGAGCCGCTATAGGCGAAGAATTCGGACTTGAAGCCGGAAATTCCATGACCTATCAGCTCAACACAGCCTTAAAAAGAATCGGATTCGATGCAGTCTTTGATACAAACTTCACTGCTGACCTCACAATTATGGAAGAAGGCACCGAATTATTAATCAGACTCAAAAAAGCATTAGTAGATAAAGATGCAAGCGTAAAACTTCCTCAGTTCACTTCCTGCTCTCCGGGCTGGGTAAAGTATCTCGAACACTTCTATCCCGAATATATTGATAACCTCTCCTCTGCAAAATCACCACAGCAGATGTTTGGTGCATTAATAAAAACTTATTATGCTGAAAAAATAGGTGTTGACCCGGCAGATGTTGTATCAGTAGCGGTTATGCCGTGTTCAGCCAAAAAGTTTGAATGTAACAGACCTGAAATGACAGACTCCGGATTCAAAGATGTTGACTTCGGATTAACAACCCGCGAAGCCGCAAAGATGATTAAAGAAGCCGGTATTTATTTACCTGAAATGCCTAAAACTCATTTCGACTCTCCGTTTGGAGATGCCTCAGGTGCCGGACTAATTTTCGGAGCCACAGGCGGTGTAATGGAAGCCGCAATCAGAACTGTTGTTGAACTTGTTTTAGGTGTCAAAGTCGAAGACCTCTTTGAACAGGGAAATATAATTCCTGTCAGAGGCTTTGAAGGCATTAAATATGTTGAACTCCCGTTAGGCGATAAAGTCGGTCCTGTACCTGATATCTTGAAATCACTTGTTCCAAACTGGGATTGGCTCAAGGGTGCAACTCTCAAAGTCGCAGTTGTACACGGAACAGCAAACGCAAAAAAAGTTATGGACGATATCAAAGCAGGCGGAAAATTCAGCGAATGTCACTTCATCGAATTCATGGCTTGCCCGGGCGGATGTCTCGGCGGCGGCGGTCAACCTATCCCAACAACACTTGAAATCAGACAGAAAAGAGCTAAAGCAATATATGACGAAGATATGTCACTTGATGTAAGAAAATCTCACGAAAATAAACATGTCTTAAAAATTTATGAAGAGTTCCTAAAAGACGGTCCTTGCGGACACCTCTCTCACAAACTCCTTCACACGCACTACACAAAGCGCGGAAAATATATGGCATAAATTTAAGTTTCATATACACTATATCATAAGGCGGACCCTCAAGTCCGCCTTTTTTATTTTATAAATATATTGTAAATTCAAACAACCATTTTACCCGCTTATGTTGAGAAAAATTTTAATTGCTTTATTTCTTCTCCTCTCTGTTCGTGCATATTCGCAGGAAACCGACTCCCTCGTTGATCTCTCTAAAATTACTTTCAATGTTGACAAAGCAGATTTCAAAACGCTCCTCGATTCATCTTATTACTATTCCAACACCAACCCAAAACTCGCTATCTTCTTCGGACTCAAAGCCCTTGACAAAATGTCCGACAACACCGACATCTATCACAAAGGCAAACTACTCGTCACTCTAGGCAGAAGCTATCACGACCTTGGTGACTACTCAAAAGCTATCAATTACTACTTCGACGAACTCAAACTTTACCACGGCAATAACGGCGAATACGACAAATACATCATTTCTACCTCCATCAATATTGGCGAAGCTTACAGAGCCGCAGTTGACTTACATTCCGCACTGCTCCATCTCAACAAAGCAATCAACCTTATCAATAAATCCGGCATTAAAAATAACCTGCCCTTTGCTCTCGATAGACTTGCATCGGTTTACTTTGAAATCGGCATCACTAATCACGACACAACTGCAATACTCAAATCCATCTCCTATGCCGATAGCTCACTCAAACTCTCCCGACTTGAACAGGATACCGGCACAATGTGCAGCTGCCTCAATATTATTGGCGCCTAGATCGGAAGCGCGTCGTGTAGGGAAAGAGTGTAGATTTCGGTGGTCGCCGTATCATTAAAAAAA
>CALKAJ010000118.1 GCA_937983305.1 uncultured Ignavibacteriota bacterium | reverse complement strand
GCAGCGAAATTGAGCTAATGAGAGAAAGTTGTTCGATAGTAGCACAAGTTCTTAAACATATTACGGGTTTTATCGAACCCGGAGTTACGACGGAAAAATTAGACAAGGTAATTGAGGATTTTATTATTTCCAAAGGCGGTATTCCTGCGTTTAAGGGATACGGCGGTTCAAGAAAAGTAAAACCTTATCCTGCATCAGCGTGTATATCGGTGAACGAAGAAGTTGTTCACGGAATCCCCGGAGAGAAAGTATTAAACGAAGGAGATATAGTTTCTGTAGATGTAGGTGTCAAGAAAAACGGTTATTTTGGAGATTCTGCAAAAACTTACAAAGTTGGAAAAGTTTCACAGAAAAAAGAGACATTGATGAAAGTTACTGAAGAATCACTTTTTCTTGGAATCGGACAAGCAGTTGATGGAAATGAATTGAATGATATAGCATCTGCAATCCAGTCACATTGTGAGGGACATGGATTCGGAGTAGTGAGAGCGCTTGTAGGACACGGAATAGGAAAAAATCTTCACGAAGAACCTGCAGTACCAAATTACTTCGTACCTAATAACCGATTCAGATTAAGACAAGGAATGGTAATTGCAATTGAACCGATGATAAATTATGGAACATACGAAGTTAAAACTCTAAGAGACGGATGGACAATAGTAACTGCAGACGGCGAGCCCTCTGCACATTTTGAACATACAATTTTAATAACAGATACAAAACCGGAAATATTAACATTATAAAATTTGTCTAAGCAGGATTCAATAAAGGTTGACGGAATAATAACAGAGATTTTACCTAACACGACATTCAGAGTTAAGTTAGAGAATGGTCACGAAATCCTTGCTCATATATCAGGAAAGATGAGAATGAATTATATCAGGATATTACAAGGTGACAAAGTAACGGTAGAACTATCGCCTTACGATTTAACAAAAGGCAGAATAACATACAGATATAAATAAAACATTAGATTTATAATAAAATGAAAGTAAGAAGTTCAGTAAAAAAAATGTGCGACAAATGTAAGATTATTAAACGCAACGGTGTAGTGCGTGTGATATGTACAAATCCAAAGCACAAACAGAGACAAGGTTAATAATTTTAAAAACTAATTATTAGGAGTACACAAATTGGCAAGAATTGGCGGCATTGACCTCCCGAAAAACAAAAGAGTAGTAATAGGATTGACAGCTATTCACGGTATTGGTCCATCTATGTCAAAAACCATCTTAACTAAATTAGGAATAGATGAAAATACAAAAGTAAGTAATCTTACAGACGAACAGGTTAATCTGATTCGTAACGAAGTATCAGTTATCAGAATTGAGGGCGCATTAAGGTCTGAGGTTCAGATGAATATAAAGAGACTCATTGATTCCGGAACATACAGAGGCAGAAGACATAAGAAAGGTTTACCTGCGAGAGGTCAAAGAACAAAGACCAATGCAAGGACAAGGAAAGGTAAGAGAAAGACAGTTGCCGGCAAAAAGAAAGCCGCAGCTAAGAAATAATTAACAAATTTTAATGGAATATAAAATTATAAAACTTGGCTAAAACATTTAAGAAGGCTAAGAAAAAAATTCAAGTAGATGCTACGGGAGTGGCACATATAAAGGCAACGTTCAATAATGTAATTGTTACCTTGACGGATTTATATGGAAATACTATTTCCTGGGCATCGTCCGGGAAAATGGGATTCAAAGGTTCGAAAAAGAATACTCCATTTGCGGCTCAGCTATGTGCAGAATCGGCAGCAAAAGAAGCAATAACTCTTGGATTAAGAAAAGTTGAAGTGCTAATCAAAGGTGTCGGTTCCGTAAGAGATGCTGCTGTCAGGTCGTTGAATCCAACCGGTTTAGAGAT
>CALKAJ010000117.1 GCA_937983305.1 uncultured Ignavibacteriota bacterium | reverse complement strand
TTATAGTTTACAAAAATATATGTTCCTATAGTCATATGATACGAACTTTAAATAAGGACAAATGTCCTATCAAATTTGTTAAAATAAGAAACAAAGGAGATAGGCAATGAAAGAAAGAGACAAAAAAGTAATAGAAAGAAATAAGACAAAGACATTTGAGGGAGAGTTCATATACGAGTTGTTAAACTCGTATGAACTCTCCCCTGTTTTAAGTGAGCAAATTTTGTTGAGTGCCAAACAGATATTACTACGAGAGCGGACAATACGTCAGGGTCAAATAGAAGCAACAGTATTAGGAATAGAAGAGAGAGCAGGCAAAACAATAGAGGTAATGTATAAGAAACAAGTAGTCCTGACAGTGGATGCCGGAATAGAGGATACCGAGGTGTTAAAGAAATACGGCAGAGTTGTTTTACGGCAAGTAAGAATGCAAAGGATAACAGAAGAAGCAATTGAACAGAAAGGAATACTAAGTCAGGAAGATATAAGCAAATACTTGTATTGTGATGTACGAACCGTGAGAAGAGATATCCGTCAGATAAAGAAAGGCGGAATAGAAATAATAACCCGAGGAGTACTACACAATATAGGGCGAGGTCAAACACATAAGCAAAAGATAATAGGTTTATATTTAGACGGGTTATTTTTTTCAGATATAAGACTAAAGACTCATCATTCAATAGGAGCGATAAAGAGGTATGTGAATGATTTCATGAAAGTATTAATGAGTATTAAAAAGGGAATAAAACAAGAAGAGGAGATAAGTTCGGTAACCGGTATATCAATAAATCTAATAAAGCAATACAAACAAATACTCAAAGAAAGTAAAGGACAGAAACACAGAGAGATGAAGTTGAGATTTTTAAATACAATGTACAAAGACAGTGTAAAAAAAACGATAGAATATACTGGCTATCCAGTGGTACGTACGATAGGAGGCAGCAAATGAGTTTAAACCAAACAAGAGACAGATACGAAAGTATTTCTAAAAGAAACTTTAAGACAGCCTTAATAAAATTATTAGAAAACGAATACAAATTATTAGGATCAAGAAAAATACTTGAGATATTAACAGACGACATAGAAGAATTACTCCATGAATTTAACTATTCTAAAGATAAAATAGGTTATGGAGAAATAGTTTTCAGAACCACGGCAGATGACGGACAAAGACAAAGCTATGGAAAGAAAACAGAAGATTACAACACAACAACAGTAATCCTGCCATTAATCACCAAAGAAGATGTAGACCGCAGAATCTATTTTAAAAAGGGAGATAGAAACAGTAACTATCGGCACAGAGAAGCCAGAGATATCGAAACAATGGTGCGCTTACTAAAGAGTGCAAAATCCCAAGGCGGGATATTAAGCGGAGCAGAATTAAGTGTTCTGATGAACAGAAGTCTGACAACAATCAGGAAATATCTTGATGCTTATCAATCGAAGACTGGTGAAATACTTCCGATGAAAGGATACGTTCTGGATATGGGCAGCTTACCAACTCACAAAGGAATAATAGTGAGCTTATATGAACAAGGAATCTCACCAGCTGATATAGTACTAAAAACGAGCCACAGCCAAAGTGCAGTTGACCGGTATATAAAACAATATGAACAAATAAAGAGACTTATTTTGAAAGGAATAGATGAAGCATCAATCAGAGGTATCACAGGAAGAAGTTTGAAAGTTGTTAAAGAATATATTAAATTGTATAATGATTTAAATCCTAAAAAACACTAAATTTAGCGATAGGACAAATGTCCGTATAGTAAATAATATTATCATCAGATTATGAAAAAACTCTTAGTTCTCTTAGCAATGCTCTTCGCAATGAATGCGAGTGGGCAGTGGGTTCAGATAAGCAACCCTGGTACATATACTATGAGCCTTGCAATTTCAGGTGCAAACCTATTCGCAGGTACTTATGATAACTATATTTCCCCGCACGGTGCTGTTAGTATATCAACAAATTATGGAACAAGTTGGAGCCAGACTGCATTAAATGATAATATTGTATATTCTTTACTGGTTTCAGGCCCCAATCTATTTGCCGGAGTTTATGGAGGAGTATATTTATCAACGAATAATGGATCAAGTTGGACTGCCGTTAATAATGGAATTTCGAATTATTACATTACAAACCTTGCAATATCTGGGACAAATTTATTTGCAGGAGGTTATCAACCTGGTTTAGTATGTGAAATATTTTTATCAACGAATAGTGGTACAAATTGGACATCGGTTAGTAGTGGATTACCCTATTCTCATGTGAATACTATAGCAGTCTCAGGAACGAATATATTTGCAGGCTTTTCATATGATTCGGGAATACGATTAACTACAAATTATGGAACAAATTGGATAGCAGTAAATAATGGATTAACTGGTTTAACAGTAAAATCAATTGCAGTTATAGGTACAAAATTATTTGCAACTTCTTTTAATTATTCAAACAACAGTGGTTGCGGAGTTTTTATGTCAATAAACAACGGCACGAATTGGACTTCAGTAAATAATAATTTACCTAATTTAAAAGTTAATACGCTTGCTATTTCGGGTACGTACCTTATTGCAGGGTGCGATAGTGGTGTATATATCTCTTCAAATTATGGTGGAAATTGGTCAAATATCAATTTGGGGTTTCCTTATGGTACATCAGTTGCTATGTTATACACTACAAATAATTATCTTTTCGCTACTACAACAACTCAATTAAATAATAACTTATGGAGGCGTCCCATTTCTGAAATTCTTGGTGTAAATAACATAAATACTCAATCTCCATCAAAATATTCACTATCGCAAAACTATCCGAACCCGTTCAACCCGGTGACAATAATCCGATTCTCAATACCGGCAGTGGATTCCCGCCTTCGCGGGAATGACAGAGTATTACTGAAAGTATATGACATACTCGGTAAAGAAGTCCAAACACTCGTAAATGAATCGCTTCAGCCCGGCACGTATGAAACTTCATTCGACGGAAGCTCGCTAACCAGCGGCGTCTATTTTTACAAACTAATAACAAACGAATTTACGGAAACAAAAAAGATGTTGCTGATAAAATAATTTTCCCCGTTGAGTTTCTTTTCATTCCCAAACAATGAGTTTGGGAATGAGGGGAAAAGATGTTGCTGATAAAATAATTTTCCCCGTTGTGTTTTCTTTCATTCCCAAACAATGAGTTTGGGAATGAGGGGAAAGAAAACATTCTATTTATTTCACTTCTTACGCTTTTTCCATAGCCGCTCGAGACGGGCTTTGAGCTTAGCTTCTCCGCCGAGCTCAGTCGGCTCGTAATAAATTCTGTCTTCAAGTTCGGGCGGAAGATATTCCTGCTCAACAAAATGCTCGGGGAAGTCGTGTGAATATTTATAACCCTTTCCGTAGCCAAGCTTTTTCATCATTGTTGTCGGTGCATTCTTCAAATGAAGCGGTACATCAAAAAGATGTTTATCCTTTACATCTTCTGCCGCTTTCTCAATTGCCATATATGAAGCATTACTTTTCGGACAGCTTGCAAGATATGTTGCACACTGCGAAAGTATTATCCGTGCTTCAGGCATTCCGATATAATTTACAGCCGTAAACGTACTCGTTGCAAGTGTGAGTGCATAAGGGTCGGCATTGCCGATGTCTTCCGATGCGAGTACAATCATTCTGCGTGCGATAAACTTCGGGTCTTCGCCGCCGAGCAGCATTCTTGCAAGCCAGTAAACTGCCGCATCAGGGTCGCTTCCTCTTACGCTTTTTATAAATGCAGAAATGATATTGTAATGCTCTTCCGTATTTTTGTCGTACTTAATATACTTACTCTGAAAAACTTCCTTTATTATTTCGTTGCTGATGAAATATTTTCCGTCCTCGCCTTGAGTTGTCAACTTGATTGCAAATTCAAATGCATTCAGGAATTTTCTTGCATCGCCGCCGGACTGCATTATCAGTAAACTTAAATCTTCAAATTTAATTTTCTTATCTTTTAATGACTCGTCTTTTAATATTGCATTGTTGAGCAGTTTCTCAAAGTCTTCATATTGCAGCTCTTCAAGTATGTAAAGTCTGCACCTCGAAAGCAGTGGTGAAATAACTTCAAACGAAGGATTCTCTGTTGTAGCTCCTATTAATGTTATGATTCCGGTTTCTACGCTGTGGAGCAATGAATCCTGCTGTGCCTTGTTAAACCTGTGAATTTCGTCAATGAATAAAATAGTTTTTCTGTTAAATCGGTTCAGGTTCTTCCTTGCCTTTTCAATTGCATCGCGTACATCTTTCACACCCGATGAAACTGCGGAAAGCTGTATGAAATCTGCATTGACATTTTTTGAAATGATTAATGCAAGTGTGGTTTTGCCCACTCCGGGAGGTCCCCATAAAATCATTGATACCGGCTGATTACTTTCTATCATCAGTCTTATCGGTTTGCCTTTGCCAATAAGGTGTTCCTGTCCTGCGAAATCGTTAAGCGATTGCGGTCTTACTCTTTCGGCAAGCGGCGATTGTGTATTCGCATTTTCTTCGTTGAATAAATTCATCTGCCGTAACTTAATATTAATTCGCATAACTTTTCAGTCGCAAGGATGCTTTGAGTCGGAAAGTTTGCAATTCGTATCTGGTCGTCTTTCTTCTCTCTGTATCCGCGGCTGATTTCAATTCCGTTATTTCTTAAATATCCGCAAAGTTCATCTACGTCTTTTTCGCTTACCGCTACAAGGGTTGTCTTCGAAAGATTTTCTACCGATTCGATATAAGGTCTAAGGTATCCTGATTTTTTAAATGTATCATACAATAATTTAGATTTTAATTCTGTTTCTTTTCGAATTGTGTCTATTCCGTAATTGTATAAATACTCGCTCAACCTTGAAAGTATGTATATCGCTGGGATATTTGGAGTTACAGTTGCCTGAAATTTTAAAGCATTATCGGCAAGACGTTCAAAGTTGAAAAACGTACCTCTGTTGAAATTATTCGCCGAAAGATATTTTGATTTTTCAACAAAAGTATCTTTAAATATTAAAACTCCGAGTCCGGGCGGCATTCCGAATCCTTTTTGAACCGAATAAAATGCAGCATCTATTATCTTAAAATCTATTTCGTAATAGGGGACTGATGTTGTTGCATCGAGTGCTATCGGAATATTTGGATATTTTTCTTTTAAGATTTTTAATTGAGGCATTTCGATTGCATGCCCTGAACTTGTGTCGTTGTGTGTGATGGTAATCAGTTCGGCGGTTCCGGGAATTTCTATTTCAGACGGCTCGAATTTTGAATGCAGATTTATTTTGTATTCGTTTGTTTGCTTTGAACATTGTTCTGATATTTCGCGAAAGCGTCTTGCGAAGAATCCGTTTATTATATGAAATGATTCCTTTTCAACTGTGTTTTCAATTATCCGCTCCATACATTCGGTTGCGGAACTAAGGAATGCAATGTGAAAATTATCCGGAATGTTTAGAAGTAGTCTGAGGTATTTATCCGCATTTTTATAAATCGAAGAGAATTCCGGGCTTCTATGGGATATAGAAAATATTTTTTCTTCTCTTGCTGTTTGAATGTATTCGTATATCTGAGGGAAAACCTCAGTTGGTCCTACAGTGAAATAAGATCGGAAGAGCACACGTCTGAACTCCAGTCACGAATCACCATCTCG
>CALKAJ010000116.1 GCA_937983305.1 uncultured Ignavibacteriota bacterium | reverse complement strand
TCCCTACCTTTACCGCAAGAAGATGACCCCGCGGGAGCGGGGGGTTAGTTCAACAGCACCTACCCAAAAGTGGCGGTTCAGTGGTTAAATCAAGCTTTGTGCTTCTATCAAAGTTCGTGCTTGGTTGACAGTGAAGTGCTTCGAAATCGCCACCTTCGGGTAGCTGCAAACCGTTGGCGGTAATTGTAAAAAGACACACACACAAACATTTTGACTATGAAAAAGATTTTAGTGATTTCAGTTTTATTAAATTTTTGCCTCTTTGCTCTATTTGGCTATATGATTTACAAAAAGGGCGGGGCGACATATTTAAAAGCAAAATTTTCTGTTGTAAATAAAAACAGCATTAAAGAAAAAACAGGTTGGTATTATAAGAATTATCAACATTGGAAAGAAACTAAATCACTTTATGATATATTGCCAAATGATTCTAATGAAATTGTTTTTGTCGGGAATAGTATAACTTTTGGTTGTGAATGGTCTGAATTATTTTCAAACCCAAAGATTAAAAACAGAGGAATTGGAGGAGATAATACAGAAGGTGTATTAGAAAGACTGACAGAAATAACTGAATCTAAACCTGACAAGATATTTATTAATATCGGGACAAATGATTTGGGATTAGACATGAGAATACAAGAGATTGTAAAAAACTATCGTGAAATACTCGACAGAATAAAGCAATCTACACCGAAAACGAAAGTCTATATTGAAAGCGTTTTGCCAACTAATAATCACCCAGAGCGTAATAATGATTCAATAAGAGTATTAAATAAACAATTGGAAAAATTAGCAAATGAAAAGTCAGCAAAGTATCTGAATCTTTTTGATAGTTTCTTAGACAAGAATGGAAACCTAAATATGGATGTTTCATTAGACGGACTACATTTAACAGGACAAGGATATTTGATTTGGAAAAAGTTATTAGAGAATGACGTAAATGACTAAATAAGAACAACATACCGCCAACAAAGGCTATATGCAATAAGGGTTTCAGTGGTAATTCAAGCATTCTGCCCCGCTCAAACTTCGGTGTAGTTAGACAGGAAAGTAGCCCGCAATCCCTTACTGCACATAGCCTCGACCGTTATGCGGCAGCTTAAAAGACGACACAACAACAATAAACGACTGACAATGAAAAAAATATTAATTATCATTTTGACAACTTTAACCTTGACCACTTACGGACAGGACAAGTATAATTACGTTCATTTCAACAAACTGACAGAAGTAGTAGGGACAGAATATGTAATAGCATCAATTGAGAATTGGGGGAAAATGCTTGAAACAAAAAGCAGATACCTATTATTCATCAATACAAAGACTGGTGAAACAAATCAGGTTGACTTTCCAAGTGACGCTGGAATTGGTAAACTTGAACAAGTTAAGTTGGACAGTTTAGATATTAATTTAATCATTGTTTCTGCCCGGACTGTTGACCTTGACGGAAAAAACGGAATTGACTGGAACGACCCGACACAAATCATCATATTATCAACAGACGGTAAAACAAAAACTCAACTGACAGACAACAAGTTTTTTGCAAGAACTTGGACTGTTAACAAGCTGACAGGAACTATCGTAGTTACTGGTCATTACGACACTAACAACAATAACAAATACGACAAGACAGATAAAAACGAAATACACGTTTACGACTTGAAAACACTAAAATTGATAAGCAAAATATGAAAGAAAGCCGACCGCATAACACGGGTTTTGCGTCAGGCGGGGTGACGTGCAAACTTGGAGCTTTGTGCTTCTATTCAAGTTCAGTGCTGGGTGAAAGTTTAGTGCTCCGAAACCCGCCCGAACGCAAAGCCCGAAAACGTTACCTACAACCGTAAAAGACCAGACAATGAAAAGACATTTATCAATACTTACATTTCTTTCTTTGACATTCATATTTGGACTGACAAGTTGCACTTCAGTTTTCACAGGACTTTATGGAATGAAAAAAATAAAGACGGTTGATGATAAAACAATTGCTCGTTATTCCAAAAAATACAACATTCCAACTACTGACAGTTACGAACTTGACACAGCCTATTTTTCATATCTGTTTTCACTTGACACGGCAAAATATAAATCACAAATTAAAAATCATTACCAACCATTACAAGCCCTTTACTATGACAATTTAGGGTATTTAAAATCATTTCAAGTAAATTGTTATGCGGGCGGTTTTCCAAATTTAAAATGGGATAGAAATGAAATAATGACAACTTTTCCACCCAGACAACAAACCCCAATTGATAGTATTGTTTCTCTTGAAACACAAATGAAATATTTAAAGCCGCTATCGCAGACTTCAAAACTTTCTGTTGACAGTTATGACTACATTATAATTGTTTATTGGAATAGATTTATGGGAAGACAGAGTAAGCGACTAATTCGTTACGTTCAAGAAAACAGTAAACTTGAGAAAGAGAAAAAAGTAAAAATATTATATGCCAATACAGACAACATCTTCGCAAGACAATAAAAGAACGGCAGCAGGTAACAGGCGTTTGGCTCAATGGCGGGTTAAGTGCCTCTATAACAGTTTAGTGCATGGTTAAATTTAGTGCTTCTAATGAACATTTGTGCTAAAAATCCGCCACTGCGCCAAGCGCCAAAACGTTAGCGGCTATATTACGACCAACCGTGCTAAACAGAAAAATCGTATATTTGCCGACACGAAAATTTAAGTAAGACGAAATGTAAAAAATAATTTCTTTCAGACAAATCATAACAGCAACTGCAAAGTGGTTGTCGTATTGTTTCATTTTTAACGAAAGAAATTATGCTTATTCTACAAAACATTTCATATACACACCCAAACAAGGATTTACTGTTTAGCGACATCAATTTGACAGTAAACAATCACGAAAAGACAGCGTTAATCGGCAACAACGGAGCAGGAAAATCAACTTTGCTCAAAATTATCGCCAAAGAATTGCAACCATCCAACGGACAAATAAGCGTTGAAACTGAGCCGTATTTTGTTCCACAAATTTTCGGCCAGTTTAATCATCTGACCATTGCAGAAGCATTGAAGATTGACAAAAAATTAAACGCTCTAAAAGAAATTTTGAACGGAAATACAAGTGAAGAAAATTTCAATTTACTCAATGACGATTGGACAATTGAAGACCGTTGTAATGACGCTTTACAAGATTGGCAACTGACCGATTTAGACTTGTCGCAAAAAATGGAAACGTTGAGTGGCGGGCAAAAAACAAAAGTTTTTTTGGCAGGAATTTCCATTCATCAACCCGAATTGATTTTATTGGACGAGCCAAACAATCATTTGGACATCGCAAGCCGACAACTTTTGTATGACTTCATTCAAACCACAAAAAGCACTTTGGTTGTTGTAAGCCACGATAGAAAATTACTCAATCTGTTAGACACAGTTTGCGAATTGAGTAAACACGGAATTAAAGTTTATGGCGGTAATTACGACTTTTACAAAGAACAAAAGCAAATTGAAAACAATGCTTTGAGCCAAGACATTCAAAGCAAGGAAAAAGCGTTACGAAAAGCCAAAGAAAAAGAACGGGAAACTTTGGAACGACAGCAAAAGTTAGACAATCGTGGAAAAGGCAAACAAGAAAAAGCAGGTGTTGCCAGAATAATGATGAACACTTTGCGAAACAATGCCGAAAACAGCACATCAAAACTCAAAAGTGTTCACGCTGAAAAAATCATTGGAATTTCACAAGACTTGCAAGAACTTCGTTCTTCATTGCCCGACATTGACAAAATGAAATTTGGCTTTGACAATTCAGCATTACACAAAGGGAAAATTTTGTTTACAGCAACGAACATAAATTTCGCATACAACACTCAATCACTTTGGACAGAAAACTTGAATTTCCAAATTACAAGTGGCGAACGCATTGCATTGAAAGGACAAAATGGTTCGGGAAAGACGACTTTGATAAAACTCATTTTGGGCGACATTGAAACACAAACAGGAACAATTTATCGAGCAGACAACAAATCGGTTTACATTGACCAAGACTATTCTTTGCTTGACAACAAACTAAAAGTTTACGAACAAGCCCAACAATTCAATGTATCTGCATTACAAGAACACGAAATAAAAACTCGGCTCAACCGCTTTTTATTTACAAAAGAAGATTGGGACAAATCTTGTGGTGAGTTGAGCGGTGGCGAAAGAATGCGTTTGTTACTTTGTTGCTTGACAATAAACAGTAAATCACCCGATATTATTATTTTTGACGAGCCAACAAACAATTTAGATATTCAAAATGTAGAAATTTTGACGACAGCCATAAATGAATATCAAGGAACATTAATTGTTGTGTCGCACGATGAAACATTTTTAGAGCAAATAAACATAGAACGGACAGTTGGACTTTGACAAAAATACAGCCGCTAACAAGGTATTGCCGCAATGGGGGCTGACGTGCTTTTATGAAACTTTTGTGGGTAAACGAACGGCAGTGCATCTATTGAACATTTGTGCTAAAAATCCCCCACTGCGGCAATACCCAAACCGTTATGCACAAGCTAAAGACAGGCATTCTACCAGCTTTGAATTATCCTGTTTAATAATCCAATGGTTATTGTGGTATTTGTAATCCGAAGCCTCATAAAGCGCAATAGTGTATCCGTGCTTTTCAAGTTCCTCAATATCTTTTTGAGTAAACCAGTTAAATAATTCGTCAAGTGTTTCAGTAGCAGAAAGCCAACCAACTATATTAGGGTCATAAGGCATTGGTAATTTATTGTTAGTGCAAAAATTAAACCTATCATGTATAAACCCTGTAAAGTTTCCCTTAAAATCATACCATAAACCTTGTTGTGTTTCGTGGTTTGCTACTCTGTAAAATAATTTTGTTTCCATATTTTTGTAAGTTTTTGATTAATAATAGCCTGTGCATAACCGCACCTATAAGCAATACAGCCAATAAACTTTTGTGCTAACTTGATACCATGTGCAAGGCTGTACTGCTCATAGCTGCAACACGTTAGCGATAATGCAAAAAAGCAGACAGACCTACTAACAATTTTATTATAAATGAAAATTGACAATGACCTATAAAGAAAAATTTGAAGCGTCAGAATATCGAGCACACTATCAAAATATAGCAACTAAGATTTTGAGAGAAATGTCTTCATTAAGGTCGTTAGTTGAAAATTCACCAATAGCTCCTAGACGATGGATTTGGGAATTAATTCAAAATGCCAAAGACGTACATCAAAATGATGGTATAAAAATAATTTTGGATTACCAAAAGAATGGAAATGAGTCGTATTTAAAATTTAAGCATAATGGTAAACCATTTACAGCTGATAATATTCGTTTTTTAATTGAGCAAATTTCAACAAAAGATAGAGAAAAGGACGAAGAGGGAAAAAGGAAAACAACTGGAAAATTTGGTACAGGATTCCTAACGACCCACCTTTTATCTGAGAAAGTATTAGTAAATGGTGTAGCTAAAGAACCTGAATTGGAATATAGAAGTTTCGAATTAGAGCTTGATAGGAGTGGTTTTGAACTAAATGAGATAACAGATGCTGTTCAAAAATCAAAAGATTCAGTTCAAGATTTAGATGAAAAACCCGTTTACACTGAATATGAAGAAGGTGCATTTAATACAAGTTTTACATATTCTTTGACAGATACTTTAGGATTATCTGTTGCTGAAAAAGGTGTAGAGGATTTAACTAATTGCTTGCCTTATACATTTGTTTTTGTTGATAAAATCAAAAGCTTAAAAATAAAACACACAAGGACTTCTTATTTAAATGTTATTGATGAAGAGGAATTAGATGAGAATATAAAAATAAAGAGTGTTAAATTTAAAATTGGTGTTGATAATGATTCTTTTGATTTATTAGAATTTGCGGTACTAAATAAGAACTTTACAAGTATTGCAATCCCTATTCATAGGCACAATAATGAAATTACAATTTTATCAATTGAAGATAATGTGCCGAAATTGTTTTGTGATTTTCCATTAATTGGCACTGAGGTGTTTAATTTTCCTGTTGTTATTAATAATCCAAATTTTAATCCTACTGACCCAAGAGATGGTATTTTTTTAACAACCTCACACAGAACAAATCCTTTAACTGAGGATAATAAAGTTTATATTGAGGAAGCCGTAGAACTATATTTTAAACTTCTTGATTTTGCATCCAAAGATAATTGGGAGAATCTCCATTTATTAGCTCAAATAAGACCTATTAATAATTGTCCGTATTGGTTAGATGATAATTGGTACAATAGGACAGTGTTGAATCCCATCAGAAAAAAGTTATTAATGGTGAATATTGTAAAAACGTCAGATGGTAGTTTACAATCAATTCACACTTCAGATAACAAAAAGTATATATGGTTTCCAAGTTCAACAAATCAAAAAAACAGAAATGAATTATGGAAAATAGCAAATGCATGGTTTCCGTATTTATTACCACAAAGTTCTGATGTTGAATTGTGGAATAAATTAATATGGAGTGAATGCGGAAAATTAACGTCGGACCAACTCGCTCTATTTATACAAAATGAAAAAAAAACGTCACAAGAATTTTCTGAAAATCTCATTGGAACAGATATACATAATTGGCTTGAGAGCTTCTACACTTTTATTAAAGCAGAAGATTCGGAATACGACTCAATTATTAATAATAGAGCAATATTTTTAAATCAACATGGTCAATTTGTTAAAAAGGAAAGATTATGGAAAGATAAGGGAAATATTGGTGATGATTTTAAGAATATTTTAACTGAATTAGGAAATGACATAAGGTCAATTCTTTTAGATGAAAAATGCAGTTTTGATTTAGGAGATGAAAGAACATTGGATGTTTCTTATGCAATTAAAGAAATTGTTTCCGAAGTAAATTCAAAAGCAAACGATAGGGATGTAGCAAAGAAATATAAAACAGCCTTTAAAATGCTACTTGTTTGGTTTCAAAATTATCCAGAAAAATCAAAAGAATTATTTCCAACTTTATACAGAAACAAACATCTTTTGTATGATGATGATGAAATTTTAGACAATATAAAAAAAGCAGAGGAACTAAATGATTTGCTTAAGGAATTTAATGTTTCGGATTTATCCCAAATTCGTGACTTAATAGGTAAAAGTCATGAAAAATCAAAAAGTTTACTCCCAGTTACTGAAAATATTCTCGTAAGTATGGGGATTACTTCAATTGAAGAATGGAAGGAAGCAATTGAAGATAAGAATCTAAAGGAGCTTTTTTCACATGAATCAACCCCATCAACTGATATGTTTGTTTATGTACAAAGTTTAATAGAGCGTGCAAAACAGAATATAATAGCCACATTAGACAACTTAAAGGAATACGATTTAAAAAATATAGATGTTACTACTGCACCAACAATTCTTGCAGGCGTTTATAAGGATGGGAAAGAAATAAGCATTGTAACAAGACCTGCATACAATAACGAAGTAATCATCTACTACGGGTCTGAGCGAGATATATTAGATTTCGAACCATCAGAATTGTGGATTGATGATGGGATTTCCCCAAGACAAATAACCCTTGGGCATATTTTAAAGAGTGCTAACATTGTTAAGTTTCCAGTCTAAAGAACATGGATATGAATATTGAAGTAAATGGCTTAATAGGTCAACCAGAAAATGAGAGACTTGAATACAAAGCAGTATTGCCTCCCGCAAGGAGTATAGCACAAATTATCTCATCATTTGCAAATACTCATGGGGGTTATTTGATACTTGGAGTAAAAGAATCCTCGACTGGAATAATAATAAATGGACTTAGTGAAGATTTCCATGCAACAACTGTAACACATAAAGCAATTGATTTACTTTCACCTAAACCAATTGTTACTTATGAGAATATTGTTTATGAAGGTAAAAGGTTATATGTAATTAAAGTTGAGAAATCTGAAGCTGCAATAAATTTAGAAGGAAAGGTTTACATCCGAAATGGTGATTCTTCAGTTATTAAAAATCCATTACCTGAACAAATAATCAAAACTAAACTCAGCAACTTACAAGCTTTAGAAGATAAATTGATAAGTAATAAAACTAATGGAACAGAAGCGAAAAGTAATTTTATCAATCATTACCAAAGAATAGTAAACATTGCTGACAAACTTGCGGAATTGCTTTATCCAACAACATCAAATGTTCCAACCGACAACCAAGAGGGTAAAATTCTGACACGGATTTTATATTCTTCTTGTGCGGATAATTTTGAAACTTATTTATCTGATTTACTTTATGAGATTTATTTATCAAAACCAGACACATTAAAATCTGAACAGCAAGTAACCATAAAGGAAGTTCTTGAGTGTACAGATATTCAAGAGTTTGTTGTTTATTGGTCAAAGAAAAAACTTAGCAAGTTACAAAGAGGAAGTGTAAAAGGCTTCTTATCAGACAACAAACAAATTAAAGACTTAAATATACTAAATGAAACGATTCAAGAAGAAATTGAAAAAATATTACAAATTCGTCATTTGTACGCTCATCGAAATGGGATTGTAGATGAGAAATTCTTGAAATTTTTCCCAGGTACTTTCAATTTAAATGATGAACATAATTTATCAATTTCTGATATGATTAATCATTTAACATTTTTAGTTGATTGTGTTGTTTCATTGGATAATGAAGCCATTAATAAATATGACCTGAATATTATAAACTAAGAATAAAAATGCACATATCGCTAATCGAGTAGACGGCCGGTGAGCTAATGAGCCCACCGGAGCGCCTCTCACAC
>CALKAJ010000115.1 GCA_937983305.1 uncultured Ignavibacteriota bacterium | reverse complement strand
GCTTCGGATCTAAAAGGTCTATATCTTTCTTCGTTTCAAGTAACTTATATTTGTATTCGTCATTTTTCCAGCCAATATCTAATCCCCTGAAATAAAATGAAAATTGCGGGTTTGCTCTGTAATTTGCCGCTATATACACTATGTCTTTTACACCCGTTCTGTCTATATCCTGCTTTATCGGAGTTATACTGAATGAATTTTCCCACCACGGTATCTCTATCATCTGATATGTGTTCAATCCTAAGAAAAATAATACTATAAATGCATAATATAAATTTGATAAATTTACCTTCTTCGAAATATATACCGCCGCAAAATAAATTATTAGTATCACCGCCGCAGATACAGCCGCCGCTATTGCTAAATTCTCAATTCCCGATGTTATGTAATTCTTTATTCCTGACCGCCTGTCAAATGATAATGCCCATATTATATTAAATATTACCACAATCACCGTAATTATTTTTTCCCTCTTTGATGCCGTTTTTAATTCTTCAATATAAACCGGTATCAGTAAACATACCTGACATAATACCAGCAATATATAAACCTCAAGCTTCGTCTTGAATACTGTTATTATTCCAAATCCTATCAGAAACCAAATCCATATAAATAACTTCTCCGGCGTTAATGTCTTATACCGCCTCAAATCTTTTATCAGACTCAGAAATATCAATGAACTGAACGGGATTATTGACAGCAGATAATTTATATGATAAAATATTCCCGAGTTTTTATTGTTATGCTCAACTCCGTAAAGCGCCCTGTCGTAAATATGATATCCCAGAAACCATTTGAAAAATTCATTGCCGTATTTCGCTATCATATAAATATGCCACGGCATCGCAATCGCAATCCCTATCGCCGTAATTATTATCACATCCATTATCGTAAATCTGAATCGCTTCCTGAACATTATCCACGCTATAAATAATACTATCGGTATGAAAAATCCTACGAGTATCTTCACCATTAAACACATTCCAAGTGCAATCCCAACCAATATTACATACGTCTTTTTTCCCGTCTCAATATATTTTATAAAAAAGAAAAAGCCCGTAAGTATTAATGAAATATAGGGGATATCGAACTGAAACCTCTTCCCGAATACCGCAAATATTATGTTGCTCGAAAAAATCATCGCCGCCAACCACCCCGTTTTTCTGTCATATATTTTCTCGCCAATTAACGCCAACATTAAAATACTCAACAGCGACGCCAAAAACGGAATCATCTTTAATACTCCCGAACTCAATCCAAAAATCATCGTAATAAAATATCCGCTCCATATCAACAGCGGCGGATGCGACCCGGAATAAAATCCTCCTATCGAATGTTCAAATTGGTCAATAAAATCCCCGTGTATATGAATTGATGCCACCCTCACCGCATACATTCCCTCATCCCACGGCTGCATATCCACAGAAAATAATCCCGGAAGCTTCACAACACTTATAAATATTATAAAAGCAAGGAAAACCTTATAAAAGTTTTCCTTCTTATTCAGATAATCCAGAAATTTATTAATAAATGTGGAATCCGCTTCCAAATGCTGTATGATTTATTTAAAAGATATATCCGAGCGATATTGTATTTCCCGTTCCAAATGTATCGTAATAGGGAACAAGTGCATAATCAAGAGTTATACCCATATATTTAAAACCAATTCCTGCAGAAAATCCTTTGTTATCGTAATTCGTCTGATAACCTGCCCTTACAAATAACAGGTCCTTATATCCGCCTTCAATTCCGCTGTGTAAATGAAATTTTCCGCCGTCCAATACTTTAAATCCGTCTGCTGCAATTACAAATGAGAATTTATCCATATTTTTCTTATACGAGCCGCCAAATCTCACAAGCGTAGGAATTTTTGTGCTGACTTTATTAAGCTCGTTCATAGAGCCGATATTCGCAACCACAAATCCGAAAGTCAGATTGTCTTGCCTGTATGAAGTTCCTAAATCCAGCCCAAAGCCCGTAGCTTCATCCGTAAAAATCTTTTCATATAAAAATTTAGCCGTAACACCGAAAGACAGATTTTTATAAACCTCATAACTACCGGACAATCCGAGAGACAAATTCTGTGAATCAAATTTATCAATGGCAGCACCCGGAGTCAATCTTACTTCAATATCATCAACACCTGACCTGAGCAATCCAAAACCGAGATTTAGTTTATTCATATTTACTTTCGCACCAATGAACGTATTTTTCTGGTCAAATAATCCTACGTTGTGCGAAAGGTATATATTTGTTTTCTCACTGAAATTCAGCATTGCCGGATTATAAATATAGGCAGTTGCATCTTCCGAAACAGAAGAGAAAGCCTCTCCCATAGCAACCGAGCGGGCGCCAACACCAAGTTTAAGAAAAGCCAAACCTGTATTACCCGA
This sequence comes from uncultured Ignavibacteriota bacterium, assembly GCA_937983305.1. GTDB lineage: Bacteria > Bacteroidota > Ignavibacteria > Tepidaquicellales > Tepidaquicellaceae > DSSM01. The sequence continues at coordinate 1,018 of CALKAJ010000115.1, read as the reverse complement.
GCCGTCATTTTGGGAAAAAGATAATGAAGCCGAAAAGATGAATGTGAGAGCTATTAAGATGATTTTTTTATTCAATTTCATATTTATTTAAATTTAAAGATTACACTTACATTTTGAATTGCATCGTGGGAATATGGCTCATAAACAAAAGCGTAATCAATACCAAGTATGACATCTTTTGTAAATGATTTTGTAAAACTTAAACCGGCTGAAGGTTTCAGGTTTTCCTGTAATTCGCCGCCTTTTAGCAGGATTCTGTCGAGACCTGCTCTTACTTTCAGGTTTTCAATTAAATTAATTTCAGCACCTGCTTTCAGGTAATAAAAAGTTTCTTTTTCGGATTTTGTAATAGTACCGTCATTAAGTTCCAAATCAAGTTCGGGAGAGAACATTGCTTCAAGTTCAAGTGAAGCCAGCCCAAGATTTTTAGGCAGTTTATATGTACCGCCAATATTTAGCAATGTCGGGAATTTATCCTCTGTAATTTTTCCATTACTGCCGTAAATCGCAATAGTTTCCCATTTATATTTTGCGGAAATATCTTTAACAGCAATTCCGAAAGCGAGGTCAGGCGAAGGTAAATAAACCGCACCCAAATCAAATCCTACAGAAGTGGTTGAAACCTCTTCAAACAATTTCGAATAATATAATTTGAATCCGACACCGAGTGCAATATTTTCCTCTATAAGAAAACTTGTGCCGAGATAAAACTGATTTTCGAATGTATTAAAGTCACCGATTTTTTTCCCGTCATTATCTCTGCCGTCAATATCTGTAACACCTGAATTTATCCAGGAAAATGAAATACCTGCACCGCCGTTTTTTTGATTTGGAAGTTTAATTTTTTTGGAGAAGCCAAGAAAGTTTAACTTCCTGTCGAGCGATAAAAAAGTATATCCGAGATTGACAAAACCCTGTTCCTGAAAAGCGGCAAGTGAAGGGTTGTAATATCCCGAAACATCACCAAAGACAGATCGGAAGAGCACACGTCTGAACTCCAGTCACGAATCACCATCTC
>CALKAJ010000114.1 GCA_937983305.1 uncultured Ignavibacteriota bacterium | reverse complement strand
AAAAGTCGGAAACGGAAAAGAAATCGCATTTCTTGATACTCCGGGTCACGAAGCTTTTACGGCAATGCGCGCAAGAGGCGGACAGGCAGCGGATATTGTAGTACTTGTAGTTGCCGCAGATGACAGCGTTATGCCGCAGACTGTTGAAGCTATTAATCACGCATTGGCTGCTAACGTACCAATCGTAGTTGCAATTAATAAAGTTGATAAGCCGGATTCAAATTCGGAAAGAATCAGACAACAACTTGCAGAGAAAAATATACTCGTTGAAGAATGGGGCGGAAATTATCAGTCAGTTGAAATATCAGCAAAGTTTGGAAAAAATATTGAAACTTTACTTGAGAAGATTTTACTTCAGGCAGAATTACTTGAACTGAAAGCTAATCCCGACAGAATGACACGCGGTGTTGTGCTGGAAGCCAAGCTTGATAAAGGAAGAGGAGTATCCGCAACCGTACTTGTTCAAAAAGGAACTTTAAAAATCGGAAGCAATTTTGTTGCAGGATTATATTCAGGAAAAGTAAGAGCTATGTTTGATGAAAGAGATAAAAGAATTGAATCTGCCGGTCCATCAACTCCCGTAATGGTACTCGGATTTGACGGAATGCCTCAGGCAGGCGATGTTTTTATTGAGCTTGAATCCGAAAGTATGGTAAGAGAAATTGCCCTGAAACGCCAGCAATTAAAACGCGAGCAGGACTTCAGACAGGTTAAGAGAACAACGCTTGACGATATTTCCAAACAGATTAAAGAAGGTATTCAGGTTGACCTCAATATTATTATCAAGGCAGATACTGACGGCTCCGCTGAAGCAATATCAGATTCACTTATGAAACTTTCCTCAAGCGAAGCTAAAGTTAACGTAATACATAATGCACTCGGACAGATTACGGAATCAGATATTCTGCTTGCCGAAGCATCAGGTGCAATTGTTATCGGATTTAACGTACGACCAAATCTGAATGCAAGAAAACTTGCCGAAAAGAACAGCATTGATATCCGACTGCATAATATTATTTACAAGATTATTGACGAAGTCAAACTCGCACTTGAAGGTATGCTTGAACCCGAACTGAAAGAAGAAGTAACCTGCACAATCGAAGTAAGACAGGTATTCAAAGTACCAAAAATCGGAAACATTGCAGGCTGTTATGTTCAGGACGGAAAAATCTCGAGGAACACAAAGGTCAGATTATTAAGAGAAGGTTTTGTAATATTTGAAGGCGGTATATCATCATTAAAAAGAATTAAAGACGACGTACGCGAAGTTGACCAGGGCTACGAATGCGGCATAGGACTCGAAAACTTTAACGACATTAAACCGGGCGATATAATCGAAGGATTCAAGATTGTTGAATCGAAACGTACGCTGGTTTTTGAAAATAATTAACAAATGCCATTCAGATTAGAAAAAGTATCGGAAGAGATTAAGCATAAGATGAACTCCGCAATGTCGAGAGATATTTCGGAGTTGAATATGGGACTTGTAACAGTATCGAAAGTAATAATGTCACCGGATTTAAAACTTGCAAAAATTTATTTCACAGTACTTGGCAATAAAGAGCCGGGAGAAAAATGTGCGGAAAGACTTAATTTCAGAAAAAGTCATATAAGATATTTACTCGGAAAGCAGATAAAATTAAAATACACACCAGATTTAGTTTTTTATTACGACGATTCGTTCGACTATGCGGATAAAATCAATAAACTGATAAACGAATTGCACAAAGACGATAAACCAAACCAAGAAACTGATTCCTCCCAATAAATATTCGGAAAAAATAATTTTAACAGACAAACCGCTCGATATGACAAGTGCCGATGCGGTTTATCATTTAAAGAAGTTTGCGAAAGTAAAAAAATGCGGACACGCCGGAACACTTGACCCGAGAGCAACCGGAATGTTAATAATCTGCACAGACAAAATGACCAAGCGAATAAATGAATTTATGGATATGGAAAAAGAATATGAAGGGATTTACAGAATAGGAGCCGTAACCAGAACCTATGACACGGAATCGGAAGAAGAAGGATTTACGGAAACAAATCATATCACCGAAGAAGATTTAGAAAAAGCCGCATCAAAATTCAGAGGAGAAATTGAGCAAATCCCTCCAATGTATTCCGCATTAAAGCATAAAGGAAAACCGTTATATCACTTTGCAAGAAAAGGAGAAACCGTAGAAACGAAGGCAAGGAAAATTTTCATCAGAGAATATTTTGTAAAAGCAATTTCGGAAACGGAAGTTTTTTTTAAAGTAGTATGTTCAAAAGGAACCTACATAAGAACCCTTGCAAATGACTTCGGAAAAGAACTTGGAGTCGGGGCATACCTGAAAGAACTTCGAAGAACAAAAATCGGGCAATACACTCTCGAAAATTTAAATGAAGAATATAACGGAATAAAATTCAGGGTTTTGTAGTTTTTAAAATTCCCTTTCCGGAGTGCAATAAACTCATTTCAACAATCCCGTAGGGATTCCCCTTCTCCTTACTAAGCTCCAGCTTAGTAAGGTTTCCCCTTCTCCTTACTAAGCTCCAGCAACCCCTTCTCCTTACTAAGCTCCAGCAACCCCTTCTCCTTACTAAGCTCCGGCTTAGTAAGGTAAAACAAATTGAATTTACAAATAAATTCGAACCCTATCCCTCCGAAAGTGCATTAATAAATACATAGAATAAAACAAAAAAAACAAATAGTTTTTGATTAAATTAAAGAGCTATTTATGGAAAAATATTTTTGGTGCTGCAGTTTCTATAGAATCACAACGGGTTTAGTGAATTCGCTCAGAATGATTAACAATAATAAAAATATAAGTGAATCTTTTGGCATCCCGATTTATCGTGACGGAATATATTTTTATAAAATAACAGCAGGAGATTTTTCGGAAACGAAGAAACTTATTTTAATAAAATAAAGCAAACACA